>JANOKJ010000046.1:0-10107 GCA_031419275.1 Akkermansiaceae bacterium | reverse complement strand
CCTACAGATCAAGAATTGGGGCATGATTCCCCTAGCTTTAGCCTCCGGTAAAGAAGCACTAGAACACTTGGACAAAGGAGAGAAATTTGACCTAGTTATTCTGGATGTCCAAATGCCTGAAATGGATGGCTATGAACTGGCTTCGGAAATCCGAAAGCGCTACAACCGCAGTCAACTTCCCCTATTAGCTCTTACCTCCTTGGGAGATGAAAGCAAAGGTTTCAATGGCTCGAGCGTTTCTAAAACACTCGTCAAACCAACCAAGATTGTAGCTCTTTTCGAAGCTCTGGTTGAAATATTTCAAACTCCGCAATTATCAGGTGACAATGTAAAATCAGAAGGCTCCACAGAATCCAATCTTGCCAAAGATCACCCGCTCAGAATCTTACTAGCCGAGGACCTACCCATCAACCAACGCGTTGCTCAACTTCTTCTTGGACGTCTCGGCTACACAACAGAAATAGCTAACAATGGAATTGAAGCTCTCGAATCGATCAACCGTCATCCATTTGATGTTGTCTTCATGGATGTTCAAATGCCCGAAATGGATGGACTCACGTGCACACGAGAAATCTGCAAACTATATTCTAAAGAGTCACGCCCTTGGATCATTGCAATGACTGCAAATGCTCTCGAAGGTGATAGTGAACTCTGTTTGCAGGCAGGTATGAACGACTATATATGTAAGCCCATAAACAGCAAGGCAATCACTGATGCCTTGCGACGCGCAAGCAAAGAACTAAGCTTGCGTAGTTCTGCTAAGCAATAATCACAAAAAATACAGCACCCTGAAAAAAAATCTCACTTATGCAAATTCTCGATAAAAACCAACTGATTGAGTGTTTGACTGGAGAACTAGAATTAGATCGAGATTTAATCAGTAGCTGCTTTGAAGAAATTGGAACGCGTATAGCTGTTATGCAACAGGCGATATCCGATGATGACGCGGCAGCTTGGAAAGCATCCGCTCACCGCTCAGTAGGAGCTACAGCCACCTTGGGATTTCTTGCTCTCGCAGATGAGTTTCGTACAGCAGAACATAAGGATAACGATAACATCCAACGTGAAGCTACTTTGCAACGTATCCAACAGCTCATACCACTAACTCAAGCTGCTCTTGCGGATATTAATTTGATGTAAATCGTGGAGATTTCAGTTCTTGGGTTTGGTTTGAAACCCTCTACGCTGCATGTCCCCCCAGCCCTGCTTGCCTTTAAAAAATTGTCAGATACCCATCACGCGCATCGCGCTAAAAAACCGCCTTGGAACGCGCGATCCTGAAAGTTTGACGCATGCATCTCCATGCGGATTTCAGTGATACTTTTTTTATTCCAGCGTCATACCAACTAGGCTTTTAATGACCTGTAATTCCTGCCCGCTTTTGTTTCAGCCGCTGGGTAATGCCATCGAAGTAGAGATAAACGATTGGCGTTGTGAAAAGTGTTAGTAATTGGCTGACGATCAAGCCGCCGATAATTGCATAGCCTAGGGGCTGGCGGAGTTCCGATCCATCACCATGGCCGAGGGCGAGCGGGATTCCGCCGAGCATGGCTGCGATAGTGGTCATCGTGATGGGACGGAATCGCTTGATACATGCCTCAAAAATTGCTTTTTCAGGCGTCAGCCCTTGTTCTCGTTCTGCATCGATCGCGAAGTCGATCATCATGATGGCGTTCTTTTTAACGATACCGATCAACAGCAAGATGCCGATGATAGCCATGACTCCGATGTCATGACCGAAGTACCACAACGTTACTAACGCGCCGAGCCCAGCAGATGGCAAGGTGGATAAAATGGTGAGTGGATGGATGAAGCTTTCATAAAGCATACCTAGGATGATGTAGATCGCGATGATTGCAGCGGCGATCAAGTATGGCTGTGACTTCAGAGAGTCTTGGAATGCCTGGGCTGTGCCTTGGAAACTACCTGTGAGGGTCGCGGGTGCGCCCATTTTTGCCACGGATTCTTCAATAGCAGTCACTGCATCACCGAGGGCGGTGCCAGGCACAAGATTGAACGAGAGGGTAACTGAAGGATACTGACCGATGTGGTTAACGGTCAGGGATTTGGTAGTAAGAGTATCTAATTTCAACAACGATGATAACGGCACCTGAGATCCTGTTAGAGGAGATCGAAGAAACATCCTGCTTAACACGCTAGGATCGGTTTGTAGTTCGGGTGGCACCTCGATAATGATCTTGTATTGACTCACCTGTGTGTAGAACTGGGTAATTTGCCGTTGCCCAAATGAGTTATATAGAGCCGCAGTAATCGCAGAAGTCTGTATGCCAAACCGTGAGGCCGCTTGGCGATCTATCTCTAGACTGAGTGCCGGAGCTGAAGATTGCTGATCCGAGTTTAGGTCACGGAGCATCGGCAGTTCCTTGAGTTTTGCGAGGACACGTGGTGCCCATAGATTAAGTTCGTCCGGATTGGCGTTTCGCAGGGTATATTGGAACTGCGTTTTTGAAATCACCCCGCCGACGTTAATGTCCTGTTGAGCTTGAAAAAACATCGTGGCTCCCGGAATGCCTGAAGTTTTCTTTTTAAGGCGCATGATAATCTCCTGAACGCCGTCGCGATCCGCGCGCTTTTTCAAGGTGATGTAATAACGACCATTGTTGAGGCTGGTGGAGCCACGACCGACGCTGAGATTATACTGAAAAGCGAGAACACCCGGATCTTCAGCGATGATCACGCCAATCTGCTGCATTTTCTCCGACATCGCTTCAAAGGATATGTCGGCCGAGGCCTCAAGTGTGGCGTTCATGAATCCCGTATCTTGCTGAGGGAAAAAACCTTTGGGCATTTTCACAAAGACAAAGCCGGTTATGGCGATCGTTAGCAAAAGTGAAAACATAGTCAGCTTGCGATGGCGCAGCACGACGTTGAGCATGGATTCGTAGGCGTTTTCGATAGCGCGGAAAAAACTTTCCAACAGCCGATCCGCCTTTTTTCGGAGTGAACCTTCAGGCTGGTCGTGGTGCCGCATGAATTTAGCACACATCATGGGCACGAAGGTCAGCGAGACAAAACCAGACACTAGCACGGTGACGGTAACGGTGACGGCAAACTCACGGAAAAGCCTTCCGACGATCCCACCCATAAGCAGGATGGGGATGAACACAGCAACAAGCGAGAGGCTTATCGACAAAATGGTGAATCCGATTTCGCCAGCTCCCTTCAAAGCGGCTTCCATCGGTTTCATGCCATCTTCGATGTGACGGTGAATATTTTCTAACATCACGATGGCATCATCGATCACGAAACCAACGGAGATCGTCAGAGCCATCAAAGAAAGATTATTGAGGCTGTAGCCAAGGACATGCATGACCGCAAAGGCGCCAACAATAGAGATTGGCACGACCGCACTGGCAATAAGTGTGGCGCGTATATTGCGTAGAAACAAAAACACCACCAGAGTGACCAGCACCATCGTTAGAACGAGGTGAAACTCCACTTCTTTGACCGAAGCGCGGATCGTGCGCATGCGGTCGCTCAGCACTTCCACTTTGATTGCAGGAGGCATGGCGGCTCGCAGCGAGGGCAAGAGGTTGCGGATACTTTCAACGGTCTCGATGACATTGGCGTCCGCTTGTTTGCGAATGATGATACCCACGCCGCGCTTGTTGTTGATCCATGCGGCAGAGCGAATATCTTCCGGACCATTCACTGCTCGGCCAACGTCGCGAATGCGGATGGGTGCCCCATTTCGATAGGCAAGAATGATATCATTATAGGGTTCTGCTTTGAGAATCTGATCATTTGCATAAATAGGAAGACTCTGATGTGGGCCGTTAAGACTGCCTTTTGGGGTATTGACTGTGGAGGTCGCGATCACACCGCTCACATCAGCCATGCTGAGGCCTAGCGCTGCAAGTTTCATCGGATCCACCTGCACGCGAATGGCGGGTTTTTGTTCGCCGTTGATGTTGACTTGTGCGACACCCTTGAGTTGAGAAATCTGCTGAGCGATGACCGTGCTCGCGTAGTCACTGAGCTCTGTTAGAGGCAAAACTTCGGACTGAACACTAAGCAACATGATCGGTGAATCCGCAGGATTCACTTTGCGATAAGACGGCGGGCTGGGCAGTGCTATTGGCAGTTGTCCGGCGGCGGCGTTGATCGCGGATTGCACCTGTTGGGCGGCGGCATCGATGTTTACATCAAGGTCAAACTGAATGGTGATCGAAGTGTTTCCCAGGCCACTACTGGAACTCATCTGAGTGATCCCCGGAATCAGCGCGAGTTTGTTTTCAAGCGGCGTGGCGACCGATGACGCCATGGTTTCCGGACTTGCACCTGGCAGACTGGCGGAAACTTGCAGTGTCGGAAACTCGATCTGTGGCAAAGGTGCCAGTGGGAGCAGTGGAAACGTCACCGCGCCAACGAGGAAGATGGCGATGGTCAGTAACGAGGTGGCGACGGGACGCCGAATGAAAGGCGTAGATAAACTCACTGCTTTTTAGGTTGGATGGAAACAGGGGCGCCGGGCTGTAGCTTGCTCTGACCGTCGATTACGACTTGCTCGCCACTTTTAAGGCCTTCCTCGATGATGGTTATTTCATTCACTTGCGGCCCCGGCTTCACATTACGAGGTTCCACCGTGCTGTCCGTTTTCACGACGTAAACAAATGGACCGTTCAGCCCTGCGGTGATGGCTTGAGTAGGGATCACGACTGCCATTTTGCGGGTTTCTACAAGCACGCGGGCGCTGAGGAATTGGCCGGGCCAAAGAGCTTGGTCAGTATTCGGAAAACTGGCTTTGAGTTTCATCGTGCCAGAATTGACATCGATTTCATTATCGATGAGCGCCAATTTTCCCTCAGCAAGGACTTGCCCTTCATCAGTAAGAGCCTCAACTGTTAGTTCCGGTGCGTCCGTCGTTAACTTTTTTCGAATTGCCGGTAAGTTAGATTGAGGCAGCGTGAAAACGACGGAGATCGGCTGAAATTGGCTAATGACCACAAGGCCTCCGTCTTGGTTAGCTGTGACTAGATTACCTTGGTCAATTAGACGCATGCCCGATTTCCCCGCGATGGGTGCTTTGACAGTAGTGAAATCCAGATCAAGCTGCGCGGATTCCATAGCCGCGATGTCAGCTTGTTTCTGTGCGGTTATTTGAGCGACGTTCGCTTCGAGTTGCTCCAAAATTTGTTGAGAAACTGCTCCAGATTTCACCAACTTGTCGTTGCGCTCCATGTCTTTCTCTGCATTGGCAAGCTGGGCAGAGGTTTGAGCAACTTTGGCTTTGGCCTGAGCGAGAAGAGATTCATAAGGGCGAGGGTCTATAATGGCTAGCACATCGCCTTCTTTAACGCTCTGCCCTTCGGTGAAATGGATCCGATCAAGCACGCCACCCACGCGCGGGCGAATCGTGACTTTGTTATAGGCCTGCACAGCACCAAGCCCGGTGAGCCAGATCGGAATGTCCCGCTCCTCAGCGCTCATTGTGACAACTGGCACCGATTTTTTCCCCTCTGGTGCCTTGGCAGCATTGTTGGTCTGTGGTCGGAAATACCATGCGGCAACGACGCTAAGAGCGATAAATATAAGAAGAAACGGCCGAGCGTATTTCATGGTGAGTCGTAGATAGATAAAAAATGTTTGAGCCTGCCGGAGCAAACATGAATCGTATTCCGATATAACGCATAGGATATTTTCGGGTTAATTGTGTCAATTTTTTCAGATTTCACATACTGATAGCGTGAGTTACCATTTTGGCAAATCGCTTGTAGCAATTAGCTCATTTTATTACACAATCTAACCCATGAGAACACTTTTCCTCTGCACATTTGCTACTCTCATTTTATTTAGCTTGTCCCACGCCGCGACGTCAGAGAATTTCGAAATCGATGGAGCAAAGGTGTCCTTGAAAATACCCACCACCCCAGCGGATGGAAAACCATGGCTCTGGATCGGAGAGTTCGCGGGTCATCTGCAAGCACTGGAAACCGGCCTCGTCGAAAAAGGCTGGCACGTGGCTTACGTCAAACAGAGCAACAAATTCGGCTCACCCAATGCCATGGCGGTTTGGGAAAAACTTTATACCGAACTTCACGAAAAACGCGGGCTTTCCGCCAAGCCTGCCTTGCTCGGCATTTCTCGCGGCGGGCTTTATGTAAACGCATGGGTTCGCCTGCATCCAGATCGCGCCAGTATCCTTTATCTCGACAACGGTGTTTGCGACATCCGCTCTTGGCCCGGTGGTTTTGAACTCACCAAAAAAGGCGGAGGCAGCAAAGGCGATTGGGCGAAATACAAAACCGAATTCGGCTTCGCAGATGATGAAACCGCCATCGCGAAATCCATCCGCCCATCCGACAATCTCCTCCCCGCCATCAAGGCTGATGTCCTACTTATCTCCTGCCACGGCACCGCAGATCGCACGGTTCCCTACGAAGACAATGCAGGAAAACTCGTCGAGTTTTGGGAGCAAAATAAAGGCAGAGTGAAACTTTTCCCGAAAGAAAACGGAGATCACCATCCCCACGGACTAACAGATCCAAAGCCTTTGATTGATCTGTTGGTCGCCGAAGCGAAATAGTTAGTGTTGTGCTGAATAATCGGTATTTTTTCTCAAATCAACAATCGTCAATCCTCAATGCCTTGGGAGTGTTAGTGACTTCAGGACTAAGACGAAGTCCTTGCTGCTTGGACGGAGCAAAGCGGAGTCAATCAAACCGAATGATCAAACAACTCCACTCGAAGAAAGAATCCGACTTCGCCAAGGCTACGACGGACATATTGACGATTGAGGAGTGACGATTGTTGATTTTTGATTTGGAAGATCTTCTACTCCCTAACTACGTTTCTATTGCAACTTACAAAGATGCGTAGCAACCAATTCTCCAGCTCCTTGTCCGTGTGATGAATCACTCACCAGTCTCCTGGCTTAAAAGTAACGGGCTGGCCGAAAGGGGCTTTCCCGACCCAGTCGACTCCATCGCGTTTCATGATGTATGGCTTTTTGTCCTTCCATCTCACTTCGAGAGTTCCGTCTTCTAGTACTTCCCAAACAGCCTCCCAATCTTTACCAACGATCTCTAACTTACCACCCGAGTGGGCGATCCAGCGGAAAACTCCATCATGTGCATGAACGTCCCACTTTCCGACAAAAGTCCCATCACTCCGCTTCACTACCTTCTCCTTCTTCGCCTCTGGCGAGAGTAATTGAATCCACACGTCGAGATCGCTTGCACTTTGCGCCTGCGCTAACAGCCGACCCTGTAAATCTTTTTCTGATGACTCAGTACCAGCCGTCTTCAGTCGGGTCACATAAGCATCGCGAATTCGTGTCAAGTCGGCACGATGTTTTACGTCTATCGATTCCTCCTTCGTGCGGGATTGTTTGAAAGCATCAACTACTTTTGGAGTAAGCCCGTCAACGTCGTCTATTACAGGAACCCGATTATCAACGATGTCACCTTTCAATTCTTCCAGACGGCTAAGTAACTCCGGCTCCGCGTCTCTTGACAAAGCCCTGATACTGACCTGTAACGAGTTGGCGTTATCATAGAGTTCTTTGTCGCGTTTCTTGCGGGCATCGAGAATCAGTCCGACCGCGCGATCACGTAGCAACGGATCGCCAGGCGTCAAGTCGCCGGTAGGTTTCGGCTCAGGTTCCGGCTCAGGTTCCGGCTCAGGTTCAAGTTTCGGCTCTGGCTTCGGCTTAAGTTCAGGAGCATTATTTACCACGATCACGGGTTTCTCAGTCGTATCGTCATCGATAGGTGCGGGCATGGGAGGCTTAACATCATTATCAGGCGGCGATGAAACGATGTTAGGCGGAGAAACGGGAATGTTAGGTGGTGCGACAACGTCCTCATCGTTTTGATTCGCGGTATCATCATTGATATCCTCTTTGCCATCTTTAAGCATGGGGTAGATGAAAACCACAAGCGCAGCAAGAATACCGATGAGAGCGACTTTGAAAAAGATGCCGCCTCCACTGCTGCGGGCTGGCATTGGAACAGGTTGTCTTGGGGCGCTCATTGGCGCGGGGTTTCCGGTTACTAACAGATTCCCCTTCGCGTCTAACCATTTATCGAGATCCTGAGCCATCGCATCAATGGTCGGATAACGCTGCGCGGGATTGATATTAGTGGCCTTTCGCCAAATTGCGTCGAGGCGGATGTTGTTGGTCGCTTGGCTAGGCGGCAGCATCGATCCTGCAGGGTCGATGCCAGAGAGTAACTGATGGAGAATGACGCCAACTGAATAAATATCCGCCAGATGCCCAGCTTGATTCGGATCTTCGAAAACCTCTGGCGCGGTATAACCCGGCGTGCCCATCATCAGTCCTGGCGTGTCGGAATCGGCTGCATGGGCAAGGCCAAAATCTGCGATTTTCGGCACCACTGCTGGCGTGAGCAGGATGTTAGAAGGTTTAATATCACGATGGACGATGCCGTTCTCATGTGCATGAGCAAGGCCGGAGCAAATGCCTTTGACGATGGTGGCCGCTTGGATGGGCTCGACCGCCTGATTCCAAGCCGCTTGGTGAAGCGATCCGCCATCGACATATTCCATGACGATGTATGACATACCTTCGACTGTGCCGTAATCGAACACTCCCAAGAGATTCGGGTGATTGAGCTTAGCCATTGCCTTGGCCTCGGAGATGAACGACTCTTGGAACTCCACGCTTTCACTTACTTCTTGGAGAAGAATCTTGATCGCGATATCGCGGTCCAGTGAGATCTGGCGCCCCTTGTAAACCGCGCCCATACCACCTTGCGCGATAAAGAACTCAACATCGTATTGCGGAAGCAACTCGGATAAATGTTCAGGGCTGGGAGTTTGGGAAGAGTGATCACTCATAAAACGGCTGTTGTTTGGGAAGAGAATGATGAAGGAGAATTCAGGCAGCTAGCGCAATCGGGAGTTGCGGGGCTATTATCACAACAGGAGTTAGATAGTCGAGGCATTTTGTGTGACTAGTATTACATATTACTAGGGGGTGGCATAGTATAGCAAGAGAAGGGACAGCATTCATCAATCCATTACCTAACACAGACTCAGAGTAAGACCATTTGTAATACCCCTTTCAATTGGCAGCCAAAGGCAGCCGCTCCTTAAGCTCCTGGGTCGCAATCTTCTTCATTCAAAAATCAAACCTCAACAATCGTCAATCGTCATTCAAACCGAATAGCAAATCGCGCCTCACCAAGAATCGATTGACGATTAATGAGTGACGAATGTTGATGTTTGATTTAAAAAGAATCTACATTCACCGCGTCAGATACTTCACCCCAGCAAGGTCGAGCTTCTTTCGGAAATCCTCACCCAGCTTATCGGTGATCAGCAGATCCAACTCCTCGGGTTTCACGAAAAAATGATCCGTCGCTTTGCCAAGCTTGGTGTGATCCAACAACGCGCAACACCACTTCGCATGACTCATCACCGTCGCCTTGAGTCGCGATTCCTCGGGATTCGGTTCGCCGAGACCCAGCACGGGGTCATACCCGTCTCCGGAAAAAAAGAATCGGTCGATCCGGAACGCCCTCGCACCCATCTCCGTGAGCATCCCCATGAAACGCCTGCCTTTGGGTTCGTAGATCCCGCCTAGCAGGATCAGCTCGATATCGGTCCGCATCGCAAGTTTCTCAACCACCCCATGCGAATAGGTTAACACCCTCAGCTTCATGCCATCAGGTAACTGCCGCGCCAGTTCGAGTGCTGTGGAACTCGCGTCCAGCATGATCGTCTCCTCGGCTTTGATCTGTTTGGCCGCGATTTTCGCGATCGCTGTCTTTTCCTCCGCCTGCCGAACCTCACGTTCGTTCTGTGAATATTCCTGGAAACCCATGGAAAGATCGGCCGCCCCACCATACGTCCGTCTCAGCAATCCCTGCCTCGACAAAGCATCCAGATCCCGGCGAACCGTTTCTTCCGCGACACCCAGCGCTAACGACAGTTCCTGCGTCCTGACCGTGCCGTCACGTCTGGCATTTTCGAGGATCCTTCTCTGGCGTTCAATGGCTAGCATGTGGGATTTTGTGGTTTTTTCTTGCTCTTTGCGTTTCTCAGACTTATTCAACGCCCTGTCAAGAACCATAAAAATACCATGCCTGAATTCAAACACGTTACTTACTCATGGGACGA
>JANOKJ010000045.1:0-2414 GCA_031419275.1 Akkermansiaceae bacterium | reverse complement strand
CCCATCACGGCTCAGACCAGTATCTACTGTGGCTTCGATTTGCGGCTATTGTGCGACCGGTTGTCAGTTGAAAATCCACCTCGATGCCGAAGGTCACGCCATCAATCTCAGTCCTCAGGCGGGTTATCCGGTGAACCTCGGAATGGCCTGTCCGAAAGGTTGGCAGGCACTCGATCCGCTCGAATCATCGGACCGCGCTACGACTCCCTTGCTGCGGGATGAGAATGGGGATTTTCAAAAAATCGATTGGGGAACTGCGCTTCAAACATTCGTTTCTCGCTTCAAATCTATCCAACAGAACCACGGTCAAGAATCGGTTGGCTTTCTTTCCACCGGACAAATCCCGTTCGAGGAAATGGCGTTGCTGGGCTGCTTGTTCAAATTCGGTATGGGCTTTTTGCACTGCGATGCGAACACGCGTCAGTGCATGGCGACAGCAGCGACAGCTTACAAACAATCGTTTGGATTCGACGCGCCACCAGCGACGTATGCGGATTTCGAGGAAAGCGATGTGATCGTCTTGGCAGGCGCGAATCTATGCATCGCGCACCCGATTCTCTGGCAGAGGGTGATGCGGAATCGGCGTAATCCGAAAATTATCGTCATCGATCCACGCTCGACCGAAACCGCACAGGCCGCGACCCAACATGTTTCGTTGAAACCGAAAGGAGATCTCGCGCTACTTTACGCGCTCGCGCATTGCATCATCCGCGATGGCCGGATCGATCAGGAATCGATTTCCAACACGGAGGGTTACGAGGAGTTCGCGGAGTTTGTGAAAGACTACTCTCCGGAATCGGTTTCTGAAAAAATCGGGATGTCAGTTGGGGAGATCGAGGCGCTGGCGGAGACGGTTTCGGCCCCGGGGAAACGTGTTTCGTGGTGGTGGACGATGGGAGTGAATCAGTCTTACGAAGGCGTGCGCACCGCGCAGGCGATGATCAATCTCGCGCTGATCACAGGAAACATCGGCAAGCCGGGCACAGGCGCGAATTCGATCACCGGGCAGTGCAACGCCATGGGTTCGCGGTTGTTTTCAAATACCACCTCACTTGTAGGAGGGCATGATTTCGCAAACGCGGAGCATCGCGCGAAAGTGGCTGATCGGTTAGGGATTCCGATTGCAAATATTCCTTCCGAATCATCGCTCGCATACGATCAGATTTTGGCCGCAGCCGAGGAGGGGAAAATCAAAGGGTTGTGGATTGTCGCGACCAATCCGTTTCATTCATGGATCGATAGTGGACGACTTGCAAAGCTCCGCGAGAAGCTGGAGTTTCTCGTCGTTCAGGACATGTATCATTCAACCGAGAGTGCCCGCGTGGCGGATCTGGTTTTGCCAGCAGCGGGGTGGGGAGAGAAGGAAGGTTGTTTCATCAATTCCGAGCGTCGGATCGGCACAACGAAAGCGGTTCGCAAGGCTCCTGGGATCGCTCTTTCGGATTTCAGGATTTTCCGCCTCATCGCCAATGCATGGGGTTGTGGGGAAATGTTTGCCGAGTGGACCGATCCTGAGGCGGCCTTCCGTATCCTGCGTGATTTGTCAAAAGACCGACCCTGCGATATCACGGGGATAAAGGGTTATGAACAGATCGATGAGTTAGGCGGGATTCAGTGGCCGTTTCCAGATAACGCCCCGCCGCAAGCTCAAGAACGCCGATTGTTCGAAGACGGAAAATTTTTCACACCGAACGGTAAGGCGCAGATGCTTTTTTCTCCACCAGCAGCATTGCCAGAACCGACAGATAAAGAATATCCATTCACCTTACTAACAGGTCGCGGCACGAGTAGTCAGTGGCACACTCAGAGTCGGACCGCGAAATCCGATATCCTTTCCAAACTCACGCCGTCGAAAGCCTACGTGGAAATTCATTCCGATGATGCGGCGGAGCTGGGCTTGAAAACCGGCGATACAGCCAGCGTGCGCTCGCGACGGGGAAAGATGATGGTTAACATCTACATCGCCCCGACGGTGCAGCGCGGGCAGTTGTTTATTCCCATGCATTATCCAGAGGTAAATCAACTCACGCACTCGTCCTTCGATCCGCACTCTCGCCAGCCGAATTATAAGGCCTGTGCGGTGGTGGTGGAAGACGCAAGACTTGGAGACAGAAGAAGCTAGACTTAGAGGGGAAGTGTAGAGCGTAGTTTTATATCCTGAAGGGATTACAGATGTTAGCCCGGGGTTGAGGTCTTTGATCCCGGTTGGGATCGTAGGGTGATGGTTGTTAGATGGGTAGAGCGTGGTGATTTTTGAATTGGGTCGCGGGCGGCGCCGCGACCCTACCGTTTTGAAAGGTAGGGTCAACACGCCGTGTTGACCGTGATTCTTAAAAAGTTGGCGTTGGTGGAGGTTCCGCTTCTGTTAGATGGATAGGGCGCGGTGTTTTTTGATTGCGGTCGCGGGCGGCGCC
>JANOKJ010000044.1:0-2199 GCA_031419275.1 Akkermansiaceae bacterium | reverse complement strand
ACTAACGACCCGTTCGTCTATCGGTTAGGACTCCAGGTTTTCATCCTGGCAAGAAGGGTTCGACTCCCTTACGGGTCGCCATTTTCATGGATATAAGCCTCCGCTCAGAGCACTGCTCCCCGGAGGCTTTTTCATTCCCATTAACTCTTCCGATTTGTGACTCCCAACCAAAAAGTCGCCGCTCTCACCGTAAAAAAAGGCCCCGGCTCCATCGCCGCGCTGACCTGTTACGATTACCCCATGGCGCGCCTGCTCGATGAGGTCGGCGCGGACATCCTTTTAGTCGGCGATTCTCTCGGCATGGTGGTCCTTGGTTTTCCTGACACCACCCACGTCACCCTCGCCCACATCCTTCACCACCTCGAAGCCGTTGCCCGCGCCAAACCTGCAGCATTGATCATCGCTGATCTCCCTATCCATACCTACGATACGCCAGAACAAGCCCTTACCACCGCAAAAGCCCTCGTCGCCGCTGGAGCCGATGCCGTGAAACTCGAAGGCGGCATCCGCCAAGCGGAAAAAGTCCTAGCCATCACCCAAGCCGGCATTCCCGTTTGCGGCCACCTCGGTATGCTGCCACAGCGCGTTCTCGAAGAAGGCGGATACCACAAAAAAGGCAAAACCCCCGAACAAACCCAAGCTATTCTCGACGGTGCCAAAGCCCTTATCGATGCAGGAGTGTTCGCCATCGTCCTTGAATCCGTCACGCCAGCCGCCTCAAGGATCATCACCGAATCCATCTCCGTGCCCACCATCGGCATCGGCTGCGGAGAATCCACCTGCGATGGAGAAATCGCCGTCATCACCGACCTCCTAGGCTCCTTCCCCTGGTTCGTCCCACCCTTCGCCAAACCCGAAGCCGATCTCTCCAACTCCATCATCGAAGCCGCCGGAAAATACATCGCCCGCGTTAGTAAACAGGGATCGTGAACCACTCTTCCTTGGAGTTTAAAGTTTAGAATTTAAAGTTTCATGCTCCTATACGTCCACATCCCATTTTGTCACCGGATCTGCCCGTATTGCTCTTTCTATAAGCACACCCCCGGCAACACACCGATACCCGATTTCATCCAAGCTATCGGACAAGAGGCATCATGGAGAAAAACTTCCCGTTCTCTTCAACCCATCAAAACCCTTTACCTAGGCGGCGGCACGCCATCGATGCTCTCCTCCAAGCACCTGAGCGATCTCTTCGATTCACTGAGAAAAAATTTCGACTTCTCTCAAATCCAAGAAGTCAGCCTCGAAGCCAACCCCGCCACGTTCGATCTGAGAAAAGCCCGCTTGTTCAAATCACTCGGCGTCACCCGTGTTTCGCTCGGCATCCAATCGTTCACCCCACACGTCCTCGAAACCCTCGGTCGTGAGCACTCCCCAGAACAAGCCACCGAATCCGTCCACACTCTGCGCGAAGCCGGAATCGATTCGATCAACATCGACCTCATGTTCTCCATTCCCGGTCAGTCGCTCAGCGATTGGGAAAGCACCTTGCGACATGCCATTTCGCTGAAACCCAATCACATCTCCGCCTACAACCTCACCTACGAGGAAGACACCGCGTTTTTCGATTCGCTCCAAAACGGCACCTATCAGGAAAACGAAGACCACGATGCCGATCACTACCACCTCGCCGAGCAAATTCTAACAGCAGCAGGTTTCGATCACTACGAAACCTCAAACTACGCCCAACCCAACCACCACTCCCGCCACAACCAAGGTTACTGGCAGGGCAACGACTACCTCGGGCTCGGTCCTTCTGCAGTCTCCACATTAAACGGAACCCGAGACAAAAATATCCCCGACACCGCCGCTTACATCCGTCAAGTATCCAGCCTTGGAAACGCCATCCACGAAACGGAAATCCTCACCCCCGCCCAGCGCCGCATCGAACTCATCGCCCTAGGCCTCCGCACCACCCAAGGCATCCCTCTCGAACTGTTAGGCAATATATCTTTAGAAAAAGCCCAAACCCTCGCCAGCGAGAATCTCCTCAGGATTAGTGAAACTCATCTTTCACTAACTCAACTCGGCCGACCCCTAGTCGACCCCATCGCTGCAGAATTAATTTAGTAGCTGCTGCGTCTCGCGGCAGGCCGTGCAAGCGGCGTCCCGCCGCGCCTAACAAAACAGGTAGGGTCAACTGGCCCAGTTGACCGTCGATCGCTAGCTACTTTAAATCCACTTCCGACTCTAATGATT
>JANOKJ010000043.1:0-14160 GCA_031419275.1 Akkermansiaceae bacterium | reverse complement strand
CGATCGAGCTCATGGCTACCGCTTCTTCCCGTTTCGACATCTCCCGCTTCGGCATGGAAGTCATGCGTTTCTCTCCTCGCCAAGCCGATGTCATGATCGTCGCTGGCACCGTCACTTACAAAATGGCACTCGCGGTGAAACGTGTTTGGGATCAGATGCCTGAGCCAAAATGGTGCATCGCCATGGGCGCCTGCGCGTCATCCGGCGGAATGTATCGCTCCTACGCCGTGCTGCAAGGCATCGACCAGCTCATCCCCGTGGACGTTTATATTTCCGGCTGCCCTCCGCGTCCGGAAGCCCTCATCGAAGGCTTGATGAAACTCCAAGAAAAAATCGAAGCTGAGCATTCTACCCAAGATCAGAAGAAAATCTTTTTCGAGGAAAACGTCTGATTCCCGTATTTTTCTAAACACCGAATTTTTTCTCCCATGTCAGCCATCACCGATTCACCTGCTGCCGCCAAAGACCTTCCCGCCCTGCGCAATGCGCTCGGAAATGGTATCCTCTCCGAAGTCGAATTTCGTGGCGAACTCACATTAAACGTCACGCTCGAAGCTCTCCCGAAAGCGCTCGCGCTTTGCAAAGAAAAGCTCGGCTATGAAATGCTTCTCGATATTTCTTCACTCGATCATTTCGGCGAAGACCCACGCTTCGAGGTGCTTTACGAGCTCGCCACGCTCGACGACTCCCTCCACCTGCGCTTCAAAGCAAAAGTCTCCGAAGACGAAGCTGTACCAACCGCCGTCCATCTTTGGGCCGCAGCCGATTGGCATGAACGCGAAGTCTGGGACATGATGGGCATTCCTTTCAGCGGCCACCCAAATCTCAGACGCATCCTCATGTGGGAGGGCTATCCGTTCTTTCCTCTGCGCAAAGATTTCCCGCTCGCAGGACGCCCAACCGATATGCCAGACGTTGCCTTCACCGGCGTCGCGCCACTCGAAGGCGGACCGTTTGTCACTGCACCGGGTGCGGAAACGGTCGCCAAACGCGAACCTCACGCGAGACATCAGGAGTGAGGCCATAGGAGTTAAAAACCTATGAATCATTCCAAGCGTGGTATTTTTTATGTGATGGTGTTCTTCTCCGGTTTCGCCGGATTGCTCTATCAGATCCTCTGGATGCGGCAGTTGGGACTTCTGTTAGGTAACACCTCGTATGCCGCAGCCATCACCCTCGGAGTGTTTTTCTTCGGGCTCGCCATGGGTAGCTGGTTTTGGGGAAATCGCTGTGCTCGCCTACCTAATCTTCTGCGCACTTACGCATGGCTGGAATTTGGAATCGGAGTCTGCGGCCTGCTGTTCTTAGTCGTCCTGAATTATTTCCAAAGTATCTACCCCATCCTCTACCAATCGGCTAAACCGGGCGTGAAACTGATGATGCTGAAATGCCTGCTAACCTTCTTGATGGTTTTTCCTCCGTCATTTTTCATGGGAGGAACGATCCCAGTCTTGGGACAATTTCTCATCCGCACCCAAGGATCGTTCGGAACCACTGCCGCGAAAATCTACGGTATCAACACCATAGGCGCAGCGGTCGGAGCATTCGCAACCGGCTTCTTTCTGATTATTCTGTTAGGTTTCAAGTTCACCTGCTTTCTCGGGATCTTCATCTCTCTCGCCATCGCCTTGGTTTCATTTCTCCTCGCGCGCAGGCCAGAACCTCAAGAAGCACCGTCCGTAATCCCTGATCAAAAACCGATCAGCTCCAGAAAATCGGCAGCTAAGAAAAATGAAGTCGCGGCACCCGTGGTCGAAAAACTCCAAACTGCCTCACGCTCCGTCATCTATGCTTTTGCTTTCATTTCAGGTTTCAACGTGCTAGCGCTCGAAGTGCTGTGGACACGGATGTTCGCTCAGGTCCATGAAAACTCTGTCTATAGTTTTTCCGCAGTTCTGATCGTCGTCTTGATCTGCTTGGCCCTCGGTGCGTTGTTCGCATCGTGGCTGGCGAAACGCAGCGCGCACCCGCTCAAGACGCTGTTTTTCCTGATGATTTTCAGCGGCATCGGAGTCGCGATCTCGCCGTTCATCTTTTATGCCGAGACCAACGAGCTACAGATGATCGCAACAGATGTCGCGTTCGCGAGCTACGTGTGGGGTCTGTTCAAAACCGGTTTCGCCACCATCGGACTTCCCTGTCTTGTGCTTGGCACGGTCTTTCCATTTCTCATGAAAAGCGAAGAATGCTTCGCTGGCCAACCCGGAAAAAGCATCGGCGTCCTCTCCGCCATCAACACCATCGGTGCGATTCTCGGCTCCATGATCTGCGGATTCCTGTTGCTCCAATTTTTAGGAATGTGGCGCTCCGTTCAGATCATCGCCGCAAGTTATTTCATCATCGCCTTGATCATGCCATTGGGGAAAAGCGCCTTCTACGGCGCGATTAAAATCCTAACCGCTTTCATTCTGCTCATTTGTTTGACGCTCCTTAGCCCCACCAAACTTCCCGTCACCGGAACTGTCCACGGAAACGAGCCTGATGAAACCATCGTTGAAGTATGGGAAGCCAGCGACGGCACAGTTTCGGTCGTGCAAAGCAATTTCAAAGGACACTCCATCAAAGTGAACTCCAGCTACGGACTTGGCTCCACCAGTTCACGGATGTCGCAAATTTTGCAAACCCGTATCCCGCTCCTCATCTACCCGGAAACCGAGAGCATCTTTTACCTAGGCATGGGCACTGGTGCCACAGCGGGAGAGGCATTAAACAAAACTGATTTCAAAAACATCAAAGAAGTCACCGTCTGCGAATTACTTCCGGATGTTGTGAGAGCTTCGAAAAAATACATGACCGGAAAAGTCGATGGCTTCGACTACACCAACGGTTTGTTCAGCGATCCCAGAGCAAAAGTCCTCGTCGAAGACGGCCGCAATCACTTGATGGCCACGGACAAAACATTCGACATGATCAATGCCGATCTTTTCCTACCTTATCAGCGCGGCACTGGCAGCCTCTACAGCCTTGAGCATTATCAATCGGCCAAAAAACGTCTCAATCTCGGCGGAGTTTATGTCCAATGGCTACCGCTCTATCAGGTTTCGGAATATGAATTCGGCGTCATCACCAAAACCATGCTCAGCACCTTCGATCAAGTCACCCTATGGCGCCACAACTTCAAGCCAGGCGAAGAAATCGTCGCGCTTGTCGGCCATCAAAATAAATCACCGCTACCGACAGATGCACATAAGCATTATGAAGCATATGTCCGTCGCCAATTCATTTCCGATACAGATGGAAACGCTGTCCAAAGTTTGCACCTACCAACCCAACGAGACATCCTCTTGTTCTACTGCGGCAACGTAAGCGCATCACGCAGCTTATTCGAAAAATACCCCATCAACACCGATGATAAACCCATCATCGAATACAAAACACCCATTTCTCTGCACCACAAGAACGGGAATAAAACAAAAAAATTCGTCGCAGATCAATTTTCAAACCTTGTCGATAAGCTGTTAGACAACACCCCTCCTGCATCCGACCCCATGCTTGCCGGACAAAATCCACAAAACAAAAATCTCCCCCTCGCCGGCGCAGCTTTTCACAAAGTTTATATTTATCTCAATCCTAACGATCCTTCAAAGTCGGATCAATACTGGCAAACCTTCCAAAAAAACTGGATCGATGCAGCACCAGCAACCCAAGAGTGATTCAGCTCTTTATCCTGAAGGGATTACAGACCTTAGCCCGGGGCCGAGGAGCGCAGCGACGACCACCCCGGGTTTGCACACCACACAAATCGCACCCCGAAGGGCGTGCCAGACATACGGCGACATCAGAAGACACCGACATTTCTGCGACCCACTACCGGGGTCGAATTCTCTATCTCGTTTTCCCTAGGCTAGTCGTCGCTGCGCTCCTCGACCCCAGGCTAAGTTCTTTGATCCCTTCGGGATCTGTATATTTATGCAGAAGGTTCATCACTGCGAAATACCCGTCTATTTGTTTTTACGAAACGAATTACCATACACGCTAACCAGAATATGATTCCCTTTGTAATGATCATCAGGAATTGATAATCGACTCCTTGCATAATTTCTAATGATTGATTCATCGTATCCATCTCTTGAGATCCTGAACCTTCAGAAAATTGTCGCAGTTGAAACCGAGCAATAATGTGAAGACTAAGACCAACGATAAAGGTAACCAAAATGGTCCATGGCTGTAACTTCCACAGCTTATTTGCCAATTTATGAGAGCTCATCTGAAATATCAGGGATGCGATACCTACTGCCACAACTAGAAAAAGACATGGTATTAATAAGATGAGAGTCGGTCCGTAACCTATAGATGTGGCGAGGAAATTCATATCTATTGTTCAGCCTTTCCTTCAAAACTTCCCAGCGGCTTGATCAGATTCGTTGCTAGCGGAAACACCCGATCGTAAATTCCTGGCGCGACTTCCGCGCTTTGCGCATAAGCATCACGCAGCATTTCCATTTTGGCGTCGAGATTATCGATATAATGCAGGGCGTGCGCCTCTGGAGTTTTCGGAAGCACCGGAGAACCGAATTCCAATTGCCCGTGGTGGCTGCCGATCAGATGGAGTAAATGAATCCGCACCTCATCAGTCGCAGGTTTCGATTCTGAAAAGGCATCGAATTCAGAAGCGTTGAGAAGTTCATGCCAGAGCTTATTGACCAGCTCTATCCCCAATGGAATGTGTCCTAGCATTTCACCATACTTCGAGTGGATCTGTGCGAAACCTTCCTCGGGATAAGAATTTTCCCAAAGCTTACCGCAATCATGAAACAACACACCGGAGATCATCAGATCCCGATTCAGCTCGGGATAAATGCCACAGATTGCATTTGCCGAACGCATCATTTGCGCAACATGTTCCACCAATCCACCTCTCCGAGCATGATGGTTTTTCCGCGCTGCGGCGGTGCGGCGGAACCGATCTCCCATCTTTTTGAAAAAACACTCCGCCAAGCGCTTTAATCTCGGATCGGTCATGCTCTGGCAAAATCCGATAATCTCCGCATAATCTCGTTGTTGTTTGTCCCGCGTCTGCGGATCGCCCGCAAGGAAGATCGCAATCTCCTCCTCTTGTAGCGCCGACCAAGTGATGTTGCTGCCATTGATTCCGTATTGATTCTGCGTCCACTCACCATCGAGCCGTAAGATCGTATTCAACGCCATTTTTTCCGACTCGGAGTAGAGCGGCGTGTTCGACCAAACTTTCAAACTGATCGATCCGGTGGAATCCACGAAAACGAGATCGAAAAACGGCTTTCCGTCTTTGGTGGACTTCACCGCACGCGATTGCAATTGCGCGGCGATGGAAGCGATCAGCGGCACATCGCCCGCTTGTTCCTTCAAACTCGAAATGGAAATATCACTCATGCGCCGAGGCTGGCATAATCCGTTAGACTGTCACGCGGCTTTTACTCAACAACGCGCGAATTCTGGCCAAATCCACCGCAGAGGTTTTAGCCACAAAGCCACGACTGTGGGCAAAATGCACATCTGACTCAGACTCAATCTGGGTGAAATCCAAGCCCAAGTAATCGTTAAAACGAGATAGCGCAAAACCGGCGCCACGTCGATCGGGATAGACCATTCCAACCACTTGCTGGCCCTCAGGCAACCCTGCCGCGTAGCGCGCCAAGCCCGCCGATGCATCTTCTGAAATATTAGCGGAACGCGGTAAAAACAGCACTCGGAAAAAAGTTTCTCCCTCGCCGATTTCCCAGATTTCACTGCTTCGAGCGATCTCATTGAGTTTCTCGCGCAGCGATTTCAGATAACCAATCAAATCCGTTCCTATCCAGCGCATCACTTCCCACATGGGTTCACCTGCACGGATTTCAGACATCCCGGCAAATCTCCGCAATAAAGTCAAATCCACCGTCGAGTTCAACTTCGCAAGCAACTCCCGCTCCACTCCCAACCACGCCGCCGTCTCTTGCGGACCACGGGTATCGAACCATTCCGCCACTTCCAACCAATCACAATACTGCCGCGCATCCTCATACAAACCCATATCCATCAACACCAAACTCAACGAGCAAGTCGGCGGATGTTCCCGAGGAAATTGATGATGGTCAAAATTTCCCATCTCCGGCTCATGTTCCCCTCCAACATCCACCACAGCCATTCGCGGATTCAGCAGATCTTGAGGTGTCGGCTCTCTACGCACGATAGGTGCTTCATGCACCGCGATGAGTAAGCTACACGCAAGAAACTCATCTTTGTGCGAACTACCCGGATGGGTGAGTATTTCTGAGAACTTCTTCATTTCTATTTAGAGACAAGGCAACTGATCCAGCCGCAATGCAAGGTAAATGCTTAATCACATTAAAATGACGACTAATGGTTTATAAAATCAATCGAAATGGGGAGTTTTGTGATGTGAGAAATACCCATCACCCAAATACATATCTTCCGAGTAATCTTTCAAAGGACCCGCATCCGGAGGTAAGGGAATATTTGCATGTGCGGCATCTTCCGGTTGCGTATATTCAATCGAAACGGGTGTACCCACTGAAACGATCCGGAAAAACTTCGGCGCTAGATTTTCATGCATGCGAATACAGCCATTCGTGCAGGGCGAGTGCTTCACCCAACCCGTATGGAATCCATAATGCGGCTTAAACTCACACCAATACGGCAACGGTAATCCTTTATATTTCCAACCCGCTGGCGCACCACCAACTTTCACTTTGCGAGAGGTTTTCCCATTCGTTGCATAACCATGCAAATGATCTCGGTATGAATTTTTTTTACTTTTGATAAGAAAATTTCCCGTTGGAGTCGACGAACTTGGCGCACCCACCGAAACCGGCATCACCATTAGCATTTCACCTCCCTCCATCACGTAAACGCGTTGTTTGGAGAGAGAAACCTTCACTTTTACCGCAGAAGAATCACTCGGGAGTTTTGCGGGTCGATCATAAGCTCGGTAAGCAGCAATTCCCTTTAAACCAGAACTTTTTGCGCAAGATGAAATACCCATCACCAACGCTAAGCCTCCTAATACAGTAAATATCATTCGTCGCGTCATATCCTTCACTCTCTAAAATTTTACTTTGCGAAGATCCATAATCAGCGCTGGCGCTCCCATTCGTCCACCCGACCCTTGACGAACCAAACCGATGCCTTGCGATACGGCACGTAGGTCACTTCAGGACCAAAACCCGCCCGATACCCCGAATATCCATAAGGACCGTAACTTCCTGAAGTGTAGCCACCAAAGAAATGATTGCGCGTCACTGCCTCCCGCCCCATGTAGTCCCAACGTTCGGAAAACTTCCCATTCCGCAATCCTTCAATGTGCGCATCCGGACTTCCCCAAGCCAGAGACACCGCATCCTTGCTCATTCCTTTGGCAATTTCAGCCCTAGAGACCAAATCCTTGTGCTTTTCACTGAGCTTAGCATAGTCCTGCGGTCGTTCTTTAATTCGGGTTTGGGGTGTCGATGGTGCACAGGACGAGACGATTGCCGTCAGCAATCCAAGGCACGAAATCACTATTAACTTTTTCATAAGACGAAATTGCCACGTCAATTGGCAGATTGCAACGTGGTTTAAAGATCAAATAGCTTAAAATCACCGAAATATAAAAAAATCAAAAAACTTCAAACACGGGCTTGCCAATTCCGAAAGCATCCGTCCAATCTGTCCCTAGACACCTCCAACGAACTTCCAACTCCCATGTCAGAACTGTTAGAAAAAGACGATTTAAAAGACTCACTCAAAAAATGCCCTGAATGGGAAATTGAGAAAAACTCGATCACGCGCTCATTTGAGTTCGAGGAATTCATGGATGGCATCGATTTCGTAAACAACGTTGGTGAGATCGCGGAAGAAGCCCAGCACTACCCGGACATCACCATCAAATACACCAAGGTGACCCTCAAACTCACCACTCACGATGTTGGCGGCGTCACCGAACTTGATATCGAACTCGCACAACGCGTCGATAACTTGGTCGACTGATCTGAGTTAGACCGAATTTTAAAATAAAAAACCCGGGATAAATCTCCCGGGTTTTTTCGTGATCTGTTTGTAATTAAATTCCTTTGTAACGCACGCGCATGCCGTCTTTACCAATCGGCCTGTCATCCACGGGACGTTGCTTCGGAATATTCATTGAAACCTTTGCTGGGCGATCCGCCGGATGATCGTTTCGGCGTTCTTCCGCCTCGTTCACCTTTAATTCACGGCCATCTATCTTCATTCCATCTAACAACTGAATTGCTTTCTCCCCGGATTCCATGCTGTCCATGGTGATGAAAGCGAAACCACGTGGGTTTCCCGTATCAAAATCTTTGGGGCGACGGAACTCCGTGATGGTTCCGATTTCCGCAAGTAATTCAGAGAGTTTTTGTTCTGTGGTGTCGTAGGATAAATTTCCGATAAATAATTTCATAGTTTGATAGCGTTACACGAAGTCCTCAGTTCACAGACACGGTTTTTCCACCAAGAACGACTTCATTATCAACCCGCACAGCAAACCACCGCACCCGCCTTCCGGGGCTCTTCTACAGGCAAGGTATCACAGAAAAACCACACACCAAGCCCACTTATGAGTATTTTCAAAAGAGATATCCTCGATCATCTCACCAATTCCGCCCCCGGTGCGTCATTGCGCGCATTCAACGCATCAATCCCTTCCTGCACGGTGCGTTTCATCTGCGCGGAAAGACTAGGAATTGCCTCTCTCATGTTTCCACCGACGGATGTCAGGAAATCCGCAACGTTTACTGGCTGATGCACGCGTACCATCACGCGACGCGGCCCAGTGCGCGGCATGGCTTTCGAATGAAAATCCTCGGCTATGCGCTCCACGGTCTCATCGTAGCGGTCAATCGTCGGTCGGTCGGTTAAGTAAGGCGTCAAATAACCATGAATTCTAAGTGCAAGGATCGCCTGCTCGGCCAAACCATCGAGCGAAGGATCGGGAGCCGCACTGCGATCCGTTCTCAGCTGATGCAAGCGCGAACGAATTTTCACGATCCGATCCGACAAGCCCGCCTCAGCCAATGCCGAAACTTCCAACCCCTGCTCCAAACCATGCACCAGCTTTTCCGCGAATCCCGTGAGCACGTCAAAAAGCGAAGTATCGCCGCCAGCCATTTCATCGTCGTGACCATGCGCCCGCAAATACCGAGTCAGAATATGCCGACCCATTCCCATCACCGCCGAAATCGGATCGCTGGTGGAGCCTTTAGGAAAAACGTATTCACTACGCGCTCCCAAATCCAGCATCCGCTGCGTCACCGCCTCACGTGGAGTTGTTAGATGTGTGTATTTCAAACTGATTGGAACGATTTTCACCGGAACCCTATCCAACGCTGCTTGTGCTTTGAGCGCGATAAACGCAGCTCCATCCAAAAACGGAGCAACTCGATCATTCGTCAGATACACATTTCCCTCGGGAAAAATATTCAAGGCCCGCTCGCCTTTTTTCAGCACATCAATCGCCGCCGCCATCGCTTTGCGATCACTGCCCTCACGATCAATCGAAAAATTTCCCATCCTCTGCATAACCCATGCATTCACGCGGCCTCTCAAAAAAACGTCATAAGCCGCCATGAAACACGAATCGACCCCAAGCCGTCTATGCACCTCAGTCACCACCTGGGGATCGCTATGTGTCGGATGATTGATCACAAACATCAACCGTTCACCTTTTGCCTGCGCCTCACGCACCTGCTCCATTTCCCCCTCCAAAACCATCTCCCGAATCCGATGATTCGGTCCCGGCAGGAAAAAGCTGCAATTCATCGCCCGTCCACAGTGAATCAACAGCGGCGAGGGCTTCGCTTCAAAAAACCGGTAAGGAGCATCGGAAAATTGGATCACAGCGACATTTTCCGTTTCTCTCCCATGATGTAAAGCAACTCCGCTGAGAATATCCGGAGAATATCACGCCCCTTCGGGACGTTTCAGGATTTCTGCCTTTTCCCCGTAGCACTCAACCTCCGGGTTAACGCAAGAATCGCCGGATGAGTAAAACGCCGCTCAGAAGTGATCGCGTAAAAATGCGTTTCCACCTCCTTCGTCCGGCCTATAGGGACAAATCCGTATCTCTCGAACGCTTCAGACGCAACGACTGTTGGCACCGCAATGAAAGCATGACCACTTGTCGCCACAATTTTTGTTAGAGCCGCGTCTTCGAATTCCGCAACCACCTTAGGCTCCACACCCACGTTTCGGAACCACTTCTCCAAGTCTCGTCTGAGGTTGCAATTCTGGGTCGGCAGCAATGCAGCTACTCCGTCGAGATTCCGCGGAAATCGGCCCTTGAGTTTCTTAGCAAATTCCGGCATCGCACAGAACGTGATCGTAGATGAACCTAACAGATGATTGAATACTTTACCCGCAATCGCGGGTGACGCGGGCTCATCTGCTAGCACCACATCCAGACGGTGAGTGTTGAGCTGGGAAACGATGTCCGCCAGTTTTCCCTCATGACAGGTAAGCTGCACGGGAGGCTCGTGCTCCAGCACCGGGCGTAGGATATCGTAGCTCATCAGTTTTGGAAATGAATCCACGATACCCACATGAAGGTGGAGGCGGCGGCTGGCAGGAGCCGCTTTGGTAGCCCGGAGAATCTCATCACCGAGTGTGAAAATCTCCTCGGCATGACTGTAAATCAGCTCGCCGAACTCGGTGAGAACTAGCGAGCGCCCGCTGGTGCGAAAAAGCGTCTCTCCCAAACTTGACTCCAAGAGCTTGATCTGGGTGCACATCGAAGGTTGTGAGACCCGCAGTTTCTCAGACGCTTTCTTAAGGCTGCCTTCCTTCGCAACCGTCCAGAAATAGCGGAGATGATGGTAATTCAGAAAGTCGCTCTGGTTTGATTGTTCCATTTTTTGGAATGATTAATGTTATTTTGAGTATTATACAAACTCTTTTTCACCGGCATTATGTATGCATGTCAAATCAACCCACCATGAAATTCACCTTCAATCATCACAACCATGCTCCCTCCAAATCCATCTTGGATATGATCGAAGCCAAAATGCATTCTCTGCTACCCGATCTTAAAATCGACGAAGCGCGGGTCAGCTTGGATCGCAGCCTCACCGAAAGCCCACCCTACAGCGTGTCCTTCCATCTCATGACTCCGGGACCGGATGTGATCGTCTCATCGTCAGACCACACACTGCGTGCTGCGGTTCTCAAAGCCTTCAAGCTGATTGATGAAAAGATCGAACTACGCCTGACCAAACGCTCGAAACGCCGTGAGGCCGCTCCTGCTATTGAGCTCACCCGCCGCCGTCCAAGTGGCTCGCCCCGCCGATAATCCAGACAACCTCGCAAACACTCCAGATACCCCAGACATAAATTAAAATGACCTTCCTATCCCTACTGGCCACCACCGCTGATCCCGCAAGCATGAAAATGTGGGCATACATCGGATTCATCGCGCTCGTGATGTTATTCCTCGCGCTTGATCTCGGCGTATTCCACCGAGACGCCCACGAAGTCACCATGAAGGAGTCCATCACCTGGTCCTGCATCTGGCTCGCTTGCGGACTGTCTTTCACCGGTTTCATTTACTGCGCTTATCAGTATAACTGGTTGGGACTGGGACTCGAAACGCCCGTCTATGTCTCGGGCGCGATTGCGCTTGGAGAAGTGAATGGCGCCACGGCAGCAATCCAATATCTAACAGGTTACATCGTCGAGAAGTCGCTGGCAATGGATAACATCTTCGTCATCGCGATGATCTTCGGTTACTTCGCGATCCCTGCAAAATACCAGCATCGCGTGCTTTTCTGGGGAATCATCGGCGCACTCATCATGCGCGGAGGCATGATCTTTCTCGGAGCTGAGCTCATCATAAATTACACATGGATTCTCATCGTCTTCGGCTTCTTCCTGATTCTAACAGCACTAAAGATGGCGCTCATCAAGAGCCATAGCGACCCAGGAAAAAATCCAGTTGTTAAAATTGCCAAGCGGTTTTTCCGAACAGTGGATTTCTATGATGGGCAGAAATTTTTCACCCGACGCACGGTGGCGCCCAAGAGCATCATCGATCCGATCACCGGCAAAAGCACATACGCCCCCGCCGAGCCGCGAACCTTATCCGCACGCTGGGCTATCACCCCGCTGTTCCTCGCACTGATCATGGTGGAAATCACAGACCTTGTGTTTGCGGTAGATTCGATTCCCGCGATCTTCGCCATCACTCCTGATCCTTTCATTGTCTTCACCAGCAACATCTTCGCGATCCTCGGCCTACGCGCCCTGTATTTCTGCCTTGCCGCGCTGATTGCAAAATTCCGCTTCCTGAAGCCTGCCTTGATTTTGATTCTGGCCTTTATCGGTATCAAGCTTCTGCTGCTCGCCGCACCGCCGTATTTCAATGACTTCGGGCTCACCACCAGTGAATTCCAGAGCATCAAAATCGATCCGATTATCTCACTGATCATCGTCCTCGGCACACTCGCCTTGGCGACAGTCATGTCCATCCTCATCCCCAATAAAGAAGAAAGTAAGCACTTATGATCCTAACAGAAATCACCCCTATGAACCAAACAAATGCACACGACTCACTGCTGGCAATCTGCCTGTTCGCAGCCTTCTCGAATGGAGAGCAATCCGATGCTGAGCGTGATGAAATCGCCCGCTACGCCAATGAAATGGATGCTGACAACCTAGCGGAACTTTCCCGCCGTATCCTGATGGGAAAATTCTCCCTAACAGATGCCTGCGAGGGTCTTTCCACCAATGAGAACCGTATGCTTGCCTACGAAATGGCACGTGCGATTTGCGAAGCCGGCGGCTCGATTTCCACCGAGGAAGAAGATTTTCTCACGGAACTTCGCAGCCTTCTCGCACTCGGAGAAGGCGAGTCGAGCGCGGTTGACAAGCAGGTAGATTCCGTTGCCCTCGCACCACTTGCCACAGCGCAGGACGAGGCGGTCTCGTCCGACAACAGTGGCATGATTCTCAAATACGCGATCCTCAACGGAGCTCTCGAACTCCTGCCCCAAAACCTTGCGACCGTTGTCATCATACCGATGCAGATGAAAATGGTGTATCGAATCGGAAAGGCAAATGGAGTGGAACTGGATCGCTCAAACATCAAGGACTTCCTCGCCACCGCCGGGATCGGACTGGGTTCGCAGATGGTCGAGGGCTTCGCACGCAAGTTAGTTGGCCAGTTCGGACGCAAGCTCGGAGGAAAAACCGTAGGCAAGGTTGCCGACCAAGTCACAGGCTCCGCGATGTCATTTGCATCGACATACGCTATCGGTCATGTGGCGCACAGTTACTATTCCGGCGGCCGCAAACTGACCGCTCCGGAAATGAAAAAACTCATCGCACCACTCCAAAGCCAAGCCCGTGAACTCCATACCAAATACCTTCCGGAAATCCAGGAGCGGGCCAAGACGCTCGACACCGCAGCCATCCTCTCACTCGTTCGCGGCGGAACGCCTTGAGATGCTCTATCTCGCAACGGCAACGCCGGGAGTTTTGGAATGCGCGTGTTGCGGGAAGTCGAAGGTCAACACGAGCGGTTCAGTTCCCGTGTTCTCGATTTCGACACCGCCGCGGTTAAGCGCGGCCTGCGTGATGAAGCCGATCTCAGGATAGAGTTCGCCAAGCTTCATGTCCTGGTGATATTTCACTTCGAGTTTCCCAACCCGACCGCGTCCGCGGTTCGTATGGAACAGCGCGGGGCTCTCCGGGCAGAAATTCGTCTTGGCGCCGGGCGCAACGGTGAGACGGAGAATTGAGCATCTCTGCTCACCGAGAACCTCACCGTAAACAATCCACTGTGCGTCCACTCCGTCTCCGGCAAATTCTTCGGCGGTGATTGCCGGGCGCGAATTTTTAAGCACGAAGTCCGGGTCCTGATTTGCTTTGAAGTCGAACGTGTCAGCCAGGTATTCCCAGTCTTCGTGCTTGTCCTTCGGATAGTCCTGTTCACGGCAGGCGTAAAACGCATCGGCTGCTCCGATCCGTCCATCAAGGGTAAGGTCCTCGGCCAGGAAATGCTCGTCCATCGTCACGTGCAACTCGTGCGTGCAAAGGTCGGTCGGTGAATGCAGCACACCATTCGGCATCACAAAGCCGTTATCAATGTGCATCATCGTGTGCGGCGACAAGTGCCGCACTCCGTTATAATCGCCTTGTCCCCAACGCTTCATGCAGGCGAGGAACTGATCCTTTGTCACGAACGGGTAC
>JANOKJ010000042.1:0-22686 GCA_031419275.1 Akkermansiaceae bacterium | reverse complement strand
GTAAGTCGTGCAGGCACCACGGGCAATCTCGTCGTTTCCCTCGCCTCCTCAAACACCGCGAAAATCACCGTTCCCGCTTCGGTCACCATTCTCAACGGCCAAACCACCAGCGCACCTTTCAACATCAACGCGTTAGAAAACCTTGTAAGCGAACCCACTCAGTCGGTTACTCTCACCGCCACCGCATCCGGATCTACATCCGGAACCGCAGTGATCAATGTCACGGACAACGACAACATCGTTCCAGTGGTCAATGCTGGATCGGATCAAGCGGTGACTTTGGGAGCCGCGGTTCCATGGTCGCCAACAGCGCTTGCAACTGCACCACAACTCTGGCTCGACGGTTCTGCAGCAACCATTAATGCAGGAACGGTCAGTATTGCGAATGCCGGAAGTGGTGGCGGCACGATCAGCGGGCCAGCGGCGCTCGCGGCGGGCGGGATTGGCACTCTCCAAGCCGTGCAATTCAACGGTAGCAGTCAGTACCTAGCCGGCACTTATACGAATACAGGCACGACATTGAGCGCCTTCTTTGTTGGAAAGTCATCAAATTCGACCCAAATCGCTTATGCGGGCATGATGGATGTGTGGGCAAATGGTCAGGCGAGCGACTGGAACAACGTCGGAAGCGCCGTGTTGTTTGGTCAAAACAATACTACCGCTAACAGTGTATACTCCTACCGAAACTCTGCGGGTCTTTCATCGGCGACTGGCACGCTGACAAACCCATTCGTGGCGGCGACCGTTTTTGATGGCGCGGCAAACACTCATTTCCTCAACGGAACTGCTGCGACCAGCGTTGCTAACACGGGCAATTTCAACGCAGGGAATGTCACGGTAGGGGCTCGCAGAACTGGTTCTGCGATCAATACCTGGTGGAACGGCAACTTTGGCGAAGCGATTATCTGTAATGCCAATTTGAGTGCTGCAGACCGCGAGAAGGTTGAAGGATATCTCGCTCACAAGTGGGGGCTGACAGCCAATCTTCCTGCAGGTCATCCATACAAGACTACCGCACCTTCAACCTCCTCCACAGTCGCAAATCTAGATGGCACGGTTAGCGACGGCAATGGCGATCCACTCACCACGATATGGTCGCTGGTTTCCGGACCTTCGGGGGTTATTTTTGCCAACTCAGCGGCCGTGGATACGACCGTAACATTTTACGCCCCCGGAACATACACTCTCCGACTTACCGCGAATGACACCTACGGCCCGATCACCAATGACGTGGTGATCACTGTGAATTCGACCGGAGGAAACTCCACTGTCATTTACGACGGCAACGGCAGCACGGGAGGCACCGTACCTGTCGATGCAAGTAGTCCCTACGTCAACGGTTCCTCAGTTACGGTTTTAGGCAACACAGGTTCCCTCGTCCGCACCGGCTACACGTTCAACAACTGGAACACCGCCGCCAATGGTTCCGGAACTAGCTATTCTCCCGCCACGACATTCAGTATCAACACGCCTACCACCTTGTATGCTCAGTGGACACCTAACAGTTACACGATCACCTTCAATAGTGCCGGTGGTTCTGCTGTCACCGCGATCACCCAGAACTTCGGTACCACCGTCACTGCTCCGACGAATCCGACCCGTAGTGGTTACACTTTCACCGGCTGGAGCCCCGCGCTGCCATCCACCATGCCGGCGAACAGCCAGACCGTCACCGCCCAGTGGACGATCAACAGCTACACCATCACCTTTGACAGCGCAGGTGGTTCTGCTGTCACCGCGATCACCCAGAACTTCGGCACCGCCGTCACCGCCCCGACCAACCCGACGCGCAGTGGTTACACCTTCGTAGGCTGGAGTCCCGCACTTCCATCCACCATGCTGGCGAGCAACCAGACCTGCACCGCCCAGTGGACGATCAACAGCTACACGATCACTTTCAACAGTGCCGGTGGTTCCGCCGTCACGGCTATCACCCAGAATTTCGGTGCCACCGTCACCGCCCCAACTGCTCCCACGCGCAGCGGCTACACCTTCACTGGCTGGAGCCCCGCGCTCCCATCCACCATGCCGGCTAACAGCCAAACTGTCACCGCACAGTGGAATGCCATTCCAGTGGTAAATGCAGGATCGGATCTGATAGTTTATCTAACACAATCGACCGCATGGAGCCCATCTGCACTCACTCCACAACTCTGGCTAGATGCTGACGATACCAATAGCATCACCTTCAACGGCACGACGGTGGCACAATGGAATGATAAAAGCGCAAACGCCCGCCATGCCACTGCCGCCAGCACCGCCCAACCCACTGCTACCGCTGCCGGACTCAACGGAAAACGCGTGATCACGTTCGATGGCACGACCGATGTCCTAGCGGTTAACCTCGACTTCCTCGCCGGAGTTTCCCACTCCGCATTCATAGTCACCAAGCCTACGATCTTCAGTAACATCTACGGCGCAGCAAACGGCAATGCCGGTGCCAACAGCCTTCATGTCGGATTCTCCAATAATACCACATACCGCATGAATTACTGGACTAATGATTACGGCCCAGCAGTTACATCCAATTTCGTCGCTGGCTCAGCCAACATCATGAACTACATCTGGACCTCCGGAACGAGTAAACAGATTCTAGCTAACGGTAAATCCGAAGGCACCCCTGGTACTGCCGGGGTTATCGGCATCATGTCCGGTGGTGGACGCATCGGAAGTGCTGTTGGACAGGGATTTTTCGGCGGTGACATAGCTGAAATCGTCATTCTTACAGGCAGTGTCTCGGCTGCCGATCGAGAGAAACTAGAGGGCTATCTTGCCCACAAATGGGGACTGACCACAAACTTGGCATCAGCACATCCATACAAGAGCACTAACCCAAGTGGCAGTGGATCATCAGCCATCGCCAACCTTGATGGCACTGCTACTGATACTGATTCCTTAACAACAACGTGGTCCGCAATCAGTGGACCTGCAAGCGTCAGCTTCGGAAACGCAAGCGCTATCGACACCACCGCCACATTCACAGTCGCTGGAACTTATACTCTCAGACTCACAGCGAATGACGGCTTTACCTCGGTTTACGATGAAATCGTAATCACGGTCAGCAATCCAACTCCATACCAAACCTGGTCAGGTGGAACTTTTACCAACAATTTCACCAATACCTCACTTACCAGTAACCCGGACGGCGATAATCTAACAAACTTGCAGGAATTCGCCTTCGGCACGGACCCGACATCATCGTCTTTCGCTCCACTTTCATACGTAGCCAACGGAACCGCTAACCCCGGGATCCCGATTTTGGAAAACACAGGAACCGCGCAATCTCCCAGCTATCGTGCCGTTTTCGCGCGCAGGAAAAACCACGCCACGGATGGGATTTCCTACGAAGTGCAGTTCAGCGCGAATCTTCAATATTGGAAAGCAAGTGCTACCGGTATGACGGTTTTATCCGGAACCAGTACCACTGATGTCGAGGCGGTTAGCGTTCCGTTTCCTACTACCGTCCCGCTAACCGCAGCTGAAACGACATTCGCCACACCGAAATTCTTCCGAGTTGCTGTCAGCGAAAATTAATTACTGATCAGCATCGTTAGAATGTGAGTGACGTATCACGCGCCGGCCCTATTGTGCCACCGAGAATAAGTGTTGCACGAATCTGAGTAATTCGTCGGTTGTTCTTGCCGTGGCTCACTTGCTTAGCCCAATCGACTACACGGTTGATTATCGCACTATGCTTCCATGCAATATGGGTGACAGGAGGTTGATACCATTCGAAGCTCGGGCAGAAGTCCATGCAGGCTATGGAAACGTGCTGCGGGACAGAGATTCCCAGTCGAGCTAGGTGATGCACTACGGCTGGAAAAATGATGACATCGTCCACAATCATTGCGGTAGGCGGTGTGTGCTGGAATAGCGAGCTGAGGCTCCGCCCAAGTGCATCTGGATGATTCCCCCAATCGGGCAAGTTGTATGCGCCTGTTGGAATGCCGTGGGATTCGAGACGTGCAAGATATTGCTGTTCGAGCTCCCCCACTATGGGTTTTCTGCGATCTTCTCTTGCCAACATCACGATGCGCTTGTGACCTAGTTCGACGAGCTGGTCCACCAACTCTAGAATCGCATTCGTCTTGCAAGGTCCAGCGCTGGCGATGGAAATTTTGGAAGCGCGGCCAAAAAGGGCGAATACGGGCAACGATTGGGAAGCGAACCACTCTAACACATCCGGGCGTCCCGCAACCACCACCCAGGCATCGGCCTTCGTCATCGCGACAAAGCGGGCGATCCGGTTGACGTCCATTCCCAAATCTGCCAGAGTCTTCGTAGCGAACCCCGCCCAGTGTCCCGCAACTTGCAGGCGGTGGATGATTTCCACCAAATAATCGGTGTGCAGGTCGTTTTTTTCGTAAACTAAGATCATAACGCGTTGCGCAACGGGCAAAGCAGATGCATCTTTGAGAATACTCCGTTTTCGTCCTGGACCATGCGCTTCGAGCAAGCCTTCTTGATCAAGGATGCCCAATGCCGCCTTCACTGTCTTGTGGTTCACCCCGAGCTCCGCGGCAAGACGGTTACGCCCGGGCATATTTCCTTGCCACCGCCCCTGGATTAACCCGTCTCTCAAAGCTTGCGCCACTTGTTCAGTGACGGAGGTAAATCCTTTGTTCATCGCTGAAATAATGACCCTTAAAGGGCCTAAATGTCCAATAAAATTCTCTTTAGAATGATCCAACGAAAAACGATATTTCGAGCTGTGAAGATTTTGTCACACAGCTCATTGAATGAGGAATTCGATCTTTAAAAATCAACTTATGTTAGGCCGAAAAATCAAAAACAAAAAACCAACTGGTTTTGCACTCGTGAGCACGATCTTGTTGATGATTCTTTTGACGATCATAGCACTTGGCACACTCTCGCTGTCTGCTGTTTCTATAAGAAATAGCTCGCAGACATCAGCGACGATGCAAGCGCAGGCGAATGCGCGCATGGCTCTGATGATCGCGATTGGTGAGCTCCAGAAACAAATGGGGCCTGATCAGCGCATTTCTGCAAACAGCGATATCTTGGAGGAAGATCCTACGATGATACAAAATCTTCACTGGACGGGGGTGTGGAATTCTTGGAAAGCAGGCACGGGTGAGGGCAGCCAGCATACCACCATCACGGGTGTAGCAGATTCCATGGCGCCGACGTATTTGAAAAATCGGAGTGATTATTTCCGCAGATGGCTGGTTTCACTGACAGAGAGTGAGGCCAGCCAGATTCAATCACCTGTCAACTTGGCATTGGGTGCGGTTGAAAAACCGAGTGGCAGCCAGAATGCTGTTTTTCTGGTGAGTGACGGATCACTCGGTGATGATGCGGCATTAGAAAAAGATTATGTAGCGGCCAGATTGATTAACATTACTGACGGAAAATCTGGGACGGTGGCGGGGCGTTATGGCTGGTGGGTGGGAGACGAAAGCCAGAAAGCTCGCATTCTGGAGGACTCGTATGAATCCAGTGCGTCCCTGAGCCAAGTGGATAAATACTATCGCGTTCTGGCTCCGGCGGCGACTGGCACAAAGACGGCTAGCGGGCTAAACGACATTACCACTGAAAAGCAACTTGGAATTGTTTCCAGTCTCAAGTCCATTGATTTGCTTGATGGAGTGGCGGCGCCAGAAGCGAATCAGCTGCCATCCAAGACAAACTTTTTTCATGTGACTCCATTTTCGCAGAGTGTGATTGCAGATGTTAGAGAAGGAGGTCTGAAGCGGGATTTGTCAGTTCTACTGGAGCGCCCCATTTCCATCGGCGAAACGAGTGACGACTTCATGTTATACCGTTTTGACAATGCCGGTGAGGCTCGTGTGCCGATACAGGATTTGGCAGCATATTATCAGCTCTATCACAACGATCCAAATTGGAGCAACGGAAGACGCGGAGGAATCAATTATGATTCGTCGGCGAAGTCATACTTTATCAAAGTCCCGAATAACGGAACTGGCGCGACAAGAGATAAATATCTGCGTGAATACACTTCGCTTTACAGCTCCCCCGTTCCGGTGCGGATTCGCTACATCCTTGCCCTTGGCGCGCAGCCGATCTCGGGAAACCAGTGGACGCATATTTCTACCTTGGATGCTAACGGAAACGTCACAGCGACGACCCTACGCGGCACGCCTTTACGGCCTACCGACACGCATAGATTGGTTCTCGGTGTTATTCCCGTGTTGTCCTTATGGAACCCTAACAACGTACCCATGGTGTTGGAGCGAGGCAATAGAATGGCGTTTAAAATGGGATCACCGCCATTCGGGATACGTCTGATAAAGCATCGGTTTAATACTGCAACTTCAACCTACACAACGCTTCCCCCAAACCCGGGCGATAGCAATGGTTATTTCAATCTGAATTTCGCGCTCAATCTTCACGATCAAAGTGATGGTACCGCACGGGTACACCATCCGCACGTGATGCAATTCAAATTTGCCGAGACGCGTGATGTTAGGTTTGAGCCGGGCGAAGTAAAAATATTCTCGATGCCGCCAACTGGAATAACCTCACTCGGATCAGGCAGCAGCTTTGCAACTGGCATGCACGGAGGACGCAAGGAATATGAGCCGGTCGAAGGGTGGGATCCTTATAATTTTTTCACGGCCATCAATTCGTGCACTTACGGCGGTTCGGGAGATCAAGATTCAACGCTTTTCGCCTTTCAAGCTGGAGGTGCTTCTGCGCGGGCTTATACATTCAATGCGAATGATCGATTTTCCATAGCGGTGGCAACTGAGGATCCCGTTGTGAGTCAGTTTACCAGGGGGTTAGCCATATCGAGGGCGAACGAAGTAACAGGAGCGGGATTCAACTTTTGGTTCGGTGACTATGATCACTGTCAAATCACCAACTTAATGGGAGCTACAAACAGTAATCCAACATTCCACTTCCGTAATTACCAATTCCTCAGTCGCTTCGGCGGCGCGGCGAACCGCAACTCAAGCCCGTTTACTTCGGCATTCAACAGTCAAATGATGCGCTTGGGTTTTCCTGCAGGGGCGCAAACGATCCCTCCAGAGCCAGTAACAAATGCGATATCTGGTAGCTCTCTGATCCTTGCTGCGACGAATGCCAACCTCGTGCAGCCATTCTTGATGTTTTCGATGGCGGCGGGCTGTGAAGCGAATAACACCGTGGCTGGTGGTTTTGCTTCCGGAAGAAAATTCGCCTCACGTCCTTTCCTTCACTCATCGACGATATCGGCGCCTCTCGTGGATCAAACATCCGCCACGTCATTGTATAACTTTGGCTGGGAATGGCAGGTAGAGCCGATGAATGGTTTTGTCGGATACACGCAAGTCATACCTGGGACGAATAATGACTATTTTGGAGGCGGTTATTCTGCGAGCCAGGGCGTATCTCATGTCGTGCAACAGCATTTGCCTATCTTGCCGCCGATCTCGATCGCGGCACTAAGCTCGGCGCATTTGGGTGGATTTAGTCTTGCTAACCAACCGGTGGTAGGCGGAGCTACTGACAACATCAGGTTTTACCCTAATTGGGGCAGCGACATTCTTGATCCCTTGCGCAGCCCAAAACAACTCAAAGATTTCCAATGCGTAACAGCAACAGGCGCTGGCGGACTTGCCCCCCATGTTATGCAGGCCATAGGGAATTCTTATGCCCATCCTAACATCCCTTCAAACGTAGCAAGCACGACCTACACGCGAGACATGTCGATCAATGTCACGGAGCTGCCAATTCCGTTCGTGGACCACTCCTATCTGGCAAATAAAGCTCTGTGGGATGATTACTTTTTCTCCTCGTTGACACCTCAGACATCGGCTGTTCCGCAATTCTTGGTCAACCGCAGCCTTAGCACGGTCGCGCAGGATTTTTTCTTTTCCCGCACGCCTCTTCCGAACCGTAGGGTAGTAACATACACCACCAATGGCCTGACAGCTGACAAGTTGAACGGGATGCTGGGGCTCTCTAATCAATTTAATGCAGGTTTGGCAGATCAAATCGCGCAGCATCTGATGGTCATGGGAGGATTCAACATCAACTCGACCTCCGTAGATGCATGGAAGGTGCTGCTCAGCAGCCTCAAGGGGAAACCGATTTCATATGTCAATGAAGCCGGAGCCACCGTAGAGGAAGTTCCTTCAGGCGTCCCCGTAAGTTCCGGCATACACAGCAATGGCCCGGTTGTCAGCAGCACTGATATCACCGATGGCAACCAGCCAGCCGAACAGTGGATAGGCGGAAGAATGTTATCAGATTCAGAGATCGATCAGCTGGCAATAGCCATGGTCAAGCAGGTCAGACAGCGCGGTCCGTTTCTTTCTCTTTCCGAATTTGTCAATAGAAGGCTCGAAGGTTCATCATCACCGCATGCTCTGAAAGGCGCCCTGCAAGCGGCTCTGGACGATACGACGGTAGATATCAACAAGCCGTTTCGCACACCCTCCCGAATACTTGATTCCGAGACTGCCAGCGTCACTCCCGCTTTCGCTTTTCCTGATGCAGCCAAGGGTCCAATTGCGTATGGCAGCTCAGCCTACGTGGATCAGGCGGACGTGTTAAGGCATTTTGCCGAACAACTCACGCCGCGTGGCGATACATTCGTGATCCGCACCTACGGAGACGCGCTCGATAAAAATGGTAAAGTCATTGCCCGTGCATGGTGCGAGGCTGTGGTGCAACGAACCCCGGATTACGTCAATGGCCTTGACGCGCCATACTTGAAGCAGGCGGACGCATCGCTCTCCAGCGTTAGCAAGCTGTATGGAAGAAAGCTTGTTATCGCTTATTTCCGCTGGCTCTCGGCTGATGAAGTATAATAACCACCTGATAAAATCATGATCTTTAGTCTCATTTCCCGATTAACTGTTTTCACTGTTGGCTTGCTTGCCATTTCATTGCCAGTCCATGGCCAGGATGCAGGTAAAATCAGTGTGCGTTTTGTTTCTTTCCCCAAATGCGCGGATCCAAAGGATATAGAATTGGTCGTTGGGACGGAGGGTAAAACCATGCTCGTGGAATTGCCTACAAATTCAATTTCCAAGGTATATAGCATAGATCGACCTGAAAGTTGGAGACTGGGCAAAACAGATAAAAACGAGGAGGGGAAGCCGATCTTCAATACCTATGGCCAAGCTCCTATGATCGCTCCATCTGAGCAATTGGTATTGGTGCTTCGCAAGGGCGCAACGGATGAAGATGGTCTCAAGCTTGTTCCCATGGATGGCGGCTTGGAGGGATTTGGTGAGGCATCATACTTGGTGTATAATTTCACGAGTGTTAAGATTGCCGCAAAATTAGGTGATAAAGCATTTCCCGTCACTGCCATGTCACACGAAATCGTGAAGCCAGCTCCTTCAGAAGTTAAAAATGGGAGGGAATTAATCCATGTTCATTTTGCAACTCCTGAAGAAGGGAAATGGTCACTGTTCCACACATCGTCGTGGCCCTATGTCAAAAAATCACGAACGATGGTTTTCTTCTACGCCGATCCGAACAGCCCAAATGTGCTGATTCATGGCATTACTGATTATTTGCCGTAAGGCAGAATCTCACAAATCAGCCATACCCTAAAAAATTTCTATTTAACAATATATCTATGAATCCATTATCCGTCTTGCTCTATGCCCTATGTCTGCTGCCCGTCCAACTTCACGCCGCGGGTGGAAGCGCTGATGGACAAGATTACTACACCGAGAAACCCGTCTTCCAATCGCGTCCGGATCCGAAGCGTGAGCAGTATTTCGGCTTCGTCGGCACCACTGGCCTCAAGCTGCGGATTCACCCGGGAGTCATATTGAAGGTGGAAAACATGGCTCCTGGCTCACCATCCGATGGAAAGTTTGCCAAGGGCGAGATCATCACCGGAATCAATCAAACCGCTCTCAAAGGTATCAACCCCTTTGTTGCAATGGGCAACGTCCTAACAGCAGCCGAGGCAAGCGATGGGAAAATGGTTTTCGATGTAACTTCTGCTGACGGCAAGACCCAGCGCAAGGAAACCGTCATCATCCCCGTGCTCGGAGCCTACAGCAAGACCTGGCCGCTGAATTGTAAAAAATCAAAACGCATCATTGATGAGGCTGCCGCATTTTATTCCGATCCGGCCAAATTCAAAAAAGACGGTATTCCAGGCGCACTCGCTTGTCTTTTCCTACTCTCCACAGGCGATGATAAATACCTGCCGCAGGTGAAAGCATACTTCGATGCCTTTCCAAAAGATGTTAGCAAGATCGGTGATCACACTTGGAACAACGGATACAATGGCATCGCCTGCGCCGAATATTATCTTCGAACTGGGGATGCTACGGTCTTGCCAATCATTCAGTATTATTGCGACGACGCAAAGGCTCGTCAAAATTGGGGCGGCACATGGGGGCATTGGGGAAATGATGTCAACCCAGGCTATGTTTCCGGAGGAATGGTGAACGCAGCAGGTGCGCAGTTACTGACCACGATGCTGTTAGGGAAAGAGTGCGGCGTGAATGTTGATGAAAAAACCTTACTCGGTTCACTGCGGATGTTTTACCGCTTCGCAGGTCACGGCACAGTCGCATACGGCGATCATCGCGCAGAGGGTGGATTCGGTTCGAATGGCAAAGATGGCATGATCGCGGCCGCCATGCACATCGCCTCCGGTTCGCAAGGCAATACAACCCTCTACAAGCAGGCATCAAAGAATTTGGCCATGGCAATGGTGGATGGTTATCCACCTCTAACACGAGGTCATGGTGATGAAGGCCGCAGCGATGCAATCTGGCGAAGTCTTGTTAGTTCTTACATCATGAAAGATAAACCCGCCCTCTACCGCGAGTCGATGGATCGTATTAGATGGTGGCATGATCTGAGCCGCGAACACGGTGGCAGCATCGGGATCGCGACTCTTTCATGGGGAAATGGTGAAGTCGGCTCCTCAGGCCCTGGAATCGCGCTTTCATACACCGCTCCCTTACTAACCTTGCGTATCACCGGAGCGCCAAGGACAAAATTTTCAAAAGACTACAAACTTCCAGATAACATTTGGGGAACCAAGGCTGACCTGGCATTCTTATCCACCGATCACAACAAGAAGTTCCGTGACTACGGCCCCGAAGAACCCTGCCACATTCCTTTCTATATATTGGGCGATGCCTACCTTAAGCCTGTGATTGACCTCAATACCCTTCCCCGCGAAGTCCTATTAAAGAACGTTCATCACCGCAATTACGTCATCCGCACCCAAGCGGCCAAGGCCTTACGCAAGGTCGGTGCATTGGATGAACTGGAAAAACTCCTGAGCTCACCCGACCCACGTTTGCGCCGTGCGGCACTCGATGGACTCATTGATTGGAATTACTGGTTCTCAATGGGTAGGGAATCCATCACTCCAGACAAATTCACTCCGGGGATGTTGACGGCCATCGTTAAAATCCTCTCCGATCCCAATGAATCATGGTATGTGGTGCAAGGGGCTCTAACAGCTCTCAAATTCGCTCCGGCAAAAGATATTGAGCAGCATTTAAAACTCATCGAGCCTTGGACCAAACATTCGGACTGGTGGATACGCGAGTCGGCTTTTACGGCACTCACCGGCCTCTATAAAGATGAAAGCCTGTACCTAAAGAAGCTTCCAACACTTCTTAATATGCTTAACAGCGAATATCATACTCAACCACGTGAGCTGATGATGCAGCACTTTGACTTAGCCCTGCGGGAAAAGAAACCTGCGAGCGAGTCCGGCAAGCTCATTCTAGCCGGTCTGAAAAATGCCGTTGGCACAATTGAAATCGAAAGTGGCATTCATGCTACAAAGGGAACTCACTACGTCATGGAAGTTGTCAAGGTTTGCATCAAAAACGACCCAACCTCGGCACATTCAATCGCTACCGCCTTGCAACCGCGTTTTGATAGCTATAGCACTCGGCACCTCGTTGAGATCGTGGCGACTCCGAACTCGAAACCCACTGGCGAGCCATTCGGTTTTTTCACCATCATGAAAAAGCTAGATTCCAAACAAGGTGAGGATCTCAAAAAAATCCTGTTAGATATTTATCTTCCAGAGCTCATCAAAAGATTTCGCACAGAGAAAAAAGAGAATCCGGAATTGCTCAGTTCCATTCTCGATCTAACACAATTGAAAAATCCTGAAGCTGGCTGGAAATCGATCAGCAAGCAGCCACCCGCAGAGCGTGTCTGGCGCTTCAAGTCCATCGATCCTATCGAGGAAAAGGACAAACTTCCCCTCCACGAGGCGAGACGTTTCCGTGAGATTCCGTTGCCAGATGATTTAAAAAACTGGTTTCAGCCTGATTATGATGACAGCAAATGGAACACGGGTCGCGCGCCGATAGGCACAGGCCTCTACAAGCAGGGCAATCTTACCTATGCCAATCAATCCGATTGGGGCACGGGCGAATTCATTGTCATGCGCACGACCTTCGAGGTGGATAAACTCGACTACGATCTTTATCGCCTCAGCATACTGTGCCCCCAAGGATTTAATGTTTACCTGAACGGACAAAAGATCGCCGGATACGGCTGGTGGCAAGGAAAACCCCACTATGCTGGATGGAAGATGACGGCCCAACATTTAAAAGCAGGCACCAATGTATTAGCCGTTTATAGCAATGTTGGCTACGCGCAAGAAACGAAATTGCCAGTGGGTCAAATGGACTGCATCATTGAGGGATTGAAACTCTCAGACCTTGAGTAAGAAACTTTTGAAAAAATATAAAAATCACACGAACCAATCATTATGAAAAAAACGACCATCCTCGCCGCAGCTCTGCTGTGCGCCTTCGCACCAGCCTCCTTCGCCAAGCCTATCAAAGTCTTCATCCTCGTCGGTCAATCCAATATGGAAGGACCGGCGGACATCAGCACCTTCGATTACATCGGAGACGACCCTGCGACCGCTCCCTTGCTTAAAATGATGCGTGGTGCGGATGGGAAACCGGTTACTGCGGATGGAGCATGGATTTCCTATCACACCGGCGCGAAGGAAAACTTCACGCTTAATGGAAAACTAACAGCTGGCTACGGCAGCATGTGGGGAGCGGATCCAACCAAGCCCGGGACAAAAATCGGGCCGGAGTTCACCTTCGGGCTCATGATGGACAAGGTCTTCGATGAACCCGTGCTCATCATCAAAGCAGCATGGGGCGGCAAAAGTTTGCATACCGATTTTCGCCCGCCAAGCGCAGGGCCTTTCGTAATGCCGAAAGAGACGCAGGAACTCTGGGACAAGCATCCTCAAGGAGCGCACGGAATTCCCAAGGCAGAGGAAAGAGAGAAATGGAATGCCGATAAAGTCGCAGCCACAGGAGTTTATTACCGTCTGATGACGGAGCATGTGAAAAAAGTTCTGGCAGATCCGAAACAGGTCATCCCGGATTACGATGCCAAGCAAGGCTATGAAATCGCCGGCTTCGTCTGGCTCCAAGGCTTCAACGACATGGTTGATGGTCAGATTTATCCTAAGCATAATCAACCGGATCGTTTCGCAGCCTACACTGAAAATCTCGTACACTTCATTCGCGATGTGCGTAAGGATTTCAACGCGCCGAAAATGCCGTTCGTGATCGGTGTGATGGGCGTCGGTGGATTGAAAGACCAATCTCACAGCATGGTGACGTTTCGCCAAGCCATGGCGGCACCCGCAGAGATGCCCGAGTTCAAAGGCAATGTGATCGCCGTGCAGACCGCTCCATTCTGGGCGGATGAACTGAACGAAATTGATCTTAAACGTTTGAAGGTTCGCCAGATGGGTCACCATCTCCGCTCCAAGCACAAAGACTACGCAAACGCAGACGGGCAAATGACAGATGCGCAGATGAAGGAGTTCGAGAAAAAATATGAGTCCGAAATTATCACCCCAGCAGATGAGGCTCTGTGGAAACGTGGTGCATCCAACGCCGGCTATCACTATCTCGGATGCGCGAAAACGTTTGCACTTATAGGTAAAAATTTCGCCGAAGCAAATCTAAAGATGATGAAGAAGCCGTAGCTAGCTCTTCAGTATATTTTTTCACACAAATTGAAAAAATAAATTTCTAACATTCATTAATATCATAGACCGCCGCGCGTTTCTATACGCTATCTCATTTGCCATGTTTGCTGGGCGTTTTGTTTATGGAGCTGAACCTAGTTCCATTCGCGTCCCAGTGTGGGATGAATAATAACGCGAAAAGCTGCGGGTGATCGAAATCGCGGCGCGTTGGCTGGGTGGTGAAGTCCGGAAAATCGCTCCTTGAACGCCGCTGTAACATTCTAATAGGCTATCATTCGTAACACGGCGAACGCGTTAGGAAAAATTGACCCTAATTGGGTCAACTCAATCATTGAATTAGATGAGAAACCCTGAACGAAAAAACTTTGCCTTGGAGTAATGGATAAAGAACCCGATAACTGAATTTTACTCACCCTATTGAAACTATGAAAATAAAATACGCAATTTGTTTGATGATGATCATGAGTATGGTCAGTGGGGCTCATGCCCAGTATGAGGGCTGGAAACAGAAGGGGACATTATCTATTCTAACTACTCCGGAAGGCGCGGACTTACCGGCCTCTGCTTCGGTCAGCGATTTTCCTCTCCTCGTCCGCTTCAACTCTAACAACTTCGACTTTTCTCAAGCTCAGCCCGATGGCCGCGACATCCGCTTCTCCACCGCATCGGGAACGCCGCTTTCGTTCCAGATCGAGCAGTGGGACTCTACCTCCGGGAACGCCGCCGTCTGGGTGAAAATCCCCACCATTACCGGCAACAGCGAGCAGGAAATCATAATCCATTGGGGCAAAGCTGGCGTCGAAGGTGCATCTGATGGCAGCGCCGTCTTCAACTCCTCCAATGGCTACGCAAGCGTCCTGCACCTTGATGACGCACTCACCGACGAACTCGGCAAGACAGCGCCAACCAACGTCAACACCACCGTATCCGGCGGACTAATCGGGAAATGCCGCACATTCGCCTACAAACAAGGCATCGTTTGCGGAAAGGAAATCAAAGGATTGCCGACCGGTTCGGGACCATTTTCCACCAGCGTCTGGATCCGCAGCACAACCGGCTCGTCCAACATTTTCATGTGGGGCTTGGAAGAGCCTTCGGCGAAAAAAGTCCGGATGCAGCTCATTAGCCCGCCACGCATCAGCATGGATTGCTGGTTCGGCGGCGCGAACATCACCGGCAAAATGAGTATCCCTCTTTCGCAATGGAATCATATCGTCCACACCTTCGACACCACTGGCGCCAAACTCTATGTGAATGGCGTCTTAGATGCATCCACCGACCGCGGAAGCATGAACATCCAGGAAACCTCACGCTACTACCTCGGTGGTACCTATGATAAATATGATTACGTGGGCGACATGGATGAAATCCGCATTTCTAGCGTCGTCCGCTCGGCTGATTGGATCAAACTCGAATACGAAAATCAGAAGCCTCTGCAAACACTGGTTGGCTCGCTCATGTCGTCCGGATCAGATTTTGCGGTTTCACCCACCTCATTGAAAATTGATGAAACCAAAACCGCCACCCTCAAGGCTGTGGCCGGGGGTGCCAAAAAAGTTTACTGGATATCCAAGAGCAACGGCAAGGAAACCATCATCGCCACCGACCAACTCACGCTCGACTACACCGCCAAACGCGTCACCGGAAACGAATCCTCCGTCATCCAGTTCAAGGCCGTTTTTTCCGACGGCGCAAAAACTATCGATGTCCCACTCACCAACGTTGATACCGTCCCGGATCCTGTCTTCACGCTCACTCCTTCCAAATCGCAGTGGAACGGTCGCGAGACCATCACCGTCACCGCGAAAGCAAGCAACCTTTCCGCCATGCAGGCCGCTGGGTACGCAAACCTCACCTACAAGTGGTCCGTCAGCGGCGTCGCCGTCATCAAGGAGGTAAGCAATAACACCCTTACCTTGAAACGCTCCCAAGGAAGCGGACCGATGCTGGTCCAACTCACCATCGACAACGGTGGCACTCCTATCACCAAAACCATTGGCATCACCGTCAAGGAACCCGCTAAGGACGCATGGGTGGAACGCATTCCTGCCGCGGACGAGAAGCCCCTCGATAAACAATTTTTCGCACGCAATCCTGACACCGGGCTTGGCACCATCCATTACAACGGAACCCAGGACGGCTCACCCGACACCGTTTATCTTAAAGTTTACAAAACACCCGCAAGCGGAGCCGAAACACTCCACGCCACACACCGCCAGCGTCTCAAGGACGGCGGTTACAAATTCTCCGCCCCCATCTCACCCGGGCTCACCGCCTACCGTGTCGTCTATGGCACCACAACCAACAAGGTGGATACCGATGTCGCAACCGTCAGCGACCTCGTTTGTGGCGATGCCTTCATCATCGAAGGACAATCGAACGCCCTCGCCACCGACAACTCCGCTCCCACTGACACGACTAAAACCAACCCGTGGGTCCGCACCTTCGGCAGCAAATCTGGCTGGGGTCATGGCATTGCCAAGGGCAACGACCTGCAACTCGGCCTCTGGGGATGGTATCTGGCCAATCACATCGTTTCCAATCACAAGATGCCCGTCTGTATCATCAACGGAGCTGTAGGCGGCACGCGGATCGATGTGCACCGCCCGAATCCTGCCAACCACTCTGAGCCCCTTGGCTTAGGCTATGGCGAAAGCAGTTACGCCAACCTCTACAACCGAGTGACCGGAGCTAAACTTAGCCATGGTATACGCGGTCTCATGTGGCACCAAGGCGAGCAAAGCCAAGGCTCGGGGGGTATCGATCCCGACTACGATTACAAATTCTATCAGCAATACTTCGTGGATATTTCCGCCGCGTGGAAACAGGATTTTCCCAATCTGAAAAACTACTACCTCTTCCAAATCTGGCCAGCAGCCTGCGGTGATACTTCGCGCAACGACCAACTGCGCGAAGTCCAGCGCACACTCCCTTATCTCTACTCTAACATGAAAGTCATGAGCACGCTCGGCATCAAGCCGGGCTCGGGCTGCCATTACGAACCCGCAGGCTATCAAGTGTTCTCGGATCTCATCGCACCCCTCATCGCGCAGGATGTTTTCAAGATCGACACTCAAAGCAAAAAGACCGCGCCCAACCTCAAATCCGCCTATTTCGCCCCTGGAAATGAAATCGAGCTCATCTTTGATCAGGACGTCACATGGAATCCCGGCGCTGCCACCATGCTATTCCTCACGGATGACAAAGGCCAGAAAGCTGGCAGTGTGATTGCGGGAAGGGCCCAACCCAACAATAAAATCATGCTGACGGTATCGGATGCCACTGCCGCTACTACCATTACCTATGTCAAAGGTGTCGTAAAACCACCGGATGTTCCATGGCATCAGGACAACCTCCTCCTCGGCGCAAACGGCATCGCCGCACTCACCTTTGCCGACGTGGCCATCTACATGCCTACCAAGGCGCCTTAATTTACACCCAACAAATCTCTCCTATGAATTTTCAACTCTCATCTATCTTTTCAATTTTCACATCTGCTATTCTGTCTGTATCGGCTCTTGGCGCAGAACCGATTCCTATTCCGGACTTCACCAAAGGCGCTCCCATGCCGGAGAAGCTAAAGCATGACACAAACCTTGGAGCGACCGGAGCGCGTGGTTGGATTTACTCAGACAAAATGGTCACTTCGGATGCTCGGCAGATACTTATCACCAAGGTCGATGCAGGATCACCAGCAGATGGCATACTTGCTCAAGGGGATGTGATTCTCGGAGTGGATGGAAAACCCTTTTCCTATGATCCTCGCACCGAATTCGGCAAGGCGCTCACGGCGGCGGAAATCTCTGGTAAACTCTCTCTAACACGTTGGCGCGCTGATAAAGAAGAGGCGGTCTCATTGAAGATTCCTATCCTCGGCACCTATTCGAAAACGGCTCCCTACAAATGTGAAAAATCCAAAAAAATTCTCGAACAAGGTTGCAAGGCACTCGCTGCTCGTATGCAGCAAGCTGACTACGAAAAATCAGTCAACGCCATCACTCGCTCACTCAACGCACTCGCACTTCTCGCAAGCGGTAACAAGGAATACATGCCCGTGATCCGCCGCGAAGTCGAATGGGCTAACCAATTCTCATCAACCAGTTTCCAAACCTGGTGGAACGCATATGCCATCATGTTGCTTGCGGAATACAAAATAGCAACGGGCGATGACTCCTTCACATCTGGATTAAACCGCCTCGCGATCGAGGCCGCCAAAGGTCAAAGCATAGTCGGTTCATGGGGACACGGCTACGCCTTGCCGAGTGGAAACTTGTCCGGCTATGGCATGATGAACGCTCCGGGAGTTCCTCTAACAATCGCCCTCATCACAGCCCGCGAGGCAGGACTAAAAGATCCTGCAGTCGATCTCGCCATCGAACGCAGTGCCCGACTGCTCCGGTTTTACATTGGAAAAGGAGCGGTGCCCTACGGCGATCATAATCCATGGACTCAAAACCACGAAGACAACGGCAAATGCGGCATGGCGGGCGTGATGTTCAATCTCCTCGGCGAAAAGGATGGCGCGGAATTCTTTTCACGCATGAGTGTGGCTTCACACGGCGCAGAACGCGATACCGGCCACACCGGAAATTTCACCAACGTCCTCTGGGCTATGCCCGGCGTCGCTCTATCAGGACCGAAAGCCAGTGGTGCATGGATGAAAGAATTCGGCGCATGGTATTATGATATAGCACGCACTTGGGATTTCCGCTTTCCTCATCCTTCACCTCCTGAGCCGGGTGGCGACGGCTACCGTGGCTGGGATGCCAGCGGTGGAATCTTGCTGGCCTACGCCATGCCGTTGAAAAAACTGATCCTCACCGGCAAGAAGCCAAACATCGCTCCGCAAATCGACGATGCTACCGCCAACTCTCTTATCGACGATGGCCGTGGCTGGTCGATGAAGCTCCAAAGTCAAAATTCATTTTACTCTAATTTTGATCTCGAAACTTTGTTAGGGAAACTCGGAAGTTGGTCGCCCACCGTGCGCGAACGTGCCGCCGTGACTATTTCCCGGATGAAGGATGATAAGCCGATAGCTACGTTGGTGGAAATGTTAGATTCGAAAAACCTCTATGCTCGTTACGGGGCTTGTGAAGTATTCGTTTACTCAGGCGCCGCAGGTGCACCCGCCGTGCCGAAACTCACTGCGTTGCTCAGCCACGAAGATCTCTGGATGCGCGTCAAAGCAGCGGAGGCTCTTACCAAGATCGGGCCAGCAGCTATGCCTACTTTGCCTATTCTGTTAGAACGCCTCTCTATTGGCCCAACAAAATCCGATCCACGCGGCATGGAGCAACGCTATCTTTGTTTCTTTGTCTTTGAGCACATGCTTAGAGGTTCGCTGAATGGCGTCGAACGCGACCAACTCAGCAAAGCCGTATTAGCCGGACTCCGCAACGAGGATGGACGCGCACGTTCCACCATCACTCACATTTACAAAAATCTCAGCAAAGAGGAAATCCAACCTCTGCTCCCAGCAATCTTGGAAGCCTCGGCCAAACCTGCTCCGAGCGGTGAAATGTTCTCCGACGGCATCCGCATCGCCGGCCTTGAAATTCTGGCCGCAAACAATGTTGCGGAAGGAATACCCGCCTGCATGGATTACATCCTGAACCAGAACATCTGGGCCAGCCAGGTTCGCACGCCCGAGCTTCTGAAAATTCTCGTTTCCTACGGAGTCCATGCGAAATCCGTGATCCCACAACTCAAACAAGCCGCGGAAATATTCGACAAGGGCGAACCGGGCTTTCCGCAAAGCATGACAGAGTCCAAAGCTGCAGCCACCCGCAAGGCAATCGCCGACATCGAGGCTTCCACACACAATCCGGAACTTCAAACCATTCGCTGATCCTATTTCATCCGTGCTGATGGCGTCGCCCCTACGATGGGAAGACGGCAGCAGGATGCAGCCGCTCCTTGGGGGATTACTCCCATCTTAAATTCCAAAAGTTGACGCGGCACGCTGGGTGTCTAGAGTGTCCGCGTGTTTCAGATCGTTTTTAATGAAATTAGTGCGGCGGAGATTTCCGCTTTGGGGACTTTGGAGCAGCTTGAGTTGTTGGAGGAATTCCATGTGACCGAGCAGGATCTGAATGGATTGGGGAGTGATCGCTTTGGAAAAATCGAGCGCGACGGGCATGTGATGTACCGTTTCCGTGCGAAGGATTATCGATTTTATTTCGAGGTGAAAGAAGGCGCTATCATCGTTTATCGCGTGCTGCACAAAGGCACTTTGTCGGATTTTCTATTCCGTTCTAATATGCCGCTTTCCGAAGATGAGGCGTTGGCGAACTCGAAGCATTTCTGGAAGCTGATCGACGAGGGTCGCAATGCGCGGAGGCTTTAGTCTTCAACTAAACACCTGTTTCTTCGAAGGCGTGATGTGAGGTGGGGCGAGGTAGATGGGCTGCGGTGGCTTTGCGGACCATTCTTCGCGGGTTTGAAGCGAGGCGTTTTGCCAAACCTGCCAAATTCCACGGGCAGTAGGATGTTCGACAGGGATATCGTGATTCCGAATTTGCTCCATGGAAAAACAGGTTTCGCTTGTTTGTAGCGCAGCAGCAAAGCCCGAAGCATCTGTGAGCGAAGGTCCGTCGATGAGAGCGCCATTTTGGATTTGTGCGATCCAGTAAGAGCCCCGTCGCGCATCTCCGACGGCGATGCAGGGATTTCCCGAAAGTGCGGATTTGGTGGCGAGCAGGGAAGGGATGGAGATGGTTTTGCAGCCGGAAATTAAAGCGGCTCCTTGCGCAGCAGCGATCCCAACGCGGGTGCCGCTGTAACTTCCGGGGCCGCTGCCGACGAGGACTGCATCGAAATGCCGGGAGCCATATTCCTCAATGATTTCCGCAAGAGGCCCGAACAATAAGGCATTGTGGCGGCGATCGCTGGTAAAGCTCTTTTCGATCACGATTTGCCCATCAACCGCTAGCGCGAGCGAAGCGCTATCAGTGGAGGTCTCGATGATCAGGATGGCAGGCACGGCCGCAGGCTAACGCGAAATCCGATTTATGGTAGTTGAAATTCTTTTCTGCCTTCACGGTTTACTTTTCCTCGATAACCCTTTCCATTCCCGCTCACCCAAATAGCCACCTCATTTTGAGGTTTAGAATTTAAAATTTAAAGTTTCCACCTGTGTCCACTCTTCTCTCCGCCAACGAAATCCGCCTTTCTTACTCCTATCAGAATCTTCTCGATGGGGTAACGCTGGCGGTTGCGTCGGGGGAAAAGGTTGGTTTGGTCGGACGAAATGGCTGCGGGAAAACCTCGTTGCTGAAAATTTTGACCGGTGAGCAACAAGCCGATTCTGGAGATCTCTCGCTACGCAGGGGAATTCGCACGGGATATTTGCCACAGGAGTTCGAGCTCGATCCCGAACTCTCGGTTCACGAAAATATCGCTGCGGGCGCAGCCGACATCGTCGAAGCAATGCGACGTTACGAAAACGGCGATGGCACGGAAACGGAACTCCAGGGATTTCTCGAACTGCTCGATCACACCGATGGTTGGAACCTCGATTCACGCATCGTCTCTCTTTCCAACGCACTCGGCACGCCTGCGCTAGACGCGCCAACCGGTCCGCTTTCCGGTGGAGAAAAACGCCGAGTCGCGCTCTGCCGTGCGCTTGCCTGTCAGCCGGATCTGCTTCTGTTAGACGAACCGACCAACCATCTCGATGCAGAATCAATCCGTTGGTTGGAGGATGTTTTGAAAAGCTTCGCCGGTGCGGTGATCTTCGTGACTCACGATCGCTATTTCCTCGATGTCATCGCCACACGCATCATCGAGATCGATAACGGCCGCGCTTATTCGCATCCGGGAAACTACACGGCATATCTCGAAAGCAAGGCGATCCGACAACAGATTGCTGAACAATCCGAGCGGAGGCGTCAGAGATTCTTGCGCACCGAACTCGAGTGGGTGCGTGCTGGCGTGAAAGCCCGTGGTACCAAACAACGCACGAGGCTCGATGCGTTCTACGAGGTCGAGGGCATGGAAGCGCCGCCAGAAGAGCGCGAGATGGATCTGCTTTTGCCGCCCGCTGCAGATCTGGGAAATGTGGTGATCGAGCTCGAACAAGCTGGCGTGAACGTAGGCACAGAAAAACATCCACGTTGGTTGTTTCGTCATCTCGATCTCTCGATTCGTCCGGGAACCTGCACGGGGATCGTTGGTAAAAACGGGGTTGGTAAAACCACGCTACTCAAACTCTGCCTGAATCAGCTCGATCCCACCGAAGGCACGGCGGTTCTTGGGAAGCGGGTGAAAATCAATTACATCGACCAATCACGGATGCAGCTCGATGGCACAGGTTCGTTGTTAGATGAAATTTCCGATGGTAACGAGAAAGTTCAGTTCGGTAACGAAACCCTTGGCGCGCGCGCTTACTTGCGCCGTTTTCTTTTCAACAACGAACGCATCAACGAACGCGTCGATCTCCTGTCCGGAGGTGAACGCGCGCGCCTGATGTTGGCGAAAGTTTTGAAAACCGGTGGCAATCTCATCATTCTCGACGAGCCGACCAATGATCTCGATCTCCCATCGCTGCGGATGTTGGAGGAAGCGCTATCAAGTTTTGGTGGCAGTATTCTTTGTGTTTCTCACGATCGCTATTTCCTCGATCGAATTTGCGTTCAGATCATCGCGTTCGAAGACGATGGGATTCACGTCACTACCGGAAACTATTCCTACTATTTGGAAAAGCGCCAACAGCGCGAGGCGGCACAGAAAGCCCA
>JANOKJ010000041.1:0-3483 GCA_031419275.1 Akkermansiaceae bacterium | reverse complement strand
CATTCGCAACTTGCGTGGCTGTTTTTGCGGGAGGTGCAGGACTTGGAGGTACACGGTAAAGTTCATTGCTAAGTTGAGGAGCAATGGATGAAAAGTAGAATTCGTCCCAGAGAGCTTTGTTAGCCAAATAAGAGTGGTCCGCATACGAGCGAAGCTGCACGGCTGCACTCAGATCTGAGTTGAGTAGTTGCGTGTAGGTGGTGAACGCCTTACCGGCTGAAATATTAGGGTGCGCGTATGAATTACCGATGGCTTGTAAAGTGTGGGGAGCTAGTCCACCTTGACCGGTAGCCGTGACTTGCCGCAAGTCTCCAAGAAGGGGAGCACCTGCGAACGGATAGGTAGTGTTTCCCGGAGGGAATACGTAGTGGTTTAGAGCAGCGGATGGATTCGCAAGAATGGTATTGTTCGCTAGGCTAAATCCTCCGAGGTGTGCGCTGCTAAGAGATGCAATAGAGATAGGTGGCAGGGCAGGTATATATTGTTGTACGACGTGCGTGACACCAGCACCAACGGTGTATCCACCTCCGTAGTAGCCGCGAGCGCTTCCATCATCTTGGAAAGCTTCTTCCACATCATTGATTCGTTCAACTTGCCATTCCCATCCGTAGTCGTAGAGCGCGCCTTTGGTGTTGTCGGCGATTTGCGGTGCACTCAAGGTGCTGCCATGAAGGAAGGGTCGTGTGGAGATCCGTCGCCCAGCACCAGCGCCGGGGCTATTTGTGGTGTGTATTTCAGCACCTGACATCAAGGTAAAGAGAAGAAGGCCTTTCGCATCGCCATTATCTGTGGCACTTTTGATTTCGGTACCCAAGAGCGCGTTGGTTTGTCCCTCATAGGGAATCATTGCTGCATTGGGGAAACCTGCCAACATGAGATTTCTATTAAATGTTGCATTTGGGTTATTTGTACCTCCACTACCTCCGAATCTGCTAATGAATTGATAGTTCCGATGGTGTTCATTTGTGCCACCTACATAATTGGCATCGCTCATAAAGAATTGAAATCCAGATCCTGTAATCTCATTTGCTGAAGATACTGCGCGAGCCATGCTAGTCCCATCCTCTGGTGCGACTTCCATGTCGATGCGATCGCCGTCGCCGAAGGTCATGCGCCATCCTTGGTAATTGACAAAAGCTCCCGCTGAGTTGGGAAATTGCACCGCGTCAACTCCTCCACTTTGCACGACCGTTTTTGCTGTGACATAGAATCCATCCGGAAGAAATGCCTGCGCTTGGTAGAGGGGGGCATTGCCGAATGTGGAGTTTCCGCCGGTTTCCAAAAAATTGGTTGCGTTAATGGGGATTGATAACATTTTCACCTCTCCTGGTTGAAATACAATCGGTGCATTTCTTGCTAATTGCAGTTGCATGATGTAAGGGCCGAGTGAGCGAGCTCGACCATCGCCGGTGGATTCGTTGCTGATGGCGTAGTTCAAATTCACATGCACACTTTCATATTGGGCTGGTGGTCCAGCAGAAGGATTTCGATATTTTCTCCAACGCAAGGTGAAGGGAGGAAATCCGACATTCATGATTTGCGAGGCTGCGATAGTGGCAGCTGCATTTCCAGGCACACCCATCACCAGTGGTGTGTTGTTTGGATTCCATAATGAGACGACTGGCTTGACTCCGAGCAGCAACTTGTATCTGTCGGTAGCCCGCAACGGTATGCCTCGAGCAATTATTGCGGCTCTTTCTGCAGGAGTGATTGCAGTGGCACCTACTCCCAAGACAAACTGCACTCTGATTGGCACAGGGTTGCGGTAGAGTGTTGTGTATTCGCGTAGGAACTTGGTTTTATTTGTCTGATCACCGAGGTCAGGCACATTGACCTGCATGGCGCGGGAGGGTGCCGCATTGTGTGCGACTCCTCCACGTCTTCCGGAAGCGAAAGTTGGATCGTCCTGATAGAGTTGGTAGTACGCGGCGAGATCTTGGATTGGGACACGATCATCGCCAGTAGCACCGAAGCGGTAGAGCATGAATGGGTCACCATTCTCAGTGAGATTGATTGGGCGTTCGAGCAGGGTGGATAGGTCACGTTTGAGACCGCCTTCACGGACGTCTGCGAGAAGACCAAAACTGTGAGTTGTGACGTGATGAAAGTTCCGCTGGGATACCATGTCGGTGCCTGCAGCCGCTTGTGGGTTGACGTCGACAAGATCGAGGGTTTTGTGTGAAGCAACACGGTTGAGCTGTTGTTCGTCGGTTAAACCCTCCAAGCCGAGAACCGTGGTATTACTCATTGAGCCTGGGGCTTGGGAGCGGTTGATGTGGTCTGCAGTTGTGAGTGTAGTAGGATTGGTTTGATAGGAATCGGCCATGATGCGGGCTTTTTGACTCTCATCGCCAATCCACCAACCGTATCTGCCTGTTTCATCTTCGTTTATTAGATCTTTAATTTTCAGGAGGCGGGCACTGACGTAGTCAGTTGTGGGAGCTGATTTACCGAGGGAGCCGGCTCCAACGAGGTGAATCGCTGTGTTGTCTTCATTTGGGAGGGCATTCGCATCAAGATTCACTGTTTTGGGCGCATTGGGATCTGTAGCTTCGCTATCGTTGAGGGAAGTTAGCCAAGCGCGGAAATGTAAGTTTTTTTGGCCATACACTGGGCTCATCGTGTTATCCGGCTGTGCACCGATGGTTTGATGGTGACTTTCAGCGCTTGGATATTTGGAATTGATGGGTGCATACGATAAGGGCCCTGCAACCCATGAATCCCATGCGCCCGTCCAATGGTGGTGAAGGATGTCAGATGAATCTGAATCAATGATGTCGCTATTGGCGGAGATGCGCTGATCCGGTCCCATTTGTTTTTGGAGTTCGCCGATGGCGATCATCAGTGCCATACGGGCGTTGGCGCGGGCGCGGGCTTGGGCGGAATCTTGGTTACCAGTGCGGAGAGTGACGACTGAGAGGCTGAGAGTGCCAATGGTGATGATAGCTAAAAGCACCATCAGCAGAATCGTGGCGATGAGTGCGAAGCCTTGGTGTTTTTCAGGAAAAAAAGTGGGTTTTTTCATGCGAATTCGAATGAGTGGGATTTATTAAATATAGTTATTACACTGTGAATACTTCTGTGTCGAATTTTATGGTATGAAATAATTCGAGAGGCTTGTGTATTTTTACTCAGGTTTGGTGGTTCTTGGTTCTTGGTTCTTGGTTCTTGGTTCTTGGTTCTTGGTTCTTGGTTCTTGGCTCTTGGCTCTTGGCTCTTGGCTCTTGGTTAATGAACCCTAGATGAATTTTAATTTTCAGAGTCTGAAGCTTTAAGTTCCTTTTCCTCAGTATGAATTGTCGTCTCTTCCCCTGATTCTTCTGCTGCTGCGTCTATCGCCACGCTCGAGAGGGTGGTGTAGACTGAATCGCCGATTTCTAGGGTTCCGGATTGGATGTCGGCGGCGGCGAATTGGCCGGTTTTTTCGCCAGTGACTTTGAGGTTCGCGGCTCTGCCGTCGGTTCCGATGGTGGCGAGGATGGC
>JANOKJ010000040.1:0-4339 GCA_031419275.1 Akkermansiaceae bacterium | reverse complement strand
CGTCGAGGTAACCGAAGCCACCGTTGATGTCCTCGTATCGACCAACAAGATCGATTTGTTGTTGGGCGAGGGTTTTATAAACGGCCTTTTTTTCTGGGTTGGTTTCGGTTTGGTGGAGACGAACAAAGGAGCGCAGTCCGTAAGCGTGACCCCAGATGTTGTAAGTTGTGGTCTGATCCGCGCGGCGGAGCTTGGGAAGATGTTCGATAGACCATGCAGCGCATTTTTCGATGGAAGCTAGAGTTTCGGGTCGTTTGTCTGCGGAGTCGATCATGCCACTGAGCGCGAGCCCGGTTGCGCCAGCGCGGAAGGCGTCATGCGCACCGGGGAGAGGGGCGTAGATGTTGATGTGCTTGGTGCGAGTCGCACTGCCCCATGAGCCGTTTTCGTTTTGATCGGCGATCAGGAAATCGACTCCGCGGGTGATAGAGGTATCGATGTCTTTGAGCGTGACAGCGGGGGGCGCTTCTTCTTGTGCATAGGAGAAGGTGAGCGACAGGAAGAAAAAACCTGTGAGGCTGATGAAGGTTTGGAAGTGGAACAGCTTGCGCACGGCGAGATAGTAAACGTGAAATTTTTAAATCAAAGGAGAGAAATTAACCGCAAAGAGCACAAAGAGCGCAAAAAAGAATGATTTCTCTGCGTTCTTTGTGGTTATGATCTATTTCGAGCAAGAAGCCTCAAGCGGGCGAGATGTTCTTCTGGGTTGGCAAGGTCGCAGTGATTCGGAACGACACCGGTTAATTCCATTTGAAGTGCGCGATCTACGCTGGTGAGAATTTGCTCGGAGTTGGCGTTGAAAACTTTGGGAGGTAGGTGGGAGAAGGAGCCATAACTTGCAAACAGATCTGCAGAGAATAGCAGGCCTAATTTTTTGCAGAAATATCCAGTGTGACCCGCTGTGTGTCCGGGAAGATGAACGGCTTGTAAGCCGTGCCATATATCGATTTGGTCACCGTCATTGATGAGTCGAGTTGGGATGAATGTTTGAAAAGAAAAAACCTTGCGACCTATTGCTTCGGCAATGCCGGTGATGCGAGAGATCCCATGATAAACTGCTTTCCCGTCATAGTAATCAGCATCTAACTCCGGAGCTGCAATCCATGCTCCGTGGCTTTTGGCTAGTTCGGAGACGTTGAGGATGTGATCGAGGTGACCATGCGTCAGAATGATTCCACGAATCGGAATATCACTCCAGCCCTTGCGAGCGAGTGCGCGATCTAGGCAGCCGACACCACCGATGAAGCCTGCGTCGATTAGGTAAAGAGAGTCGCCATCTCGCAACACGTAAAAACAGATGGCATAGTTGCGGACTTGTAGGAGATCTTCACGCAAAGCGGAAATTTTCTTGGGCTGAAATTAAAGCGCGTGAATGCAGATTTTGTGTTGGGAGCAAAGTTGGCTGACTTTTTCTTTTTCTAACAGAAGAGTTTTGTTCGCTTCGATGCCGATGGCGATGATGCCTGCGGCGGCGCAGTTTTCTACAGTTTGCGGGCCGATGACGGGGACGTCGAAGCGGAAGTCTTGATTGGGTTTGGAAACTTTGACGAGCACTGCGTCTTTGTTTCGGCCGAGTTCGCCACCACGACGTATGCAGGCGTTGGTGCCTTCGAATGCTTCAACAGCGAGCACAGTTCCATGTCTGACGACGACGGATTGTCCGATATCGAGGGCTGAGGTTTTTTTGGCGATGTCGAAACCGTATTCGAGGTCTTCAAGAGTGCGGGGTTTGATGATCGGACCGGTGACGTGTCCAGCGGAGGGAAGGTGATCTTCGAGAAATGTGGTGGCGGGAAGTAGGCTGATGCCATCTTTTTCGAGTTCACCGGCGATGGCCCCGAACAAGGTTTCCGCGTTTCGTTTTTTCACTTTTGCCAACATCATCAGAATGCGGATGTCGGGGCGGAGATCGAAAAGATTTTTCGGTGAGATCTGACCCATCATCACTGCTTCGGTGACACCCTCGCTGACCAGGAATTTGATCAACTTTGAAAGTTGCCCTACGCGGACCCAGCGAAACGCTTCGACTTGGGACTCGAGGTCGGGCCGGGTTTCGTTTTCAAAACCAACCACCACGAGGCGAGTATTGGGTGCGGCCTTGCGCGCGGCACGTACGAAAGTTTCCGGATAAATTCCGCTGCCTGCGATGATGCCGATGCTGCGCGGAGTGGACATGCTGCGATGGTTTGGATCAGGAAAAAGAAAGTAGCGGCTGTGGGAATCGAACCCACACTCACAAGGAACTCGATTTTGAGTCGAGCGCGTCTACCAATTCCGCCAAACCGCCGTTGCTGCAGAAGCATTGTTTGGGCTGCCGCGATGGGCAAGTTCTAAACTTTAAATTTTTTATAAGAATTTAAGAATTTCAACGCAAAGCCGCTAAGGACGCAAAGGAACGCAAAGGAAAGGAATGGAAAGTATGGTTTTTCCAAGCTTAGGTTTATTACTACTCGGTAAGTTTAGTTGGCAACAGCTCCACAAGTAAAAAGGATTAGTTGTCGCTTAGATGGCTTTGCGACCCTTTGACTCCACTTCGTTCCGTCCAATCAATGAGGCTGCGCCATATACAAATAGTTTGCTACAGCTCACAGGGCTTTGCGTCCTTTGCGGCTTTGACTACGCTACGCTCCGTCCAAGCGGTTACGGCTGCGCCTTTAGGGAAAGATTCGCTATCGCTTATTCTGCTTTGCGTTGAAAATTGGATTACTCCTTCGCAGGCACGAACTTAAGACCTACTCCGTTGATGCAGTAGCGTTTGTCGGTAGGGTTCTTAAAGCCTTCGCCCTCGAAAACGTGGCCGAGATGGCCGTCGCATTTGGCGCAAATGACTTCGGTACGGACCATGCCTCCAGACATGTCGGTTTTGGTGAGCACGTTCTGAGCTTTGGCGGGATCGTAAAAAGAAGGCCAGCCGCAGCCGGAGTCGAATTTTTCTTTGGAGCTGAAAAGCAGGGCATTGCAGCCCGCGCAGTGGTAAGCGCCTTCGCCTTGTTTTTTGAATTCGTGGTAAACGTTGCCGTTGGGGGCTTCGGTTCCGGCTGTACGGAGGATGCGGTATTGCTCTGGGGTGAGAATTTTTTTCCACTCTTCATCGGTTTTTACGACTTTTTCGGTGGGTTCCTTAGGTGCTTCGGTTGCGGTTTCCATGGCTTTTTCTTTGTTCTTTTCTTCGGCGCATGCGGCACAAAAACCGAGAGTGATCGCTGCAAGGATGAGAGTGAACTTGGTTTTCATGTGAGGTGGGATGGTTAATCGAGGAATTTATTCCGTAGCACGAAAAGTCTAGTCCGGAAGCCTGATTTATGGGTTCCTGATTTGAAATCGGAATTTACACGAACTGCTCGGCGATGACGCCTTTGCCGTAGTCGCGATTCATGCGAGCGATATGATCCACGGAGATTTCTTTCGGGCAAGCGGCCTCACACTCGTAGTGGTTGGTGCAGTTTCCGAAACCTTCGCTGTCCATTTGGCGCACCATGGAGAGCGCGCGTTTCTGGCGCTCCGGCTGACCTTGTGGAAGGTGGCCGAGGTGAGAAACTTTCGCGGCAGTGAAAAGCATGGCGGAACCGTTCGGGCAGGCGGCGACACACGCACCGCAACCAATGCAAGCTGCTGCGTCGAAGGCACTATCGGCATCGCTTTTTGGGACAGGAATCGAGTTCGCATCGACGGCTGAGCCAGTACGGATATCGATGTAGCCTCCAGCGGCGATGATGCGATCGAGGGCTGAGCGATCAACGATGAGATCTTTGACGATGGGAAAGGGATTGGCGCGGAAGGGCTCTATCCAAAGGGTGTCGCCATCGCGGTATTTGCGCATGTGGACTTGGCAAGTGGTGATGCCTTTTTCCTTGGAGTGAGGAACGCCGTTGATGGTGAGTGAGCAAGAGCCGCAAATCCCCTCGCGGCAGTCGTGGTCGAAATGGATGGGGTCTTCGCCTTTTTCTATGATGCGCTCATTGACGATATCAAGCATCTCAAGGAAAGAGGCCTCGGGCGGGATGTTTTCCGCAGCATAGGTGTGAATGCTGCCTTTGGATTTCGGTCCGGTTTGGCGCCAAACTTTTAGGGTGAGGTTCATGGTAAAATAGGCTGTGGCTTGCTGACGTCTTTAAAGAAGATCAAGAATGCCGATAGAGCAAGTAGAAGATCAGCTCTTGTGATTTTATTGCGTGTTGCCAATTCAGGATTTGCAGCGCCGGAGGCTTTGGACTGCTGGGATGATTCCCAGCTTTTATGTTACTCGTCGATGCGTGGTGTGATGGGTTATTACCGAAAATCTCCGTTTTATGTCATCTACCCTAAAAGCTGCGGATAAGAACCGCAGCAGTCCAAAGCC
>JANOKJ010000039.1:0-5516 GCA_031419275.1 Akkermansiaceae bacterium | reverse complement strand
GATTTCGACGTGGGCGACTTGTTGGCCAAGGAGTTCGTAGGATCGGGATTCTAGTCCGATGCGATCGACTTCGTTGAGATCGGATGCCGGTTTGAGAGTGATGACGAGGTCGAGGCGTTTGTCAGGGCGAATCGAGGCGAGGCCGTAGAGGTTGGCGACGTTGATGATGCCAATGCCGCGAATTTCCATATAGCCGCGGGAGAGGTCTGGGGCGGTGGCGATGAGTTCGCCTCCGACGTGTTTGATGCGCACCATATCGTCTGCGACGAGAGAACCGCCACGTTCAAGAAGACCGATGGCGGTTTCTGATTTTCCGGAACCACTTTTACCGACGATGAGCACACCGATGCCGCGCATATCAACCATGCAGCCATGCATGGTGACGGTGGGTGCGAATTCATGCTCGAGGCTGATGGTTGCCGCGTTGAGAAACTTCATGGTGATTTGTGAAGTGCCGAAAACGGGGATGGAATGTTCTTTAGCGACTGCCATGAGCTCGGGGCCAAGTATGGCTCCGCGAGAAACGATCATGCATGGGATGTCGCGTTCGCACATACGGCGGAAGCGATCGACCCGCATTTCGTCTGGTAATTTTCTCAGGTAGGCCATTTCGAGGTTACCGAGGACTTGGACGCGTTTCTTAGCGAAGTAGGAGAAGAAACCCGCGAGGGCGAGGCCGGGTCGGTTGACAGCTGGCTCGCTGATAATGCGGTCAAAACCAACACGATCGCCGAGCAGAGTGAGTTTCAAGCTTTCCGAATAGGAATCGAAGAATTTCTCTACGGTAATGGAAGCTACGGTTTTGACTCGATGTGACATAAGTGAGTCATAATCAATCAAACCGCCGAAATCACGATGAAAATCTAGATTTCTGAAACGATGGCGGCTGCGGGTAAAGTGGCCATGGCTTCTTCGATACGCGGGTTGATTTTGTGATCTACGGTTTCGACTGCGACGCGGATGGCGTTTTTCACTGCAACACCCGTGGATGAGCCGTGGGCGATGATGACCACGCCGTTGACGCCGAGAAGTGGGCTGCCGCCGTAGGTTTCGTAGCTGCTTTTTGCTTTCAGGGCTTTGAATGCGCCTTGAGCAAGAATGGCTCCTGCTATGCGCAGAGGTGTTTCCTTGATCTCAGTTTTCAGCCATTTGGAAACGGCTTTAGCTGTGGCCTCGACGCTTTTAAGGACGATGTTTCCAACAAAGCCATCGCAAAGCACGATATCGAGTTTCGTTTCGAACAGATCGTGACCCTCAACGTTTCCTACGAAATGAATGCCGGGAGTTGCTTTGAGGAGTTTGAAAGTTTCTTTGGTAAAGGTTGTGCCTTTTTCGTCTTCTTCACCATTGGACATAAGTCCTACTTTGGGTTCTTTAACGCCGAGGACGTATTTTGCGTAAGCGGATCCCATGATGGCGTAGGCGACGAGGTGTTGCGGTTTCGCCTCAGGATTGGCGCCTGCATCGAGGATGTTGCAGATGCCGTGTTCGTTAGGAAGTGGAGAAGCGATACCAGCGCGATCGACGCCTTTGAGGCAACGGAGTTTCAGAGTGGCAGCGGCGACGGCTGCGCCAGTGTTGCCAGCGGAGACAAAGGCATCTGCGGTGCCATCTTTGACGAGATCCATCGCGATGCTGATGGAAGAGAGTTTTTTACGGCGCACCGTTTTCGCACCCGGCTCGGCCATGCCGATGACTTCTGGGGCGTGCATGATACTGACGCGCGGATCATTCAGATCGAGGTTATGTTTCAGGCACTCGGCTTTGAGTATTTCCTCATCGCCAACGAGATACAGGTGTTTGATCTTTTTTAAGTGCTTCAGAGCCTGGACGGCACCAACGATATTAATTTGCGGGGCGTGGTCGCCACCCATGGCATCGAGTGCTATCTTCATATGTGAACTTTTCTAAGCGGAGAATCTGTCTTGTGGAAGTACGAAGAAAAAACCCTCGCCAGAATTCCAGCGTGGGTTTGTTAAAATCATGCGAGTTTCAGATTAGAAACTCTCAACTTCGATCACTTTACGACCGCGATAAGTGCCGCAAGAAGGGCAAGCGATGTGTGAAGGAATGGTTGCTCCACAGTCGGAGCATGCGCTGAAGATAGGAGCTTTCCAGCGATTTGCGCCGCGACGCATTTTTTGGCGGCTTTTCGATTGACGGCGTTTTGGTACGGCCATGGTGGTATATAGTTAAGTTTGATCGTTGAGACCCGTGAGGTCGTTGAGAGCGGACCAGGGGTCGGCACTCTCGTTGCGGGGCGCAGGTGATAAATCATTATCGGAGGATTTGTCTACTGCTAAATATCGCGAATCTATTTCGCAGGGTTCTGGGATGTCTCCCTCGTCGCAGCGGGGAGAGGTGGGAAATTCCAAAAGAATCTCTTCCCGCAGGGCTTCGGTGACGTCCATTTGGCTGGAATTCCCTATTTCTACGGCGATTGCAGCCGATGGAAGGCTGATGGTTTGGATGAATTTTTTAAGGGTAACGACGCAAGTGAACTCGAATTGAGCGGAAATAGAGCCGGTTAGGAGGAGTTCAGATTCAAATTTTTGCGCCCAAAAATCGTAAATAAGTGGGCCCGTGGCGCGGGCATCGCCTTTCGGGAGGTCGAAAATGGAGCTGTCGAGCTCACCGGAAAACGCTCCGCCTTCCTCGGGGAGGGTGGTGAGATCGATGATGAGGGCGGTCATTGTGGTAAGGGCAGTTGGGGTTTCTTTTCAACGCAAAGTCGCAAAGGACGCAGAGGGAACGCAAAGGAAGATGATTGTAGTCAATTCTGTGTTAGTGTCGAAAAAGATCTACTTGGATGAATCACTCGGCTCTTGAGAGTTGGTTCAGGCCGCGTTGGAGGAGGGCGGCATCGACCATGGAGGAGAGGGATTCGTCGAGGTGGACGGTGAAATCTTCGTCGAGGAATTCGATGGAGTGGAGTTTGTCGGCGTTGGGTTTTTTGAAAGCCTCGATGAGGGATTTCATGTCTTTGATTTCCACGCCGTTGACTTTTTTGACGATGAGGTTGCGAAGGGATTCGTAGCCTACTGTGGCTGGGGTTGGTATGGCGCCGCTGAGGAAAATGATGCGGTCGAATTTATCTTCGTATTTATCGGGATTCTCGAATGCATCGAGAAGGTTGAGTGGTGCACGGCTGGTCCATTCTTCGCCGTAGGCTTCAAGCAATGGGCGGTTGAGTTCTTGGAAGATTAGGCCACCTTTGACAAGGAAGTTGGGAGCACGATCGAACTGGTAATGGGGAACTAAAACATCTTTCGGATTTTCGCGGTTGAGTGAGGCGTTGATTTCCAAAGGCTCACCGTTTCTGAGGATGGAAAGTTTGATGGTGTCGCCAGCGGATTTTTCACCTTTGACGAGGTGTCCCCAGAACACGGATCCGTAGTTGGGATGTTTGAAGAAGCCTAGTCGATCGATGGCGAAGCCATCGGCTGAGAGGAGGACATCGTCTTTTTTGACGCCTGCTTGTTCAGCAGATCCGCCGGGACGGACTTTACTGATGAAGATGCCGCCTTGTTCGGGGGTGAGCTTTAGGAAGTCTCTGAATAATGGATCGCTGGTTTCCGCGATGGAAATACCGAGTGAAGGGAAACCCGCGTAATCGCCATCCGCTGCATCGGCGAGGAAATGTTGGATGACGTCTACCGAAAGGACGTCGGAAATTTGGTCTTCGCTGTCATAGCTGAGTAAAATGCCGGAGAGTTCACCGTCGCGGATGACAGGGAGAGAGAAACTGCTGGCTGCGCTTTGCATCGATGCTTTCACTAAGTAGCCGAGGAACGATTGGCCTGATAGAAAACTCGCACTGACTTCTACGGATTGAAGTTTTCCCTCGGTCATGAGCGGAGTGCCATTGTCCTCGACTTGAAGGATTCCGAGATTGTCGCCAATGGTTGGGGGTTTAGCTAGGGCGATAGAAGTGGTGTTGGCGAAAAAGCCTTCGGAGTCTGCTTCGGATTTCACGGAGAGCAACGCGAGGTTGGCTTCGTAATCGACCGCGATGGTTTTCGCCTCGATCGTTTTTGATCCGTCAATGAGTTCGAGCTCAAGATAGGTTGCGTCTGCGACCATTTGAGCACTAGTGAGAACTTGCCCTGGTTTTACGATTATACCAAGCGAGCGCAGACTTGTTGGCTGACTTTTTTCCCATGGCTGACTAGGGTTCCATGATTGGCTGGTGGAATTGACACGCACAGCGGAGCGAGCAGCATCGGTTGCTTTATCTGCGGATTCGTTGACCACGACTGTTAAAGGTGCGGCAGGATCGCCCTCGCCTGAAGGAATAGCGTATTGTTCGCGTTTGCAGTTGCAGAGAAGAACACCGATGAGAATGGGAATAATGAGTTTCATAAAAAATCTTACTTAAGGTTGAGCACGTCCTGCATGTCATAAAGGCCTGCGGGTTTGTCTTGGAGCCAGAGTGCGGCGCGCACAGCACCGGAGGCGAAGGTCATGCGTGAGGAAGCCTTGTGGGTGAGCTCCACGCGTTCGCCATCTGCGGCAAACATGACGGTGTGATCTCCGACTACATCGCCACCGCGCAGGGTGTGCATGCCGATTTCACGGGGCTTACGTGGACCGATGTTTCCGAAGCGACCATGAGCGATATCGTCATGGTAAGAGGTTCCGGTTTCTTCGTTGAGGATTTCTAACAAACGACGCGCGGTTCCGGATGGAGCATCGATTTTGTGGCGGTGGTGCATTTCCGTGACCTCGATGTCGAAGGTGTCTTGTTTTAGAATGCGGGCGGCTTGGCTGGTGAGCCAGAACAGCGTATTGACGCCAACGGAGAAGTTTGGGGCGTGGACGATAGGGATAACTTTCGCGGCGGCGTGGATGGTCACGAGTTCGGCATCGGTGTGGCCGGTGGTTCCCATGACCAAGGCAACTTTGTGGAGCAGGGCAGTTTCGATCAGACTGGTGGAAAACGAGTGGACGGTGAAATCGATGATGCACTTCGCGGCTTTCACTGCGGTGTCGAGGTCTTCACCTGCGTCGTGGGTCGAGGCGATGACGGTTCCGGGATTGGCGATAGTGGCTTCGGCGACGGCCAGGCCCATTCGGCCGGACTTTCCTGTAATGAGAATCGGTAGCATGCGCGGGGATGATGGTCGTGGTTTGGGAAAATGGAAATGGGATTTTTACTGAAATTTTACCCGGAGTTCCAAGAGGGATATCAGTGGAACGGAAGCGAGTTTTTAACCGCGAATGAACGCGAATATAAGAATATTGGATTACTGGGTGCATGTGTTTTCGCTATATGTGCGGTGGATTGGAGTCGTAATTTAGAGATATGCCTTGCGAGATGGGGGCGGATGATGAATCAGAGAGTATGTTTAAATGTTTGATGTGGCTGATGGTTTTTGGCGTCTCAGTTTATGGAGCGAAGCCAAATGTGCTTATGATCTGTGTGGATGATTTGCGGCCTGAGTTGAAATCGTTTGGGGCGGAATATATTCATTCGCCGGCGATGGATTCTTTGGCGGCGAGTGGGCGGGCGTTCA
>JANOKJ010000038.1:0-11660 GCA_031419275.1 Akkermansiaceae bacterium | reverse complement strand
CGCGCAAAGAAGGGTGAATACCAGCGCTTGGACGAAGCCGACGAGGAGCTCCATAAAATAGAACGGAAGCGCCGGAAGGAAGGCGAGGTAATCTGGCACGAGTGCCATCAGCTTCTCAAGTGTCTGCTCACCACCGTATATATTTCCGAAGAGACGGAAGGAGAGAGCAACGGGGCGGATGGCAATAGAAATGATTTCAAGAAAGCCGACAAAGATGAATAACGGCATCAGCGCCCAGAACAGGAATCCATGGACGCCTTTCGGGGCGAAGATGTGTGCGATAAAGCCTTTCAGGCCGTTTTCCGAGATCGCCCAGTAGATCCAGAGGATCGCAAAGGTGAATGCCATTGCTGCGGTCATGTTAATGTCGGCATTGCCGCCACGGAGAATAGGCGTCCCTCCATAAGTTACTGTGCCGACTCCAGGAATAAGCCCTAGATAGTTGGTAACTAAGATGAAGAAGAAAATCGAACCAAAGAACCAGAACGTGCGCTTGGTCAGGTGAGCGCCCATGAGTCCTTCTAGGAAGGTATAGAGAGACTCGACAACCCACTCAGCAAAGTTTTGAAAGCCACTTGGCACCAAGCTCATTTTACGAGTCGCAATCTGACAGAAAATAACAATCAGAATGACGGCCAACCAAATCATTGTGATGGAGTTGGAAATTGGCAATGAGTCGTGAAGCGGCTGCGCATCCAAAGGTAATACATGCCCGCCTCCCGCGCCGAAAGCCGGTGCGAATGCCAGAAGCCAGAGGCCTAAAGTTGTGACTAAGAAACGCGTCATGGGTGAATACAGGAAAAGTGAGATGCAGGGAAAGTGAGGCGGCGGTTGATACCTAGCGCCCCAATCCACCGCAAGATCTATTTGTGAAAAATTTCACAAAGTCGGATTTTGGTTGAAAAATCCACGTAGAATCAGGGGTTTTAAGGTTTCCGATTCGGAATAAATTTCAAAATCCTTCAAATATTGCTATTACAGAAACCCTAAATTTACCGCGTGTGCGGCGAAAAGAGCATTTTCATACAGGGAGAGAAAAGAAATGGGAGAAAAAGAGAAGCCACAACGAATCGGTTCATCATCTGGAAGTAGCCGTTCCATTGATTTCAATCACCTTAGGCATCGATGCCTCGCACGCCAATGGCTGAGTCATGATCTAGTGAAACCATGGATCAGGTTGACTGAAGCTTCCGACCTTCTTCGTCCTCTCCGGTATCTCCTCTCTCCTGTTAGAAAGTTGCTGGATGCATATCGCGGGCCATGGAATCATATCTGTTAGAAATGCTCCACCATACCCCGCTATCCCCCGCCATCCCCCTGCCTTCCAAAGGCGCACAAGCGAGAAATTACCCAGAAGTCAAGCAGCTCCTTAAAAAAAATCCTTATGTTTATTGAAGATTTTGTCTTGCCAAGAAGCGCCCACATTCGCACAAACGCTCTTGCCATGAACAAAGCAGAACTTATTGAAGCCATCCAAAAAACCCTCGGAGCAGACGCAACCAAGCGTGCCGCTGAACAAGCCCTCGACGCAGTCCTCGACTCGATCGCAAAAGGCGTGAAAAAAGACAAGAAAGTCCAGATCATCGGATTTGGTACTTTCGAGGTTAAAAAGCGTGCAGCTCGTATGGGCCGCAATCCTAAGACTGGAGAAGCTCTTAAAATCGCCGCATCCAAGTCGGTTGGTTTCAAAGCATCCTCCGTTCTTAAAGGAAGCCTCTAATGTCTTAGCGGTTCACCGCTAAACAAAAGATCTTCAAAACCAAAAAACCTCGGCCTTCATCGGCCGAGGTTTTTTATTTTGAAAGTTAAATGATTAAAGCCGGATTTTTAGAACCAACCTCTACGGCCCACAACGTAAGTTGACACGAACTCGTCATCAGATTTTGTGAGGTAAATAATGCCTTCAATTATTCCGATGATAGTTCCGATTCCGCATGCAAAACAAAGTAGAAGCTGGATAACTCCCTCTTTGTTGTACCCGAGAATGAACTTATGAATGCCCCAACCACCGAAAAAGAATCCTAAGATCCCAATGAGCCCAGCGATAAGTTTTTTGTCTTTTTGTTCTTTAGTGAATCCAGATGTTGGAGGAATGGCTGGGGGCGGAGCGTAAAATTCTTCTGACATGGTGGTTGTCGATTATCAGAAATTGTTCATTCTAGCAAGCAGCAAGCAGACATGAAACCACGTATCACACTAGCCGCATCCACCGTAGCCGACGGCTCACCTCTCGAACTTCAAGAACACGACGGTCGTCGTTACTTACTCGTGGAGGGCCAGCAGATCTGCGGACCAAGCACGCGATCCTCAGAAGAAGAGTTGGCAAAACTCGCAGCGGCACCATTTCGCCCCGCGCGTCAGCCGCGAGTTTGGATGATAGGGCTCGGGCTCGGGCACATGTTGAAATCCATCATGCAAGAGCTGCCTCAGAAACGTGCGGTTTATACAGTGGCTGAAAATCGTAGTGAATTGATCGATTGGAATCGTAAATTTTTTCCTGAAACGCCGTTAGATGATCCGAGGGTCGTTATCGAAACGGATCCCGGAGCGAATGCACTCAATAAGCAATCCGGATGTTTACACGCGATTTTGATTCATCTCGACTCCGCACCCTTGGCAGGAAAACAAAGATTTTTCGTAAACGACAAACGTTGGATCGCCGCAACCTATGAAGCGCTGCAGCCGGGCGGTTTATTGGCCATCGCTTCTACGCGGCCAGTGCCGAACCTAACTCGCAACCTTGAACGCGATGGCTACGAAGTTGTGGAGCATTTCGTGCCCTCATCGCCGATGGCGAAAAAACCTCGTTTTCTTCCGATCTGGTTAGCGAGGAAATCCCGAGGTGTCGCTTGAGTTATTGTTGTTCGTGTGTTTATTCATCCTTCATTCCCTATCATGACTGCATTCCATTATCTGCTCCCCGCACTTCTCGTCACTGCCGCGCATGCTGGTGAGCTTACCCTAGAGGCAAAACCCTTTACGGTAAGCCACAACCTGAAAGCGACCGCCTTACCTGAATCTGTCGTAACGATCCGTCTAGATACTAAAGTCTGGGAAACTTTTAAAATCGTTTCCATCGCCAGTCATGGCAGTGCGATCAAAAAAGGTGAGCCGTTGATCGTTTTCGAAACCGACATTGTGGATCGTAAACTTGCCGATGCCAAACAAGCCCTCGCTACCGCTGAGCTTGGAATGGCCCAAGCGGAACTCGATCTTGCTACTATGGAAAAAACCGTTCCTGAGCAATTGGTGCGCATGGAGCGCGGTGCGAAAATTGCAGCTGAGGAACTCTCCTATTTTGAAGAAACCCGACGCAAATCCTCCGAGGAATCAGCGAATCAAAGTTTGAAGCGCCAGCAGCAAGTGCTCGCCTCTTACCAAGAAGAGCTTAAACAGCTCCTTAAAATGTATGAAGCGGACGATATCACCGAGCAAACTGAGGAAATCATTTTGCAGAAACAACGCGACGCCGTCGAATACGCGGAGTTCGCCTTGCGCATGGAAACTCTCGAGCATAAACGCACGCTTACGGTAACCCTGCCGCGTGAGTTGGTTACTCTCACTGAAAAGCGCGACGACACCGCGCTACAACTTTCCAAAGCCAAGCAAGACCTGCCGCGGTCGCTGGAGCTAAAAAAAATCGAAATGGGAAAAATGAAAACTTCCCTGAAACGCCAGCGCGAAGAACTCGCCGATCTTGAACTGGATCGCAAACTTTTCGAAATCAAAGCACCAGCCGACGGTTTATTTTATTTTGGCGCCATCGAAAACGGAACATGGACGACGGGTGAGATTCTTAAAACATTGGTTCCAAAAAGCGCGGTGCCAGTTGGTAAAAACCTCGCGTCTTTCATTCCTACGACATCAAAGTTAGTCATCGAAAGCTTCGCCAGCCAGTCCGATGCCGAAGCGCTGGAAAAAGGCGCGAAAGGCTTCGCGGTGCTGAGCGGAAAAGACGAAGAGTTGATTCCAGTAACCCTGTCTAAATCTTCCGAAGTTCCAAATCCCCAAGGGACCTACCCCACCACGTTTACAGCTGAATGGCCAAAATCGCTTACCCCAGCTACCGGTCAGTCGCTGGATGTGAAAATCATTTCCTACAGCAACGAAAAAGCCATCGCCGTTCCCACGAAAGCCATCGAGCTCGGTGCCAAAGGCTGGACCATCGAAGTGAAGCTTGCTGATGGAAAAACCGAGCGCCGGGTCATTACCCGTGGAAAATCCAATGGTGAAATCACCGAAATCACCACCGGTGCCGAAGCCGGACAGGTAGTAATAGTTCCGTAAACAAGGAGCAGCTGCATCCAGCTGGCTCTCTTCAACATCAAAAAAGAACCCCCAGAGATGGCTCTCTGAGGGTTTTTATATTTAGGGTGATCGTTTAATTATTTAGCAGCGGCCGGCCCAACATACTGAGCGCTGCCGAAGCCGAGGATGGGGTAGAAAATAAACCCAAGGAATGCGAGCCCAATGCCGAACCCAGCGCCTTTTCCGAAGCTCTTCGCGAGATCGATCGCAACCATAATAAAAATTACAAGGTTTACCAAGGGAATCAACATCAGCACGATCCACCAAATCGGGCGACCGACGACTTGCAACAGCACGACAAGGTTATAAAACGGAACAAGCGCTGCCCAGCCTGGCTGACCCGCTTTTGCAAAAATCTTCCAAATCGAAGCGACGAGGAAAATAATAAAGGCGAAATAAAGAACTAAGAAGATCATTACGCCGGCTCCGCCGGATGATTGACCTGCTTCTGACTGGGCGAGTAGGAATGTGTGCATATTGTTTGTTTCTATGGTTATAGTTTTTTGGACTGCATCCAAACGCCCTGTAACCGGACATCCGAGATGCAACTCAATAATCAAGTTCTAGGATTTCCAAACTAATGCTTCTGTCAAACCGTAAATTGCAACGGACAAGACATCGAAGACGGATGGCTGAATGACTGATCTTCTTAGCAAAGAGGAAACTTTGTATCTTCGAGCCAGTCTCTTAGTTGTTTTTGCTTCCCCAACACAACTTCCTCTGCTAACTGCTGGAAGTATTTCTACAAATTCACACCTTTAACCCGAACCCAAAATCAATCATATGAAAGCTCCAAAATATATAATGTTACTCGCCCTCTTCCCCATTTGTCTTGCCACCGCAGAAGATAAAGGTGAGCAGCAGGATTGGATGAGAGAGGCGATTATCAGAGAACGCACACGGGCTCAAGAAAGTGCCAAAAATCACTCAAACACAGAACGCCTTGAGGAAAAATTCGGCTCGTTTAAAGAAAAGCATCCCGACCACTTTGCAGCGTTGATGGCCACCAACAAAAAAGCCACCGAGGCATGGACAGCTGTGCTTCGCAAAGCTGAAGAAGCTAAGAATCCCGATGAATTATCGGAGACCAAACAAGTCGCCGGTGCCGCCAGTGCCGATGCCTACTTAGCGGAATTGACTCTCAGATACGCCAGCTCTGCTGCAGAGCGTAAAAATTTGATGGAGAAAACACGCGACCGAGATGTCGCTGCGTTAATTGCCAAACTCGACGCGAATGAAAAAGCCATTCTTCTGGCAAACCGCACAAAAAACGAGGCGCAAGCCACTAATGAAAAATTAAACATTGAGAACCGCACCCTGAGCAACGAACTACGCAAGACCTACGATGAAGCGCGTAAAAAAGATGATGGAAGGGATAATGATAAAGATCATGATAAAGAGCGTCGCGAAAAAGAGCGCGAAGAGAGAGAGAAAAAGAAAAATGGTGGCGGCAACGATGACACCGGCGGCGGCGGCGTGTTAGGAAGATAAAACAAGGAGAGGCGGCATCCTGCCGCCTTCTTCCGAGTTGATTAAGAAGGGCGGCAAAATGCCGCCCTTCCTTGCTTAGCTTTTGATGTGAACGCCTGCGGTGTCGGTGAAGTCTTTGATTTTGATTTCACCGAAAGCTGGAACCTTTTCAACTTTGAATTCCACGTCGTAGCGTTTGAACGATCCGAAAGTCTCATTCTTGATCGCTTCCACCATTTTTTGGGAGATCAATGAAAAGGATGCAGCTGGGATATCGTGGGTTGCGACTGGCTCTGGGACATCAGGAAAAAGACCATCAGAGTGTTGGTTGTTGATCCATTTTTCGAAGCCTTCAGCGGTGGTTTCTTTAGCGAAGACATAGAGCTTTCCGGTCATGGGGAATTTTTCGCTCTTGTTATCGATGCTTACGACGAGGACCGCTTTTTCAGCGGCAAAAGTGTAAAACAACAATGTGTCACGATAGCCAGTCATGGAATCGACCACTTGCTGTTTAGTCGTAGTTTTTGCCTTGGGATCAATCATGGTTTCAGCGGCGTGAAGCGAAGCCACTCCTAGCAGAAGAGTTGCGAGCACGGAACGAGATAGGATTTTGGATTTCATGGGACACTTGGGTTTGCGGATTTTTTGAAAAGGATTAGCGGTAATATGACACAGGACGCGGCACCACGCCGAGTTTTTCGTGATGAAAGCCGTGGGAGAGAGGTTGGTATTCGCCGACGTATTCGACACTGCTGTCCGCTTTGATTTTGTCTTCCATGTTCAAACCCCAATACACGCCGTTGATGACGAGCCGGCGCAGGCCGGGGCTTTGGAAATCCTTGCTGCTGCCCATGGTGGAATGCAGCACGCGGGCCTCTTTACCGGTGCTGGTTTTCCAGTTTTTGAACCAAACGACCGGAAGCGGTTCTTTTTCTGGATTGCTTGTTCCTCCTTGCTCGCGGCCGATGAGTGGTTGACCGTAAACAAGAGCCGTGCAGCCTTCCGGCAGAGAGCCGCCTACAGGAAACGTGCGATACACATCGGTCAGGCCCCAGATGTCTTTCACGCCAGTGACGATGGGATGGGCTTTCATTTCTGGAACAATGTCACCGCGGGTGGAATCGGCCTGCCATTCGCCATGATGATTCATGAAAGTCCCGCCAAAAATTTGGCTGAGAGTGACTTGTTGATCATTGATTTTATAGTCGAGTTTGCCCTCGAATCCATGGTTGGACGTGCGCAAGGCGATGATGGGTTTGCCGGAATCGAAATAATCCACGATGTGCTTTTCCTGTTCCAAGGGCAAACTAATCAGACGAGCAAACAAGATAAGCACATCAGCTTTGGCAAGTTGCTCTAGGCCGGGAATGTTGTGTTTTCGAAAAGTGGTCTCGTCTTTGCGATCTGGAGTCGGAAGCGTGGGATCTACCAAACCATCCGCATTTACACTGAACAGCACCGTGGTATCAAAACCATGATGCGTAGAAAGGATGCGGGCCAGCATCGGCATCGCTTGCTCACTGCGGTATTCTTGCTCGGCGGCGATGAGGACAACATGCTTGCCTTTCCCCGGGCCTTCGCCGCCCGGATAACTGAGCCATTGGAGTTTTTCGGTGGATTCTGCCATGGCTGATTGGGTGAAACATAGAGCGGCAAATAAGCCGAAGAAAGATTTGGATTTCATGTTGAACGCATATGTAAGGGTTAATTCCTTGGTTCGCAAGGTCCGGTATGTTGAAAAATCAGCTGAGCGATCTCAGTATCCTACCCGCTCGACTCAAACGATTTGTCATGAACCTCCAACTTCCATCCAAGCTTACCGCTATCACCTTCACGACTCTGCTGACTTTCTCCGGATTGCTCGCGGCCGCCGATCACAAAGCCGATGTGGTAGTTTACGGCGATGCCTCAGGTGGAGTGACCGCCGCCGTGCAAGCCGCGCGAATGGGCAAGAGCGTGATTCTGGTCTCCCAATACGGCCATCTCGGAGGACTGACCAGCAGCGGCCTGGGTTGGTCGGATATCGGAAACGACGCTATCCTCGGTGGTTTGTCGCGGGATTTTTATCATGCCGCTTACCTGCATTATCAGAAAGACGAGTCATGGAATCTTGAAAAACGCGACACCTTCCCCGCCATGGCGCAAGGCACCTTGGCGTTTAATCCGAAGAATGAACTCGCTTCCGTGTTCGAACCAAAAATCGCCGAAGATATTTTCGATACGATGGCAAAAAAAGCCGGAGTAAAAATCATCAAGGGTCGTTTGGATTTGAAAAAAGGCGCAGTGATGGACGGCAAACGGATTTCTAAAATACTGTTAGAAAACGGTGATGCTATTGAAGGAAAAATGTTCATCGATGCCTCTTATGAAGGCGATCTCATGCCACTCGCTGGGGTCTCATTCACGATCGGCCGTGAAGCGAATGCAAAATACGGCGAGACTGGCAACGGAATCACCGGCGCAGCGAAGAAGAACCAGCTACCAAAAGGGATCGATCCCTATCGCGTGAAAGGCGATCCGAACAGCGGTCTACTGGCTGGCGTCAATCCTGACATGGGAGGTGAAGTCGGCGGTGGTGATAATAAACTTCAGGCGTATTGCTATCGCATGGTTCTAACCGATATTCCGGAGAACCGAATCATGATCGAAAAACCGAAAAACTATGACGAAGCGGATTTCGAGCTGCTTTTCCGCTCCATCGAAGCAGGCCAGAAATTCGGATTTTTCAAAACCAGCATGATCCCAAACCACAAAACCGATTCTAACAACACTGGCGGATTTTCATGTGATCTGATCGGTGGAAATTATGGCAAGGACTGGAATTGGGCGACCTTAAGTCATGCCGAACGCGAAGCGCTGGCGGCAAAGCATCGTGACTATCAACTTGGGCTGGTGTGGACGGTTCAGAATCATCCACGTGTTCCTGAGGCGATCCGGAAATCCTATGCCATGTGGGGACTTGCGAAAGATGAGTTTCCCGAAAACGGTCATTGGCCATACAACCTCTACGTCCGCGAGGCGCGGCGGATGATATCGGATTTGGTCATGACCGAGGATCACTGCAAATTGAAAATCCCAGTCGAGGATTCTGTGGGACAAGGTGCTTACACTTTGGATTCTCACAATACCCAACGATTCGTGCACAACGGAATGGTGATGAACGAAGGTGACATCCAAACTCATCTAAGCGGAAAACCTTACGGCATTTCCTATCGTTCCACCGTTCCGAAAGTCGGTGAATGTGAAAACCTTTTCGTGCCATGGGCGCTGTCCGCTTCGCACATCGCATTTGGTTCCATCCGCATGGAACCAGTCTTCATGGTGCTAGGCCAAAGCGCTGGAACCGCCGCTAGCATGGCGATTGATGACAACGTCTCAGTGCAAAAAGTACCGTATGAAAAACTACGAACAAGACTGATCGCGGATGGGCAGAAGTTGTAAGTGAGGATGTGGCGTTTGTTAGAGCGGATCGCGCATCATCGCCTCAATATCATCGATTTCACGCACGATATCTGAAGAGAGGTGTTCGTAACCTGCCTCAGTAATCGCAACATTGTCCTCAATGCGAAATCCAATGTTTTTATCTTCCATGTAAATGCCCACATCGATGGTGAACACCATGCCGGGTGCGATGGGTTGTCCGGGCGGGCCGACGTCGTGGACATCAAGTCCGATGTGATGTGTGCCTCTGTGCCAGTAGTATTTGCTGACGTCCTCGTCCTTATCGAGGTATCCGGCATCAATCAGTAATTCCCCAACTCGGCGACGCGAGTGCGCCTCGATGTCTGGAAAGGAAATTTTTCCAGGAACAAGCAGTTCCATCAGCTCTTTGTTCACTTTCAGTGCAATCGAGTAGATTTCTTTTTGCTCAGGCGTGAACTTGCCATTCACCGGAAAGGGGCGAGAAATATCACTGACGTATTGGTTTTTCCTCGCGCCTACATCTGTAAGTATCATTTCTCCATCGTTCAGAATTCCCATCGGCTCTTCGTAATGGATGTAGAAATTGTTTCGTCCTCCGGAAACGATATTAGCGAAAGCCGGTTCGCGCACTCCGGCATCGGCGAGGACCTTAGTGAAGACTCCTTCCAGTTGGTATTCATACATGCCTGGCTTCGCCGCTTTCATCATAGCGTGGATTCCATCACGTGTGACGCTCAGGGCATTCCGAATTTCAGCAATTTCGCCAGCATCTTTAATCGTGCGTGCTTCGCAAATCACGGGATAAGCGTTCTTCAAAATCAGCCACGGATGATTGGATAAGATGGCTTCGCTGTGCTTGTTTTGCGGAGCGTCTTTACGTCCTTCATCGTATTTATCAAAATCGTACCACAGGGCGGAAACCGATCCCGATTTCAAGATATCCGATAGAGCTTCGTCGAACTGTTCGAGATCCATGATCTGTTCGATGCCTGAACTTGCCGCTGCCTCCTCATGAGAGATGCGGTAACCGTTCCAGCGCTCCGCCATGGGGTCCTTTGGATGAATAAAAAGAGTTTCCTCCACTTTGCCATCACGGTTGAAGGCCATGAAGATGCTGTTCACCTGGAGGATGCCCGTAAGATAATAAAAATTCCGATTCGTAAAAAAAGGATAGCACGCATCTGCGGTTTTTCGCGGGGCCGATCCGGCGAACAAAATCAGCGCCTCGCCTGCATTTAAATGTTTGTAAAACTGCTTTCTGCGCAGCTGGTGTGAACCGTTCATGCGCACATGCTATTTTTATAAATGCAGGCGTAAATATTAAACCTCCCTACTTTATACTTTTGAGCTCTACGGTTTCTGTAGAGCTTTCGATCTTGGCAATAATGGAGGTTAGCCGATCGGCGTGGACTTTGAGGCCTTTGGCTTCGCCGTGTTTGATGAGGTCTTGTTCAAGTTGACGGAGATCCGGGAGGATGGATTTTGCGGCAGGGCCGTAGGCTTCGAGGGCGTCGAGACAACGTGGAATACGATCTCCTTTGCCCCAAGATTGGATGTCCATCACCTTGATGATCTGTGGCAGGCCTTCGCGGATTTTGTTTTTGGCTAATAAATTTAAACCGGCAAGTCGAACACCGGCAGCGAACATTTCGCCGCTTGGCGCGGGCTTATCAACCGCTTCATAGATGGCGGGAAGCAGCGGCTTAATTTCCTCGAACGTGTATTTGGAATACACGCCTGCGACTTCGGAACGTGCGCGGCCGTCTTGGTTTGTTAATCCGGCTTCAATCGCTTTTTGCAGCAATGCGCGATCTACCCCATCAATGGATTTTTTAAGCATTTGGCCGAAGACGACGGAGGAAAGGAAACGTTGCTCCATCGCACGGGGATCCGTTGGCGTCGCACCTTTTGCCAACATCGTGAGGATTTCTGGCAAAGCGACCATTCCGGGATCGCCGATTTTTCCAAGCGCCTCCGCGGCTTTGATGCGCAACCACATGTCTTCATGTTTGAGAGTTTTCACAAGGGCCGGAACAGCGGCGGCGGCTTTCTGTGATCCAATCGCATCGCATGCGCCGTAACGCGCATAGAGATTTTTTGAGTCGAGCAACTCGAGCAACTTGTCCACGGGAACGCTTTTCTTTCTAGCAAGCGCCATCCCAGCACGATCTCTAACAACGGGCGACCAGCTACCGAGTTTTTCAAGAAGCTGATCGTCGGTGAACGCGTCGTAGTAGCTGTTACGATCTTTATTCGACCAGCCACGACCCTCGATGATGATGGCTTGTGCGCTTTTCTCATCGAGTTGCGGGATGTTGCTTGGACGTTTGCCAGTTAGCGCGATGGCTTTGCGCGGCATGGCATATGCGAGCAAATAGGCTCCCGTCGTGTCCCATCCGCCGGTTTTATCTTTCATCATTTCAGGTGGGCCTTGATGGATAAACGTTCCGTCCCAGCGG
>JANOKJ010000037.1:0-19333 GCA_031419275.1 Akkermansiaceae bacterium | reverse complement strand
CGTATTCGGAGCGTTTTTTCCGAGTCACCAAATACAGCGGTGGTTGAGCGATGTAGAGGTAGCCTTTTCTCACCAGCTCCGGCATGTGGCGGCAGAAGAAAGTCAACAACAAGGTTCGGATGTGGGAGCCGTCGACGTCGGCATCGGTCATGATGACGATTTTGTGATAGCGGACTTTTTCGATGTTGAATGAGCCATCTTGATCTCCATCACCAATGCCTGCTCCGATGGCGGTGATCATGGATTGGATCTCCTTGTTTTGAAGCGCGCGGTGGAGGCGAGCCTTCTCAACGTTGATGACCTTTCCGCGAAGTGGAAGGATCGCTTGAGTGCGTCTGTCACGGCCTTGCTTGGCTGAACCACCTGCGGAGTCACCTTCGACAATATAGAGTTCGGATTTCGCAGGGTCTCGCTCTGAGCAGTCGGCGAGTTTACCGGGTAATCCACCGCCGGAGAGGGCGGATTTGCGAACCGTTTCACGAGCCTTGCGCGCGGCCTCGCGAGCGCGAGCGGCGTTGACGGATTTCTCGATGATCTTGCGGGCGAGTGATGGGTTTTCTTCGAAGTAGGTATTCAGGCCTTCGTAAACGATGGAGGAAACCACGCCTTCGATTTCGGAGTTCACCAGTTTGCCTTTCGTCTGAGAAGAGAAACGCGGGCTCGGCATCTTCACCGAGATCACGCAGACGAGGCCTTCGCGGACATCGTCGCCGGAAAGCGCTGGGTCTTTGTCTTTGAGAATTTTGTTTGCCTTGGCATAGGCATTGATCGCACGAGTCAGAGCTGTGCGAAAACCTGTTAGGTGAGTTCCACCGTCAGCATTCGGAATGCTGTTAGCAAAGCAGAGAATCTGATCTTGATAGGAATCGTTGTATTGGAAAACGACATCGGTGAAGACGTCCTCTCTGGTTTGTTTGCCATCGTAGTCGTAGTCGATCTCGCGTTTACCGCTGATGATGACTGGTGATTCATGAACAACGGTTTTGTTTTCGCAAAGCTGGGCGACAAATTCAACGATGCCGTCTTTGTAGAAAAACGAGGCCTTTTTCGCCGATTCCGGACGCTCGTCATCGAGCTCGATGGTTAGGCCCGGGTTGAGGAACGCAAGCTCACGGAGACGAGTGGCGAGGCGTTCGAATTGGAAGACGATCGTATCGACGAAAATCGTGGCATCCGGGAAGAACGTGATCGCGGTGCCGGTTTTCTTGGGATCGGCTTCACCGACGACGTGGAGTTGTTCAGTGGTCTTGCCGCGCTCGAAGGCGATGCGGTGCACTTTGCCATCGCGAGTGATATCTGCGCGGAACCAATCGGAAAGGGCGTTCACGCATTTCGCGCCAACGCCGTGGAGGCCGCCGGAATATTTATATGCGCCTTGGCCGAATTTTCCGCCGGCATGGAGATTGGTTAGAACCAGCTCGACTGCGGGGATGCCGAACTTCGGGTGCATGTCCACGGGAATACCGCGGCCGTTATCGGAAACTGAAATGGAACCATCCACATGGATCGCCACTTTGATTTTGGAGCAGTAACCGGCAAGGTGCTCATCGATGGAGTTATCCAGAACTTCGAACACGCAGTGGTGTAAACCGCGTTCATCGGGATCTCCGATATACATGCCCGGTCGCTTACGAACCGCCTCCAGACCTTCGAGTTTATCAATCTGTCCGGCATTGTATTCTTGCTCGGCTCCGACTTGTGTTTGCGCTTTTTCTAACTCGTTTTGTATCTCTGACATAGGGCGCGGCAAGGGTCTGAAATCCACGCATGGGAAACAAGGACTTATTGCCTAAATCGGGCTTTTTTTGGCATCTCATAAGCTATTGAAACCCAATGGGTTACAATACATCTTAAAAACGGAATTGGAACCACGGATCAACGCAGATATACACAGATACGAATGTGCTCAGAATATCTAAAAATCGTAGCGAAATTCTCCCTCAAAAGGAGAGTTTTTCTAAAAAAGCAGAACAAAGTCTTGCATCTTCACTCAACTAATAGGAATCCTACTTGCGAAGCATGCACGAGTAGCTCAGCGGTAGAGCAACCCGTTTACACCGGGTCGGTCGGCGGTTCGATCCCGTCCTCGTGTACCATCTTCTCCGATCAGCTTTAGCTGCGGAAATTATTACTCGGCGAATTCATTGCGCATCTCTTCTACCACAATCAACCAGTTTTTCATGGTGATGGGTGGCAGTTCAGCCGGATGAGAGATAGTGGAAAGGTTCATCGTGACGTTACCGGCTGATAGCGTTGAGCCTGTGCTGGCTATCGTATCCAATGGCCTCACAGGATTTACGGCGTCTTCACTCGCTGTAGAACCAACTTGACCGGAGAACTCAACCTCAAACGGAGCCAGGTTAGCACCATAGCGCCTTTCGGGAGAGAACAAGGAACTCGGAGGATAAAAGGCAGCTCCATTTGGAGGTGTGTATCCATTTGGTGGAGACATCGACACCACATTGAAATCATCACCGATATTGAGCTGTAAATTTGTCACGAGAGAAAAGCCTTTGGTAAATGCCGTTAGATTTGCGCATTCTTGAAGGATGACCCCGTAATCAAATACGGTTGATGGGATCGCAGGTATGACGAGGTTGCTTGCGTTGATATAGTCCACATTCAAGGCGATCGAATTATTCACCTCGGGACCGTCTGCACCAAGGAGAGCAAGGAAAGCTGGAAGCCGCTCGGGATATAACGCTATGCATATCCGACCCGAAGGAAGGCTCTTTATTTCAAACGGATACTGTGGCTTGAAATAACCTTTTTTTGGTGTGCCGGGGATCGGATCTCCAAAATTAGCGTCATTGAATATGACATTTCCACTTACATTTTCTCTGTAAAAGTATTCGCCACCTGCACCGTAAGCCACATCTACTGGTGTTTCAAAATCGGCAGATTCACCTTCTTCCGCCACAGCAAGGTAACCTACCGGTAACTCGGCCGCCACGCCCTCAGTAAGAGGTATAAGAACATAATCACGGGCTCCGTTTTTCATAAAACTGAAATACAGTAGAGTGGGTGTTCGATCGGCAACACTGACACATTCAGCGATATCTAACCTCATCGCGGTTTGCATGGCACCGACCGAATACTCATTCCACGTGGTGGGAGAAATCGTTTCAGTTTCTTCGTAATGGGCATAACGATCAAAGAAGTCACTGCCACGGTTGATAGGGACGAATGCGGCTTTACCACTCTCCGAAGAAAGCGATACGGGGAAAAAATCACCCTCTGTCAGACGGAAGGTTTCACGAACACCTGGTGCAAATGGGTTGCCCGTAAAATTTTCGCCGCCAATTGTGGTGTTGTTAGATAGCGAAAAACTGCGCCTACTTGATAGGCCATCGAGTGCAGTTGTGCCTTCTACCAACGCACGGCTGGCGAATACGTTTCCAGAAATCGTTACATTCTGCCAGGCCGAGCCATCTGCATACTGACCGAGCGCCATGTAAGAACCTGCAGAGATCGGCAACTGAGAAGGGATTTCATAAATCGACAAAACGAATGTACGGTCATAACGGGATAACTTAGTGATGCTGTCATCATGAGCGGCAAGATTCATTTTAAACGCCCACCAATTTCGCTTCGCAAGAAATAGCTCGCCCGGCCTAGCATAGCCGAAATTGATCTGGGGATAGGGGATCAAATTGAAATCACTATAGGTACTTGTGGACAACCCTACATCTCCTTCTGCTAATGCCCCGTATTTTTTGAAATTCGAGATGATAGGATACAGATTATCATCAGAAAGTGTGCCACTGAAATTCAGTGAAGGTGGATAATTTGGCCCAAAATCTTGGTTCAAACCACTATTGACGCTTCCAGAAGTTCCGACCGCAGGTTTAAAAATTTTGGTTTTATCGGACAGCGCAGAATCTCCAGTGTTACCTCGGAATAGCGTATCTTCGCTGATTTCCGCCATAAACTCATCTGAAATCGAGGTTCTGGCATTAGACTGTTCAATAGCTTCCTCAAAAATCGTTTGAAATGATACCTCATCTCTCCTCGTTTGAAATGCGTTCGACCCGTGTTGCATAACTTGAATCGCGCGGTTCGGCATAATCGCTACAATCGACCTTAAAATTGTTTCTTCTTTCTCCCTATAATCCGTTTGAGTTTGAACAGCACTCAATGTTGCCTGGGCATTGACGGCTCGCTTATATGCAAAAACCATCATCGATAGCATAAGAATTGAAATCGTAACCACCGCAAGCATCGAGATGTATCCTCGTGGGTGTATTTTTTTAGGTATTGTTTTCATTACATCGCTCCTGAAAAAGTGATTACCTCACCGGCTGGCCCCGTGAGGCGTGTGCGAATGATGCCAGATTCAACAAAAAATGATACATTTGTGGGTCTAGTGGTTATTGCCCATTCTGGATCTCCGAGGACTCCAGATAAAGGCACAACATAGTAATAAAGAGCATCTCCATCTCCACGATCTTCAAATGATAGTATTCCTGCGCGCAGCGTTCCGTCTGGTTGGCGGAAATTCAGAACCACCACTGGCGAATCTGTAAGTTGCGGATCGTCTCCAGCCATTGCGTCTTCCAACGATGCGTGCAAACGAAAGCGCTCGGCATTAATAAACAATTTTGAAACGTGATGGCTGATGATAGGCGCTTCTTCATTGAGAAAGCTTTGTGCGCGGAAAATTTTAAGGAATGTGAGCTGCTGATTAAGCATGGTCAGAGTCATCGCGCCCACTAGTAAGCCGACCAAAATGCCAATGGATAGCTCTACGAGGGTGAAGCCTCGCTTATTTGTTTTAGTGGCAGTTTTCATTGGGCGCGAATGACTGTTCGGGATTTAACATACGTTCGATTAGCAATCGTGTAACGCAACACACTTTGAACTCTCCAAATCTTCATTGCCGCAGGATTCGTGGCCTCTGTTCCAGCTCCTCCGTCAGCAGGATAATTGAATTGATCTGGATAACGAGTTCGGATAACGCTACCCGTCACAACGGTGCCGCCGGGCAGGGTGCCGATTTCGACATCAACTGTAGCGACATCTGGAAACACCGGCCAGAGAGTCTCACTACTTGAAAGCAAGGTCTCAAATGGAACTCGTTCTGCTTGAGCGCGCTCAAAGGTGAGATAAGCATCCGAAAGCACCTGCTGGAATGCATACTGCCTTGGCGTAATGACATTCATCATAAGTGAGAACAAGACCATCCCCACAACGGCCAGCAACGAAATCGCAGCTGTAGCCTCGACCAAGACCATGCCGGATTGCAATCTTCGTGGCTTGCGGAATGCTTCTAAAAAGGCAAGACTTTGGCCGTGTTCATTTCTTTCACTAACCCCATGCATATTACTGTTAGATATTTCAGTATTTTGATATACTTCATGTTCTTCTCTGCGCTTCATGCCCAAGAGCTTTTGAAGCCACCGTTTGGAGTGAATTGGGGAGACTCTCCGGAGAAACTGGTTTCCTGGGCTACGGAAAAATCCTTGGATCTCAACATCACTATTCCGGGGAAAGATCCCAATCTGCGCATCATCAAAGTTTCGTCTCCCAATGGAACCTTGCCCGACTCGACGGCAACGTCCGTTGAAGGGAAATTCCTTCGTGGTGGATTGTATGAGATGACCGTTCATTATGAAAACTCTGGCACATCCGCGACGATAATGGAAGAACGTTTTGAAGAAATGAAGAAACAAATCACGCGTGAACAAGGACCACTTCAAGCGAATCAACAACACAAGGCGGTTGATAATCACTTCGTTACGCGGACACAGGCTTTTCATCGGGAATCCTTCAAAGGAGTTTTCTTGCTCATCGCATGGACTGAGGTTGAGGACCTCCTCCGAAAAACGAGGGAAGCCAAGTTTTCGATGATTTACAGAAATGATAATTTCAAAGCCGAGTTAGAGGCGCTGAAAGCGAAACCATAGGGATTACTCCGAAGTGGTAGATGAGGCTCTAACGCTGATGGTACGATCAACGTTGAAAGAAACCCAAGCAAGGCGATCGATTCCAAATGGTGTAACGGTGAGCAGCTCCATGGTCCAAGCGCCGTTTGCGGTGATCACAGAGTCCCAATCTGGGATGGTAAGCAAGCGGTTCTGAGGAACTGCCTCATTGACGGCAACCCCCGAACCTGGAACAACCTCCCCTACGAAACCATCGTCACGCTTCTCTCCTTGGTATACTTGAGCATAAACCCTAGCTTCTGGATAGATGTCATTGATAGCGAGGGTAAGTGGAGGGGTAGAAAACTCGATCGTATCGCCATTTTCAATGCCAGAAATCGTGCCGTCAGCTACGGGCCAAACTTGAACGGTTTGGGAAGCAAGTTGATGCTCTACAGCTTGGTAGTCATCTAGCGCAAAGATCGAGAAGCGCTCTTCTCCACGAATTTTACTTCTGTCTTCACCTGCGATGGATGTCAGCTCATAAGTTAAGTTTTGAACACCGTTTTCATTTATCATCACTTCAGACAGGGTTGTTGCTAGGTCGGTATCTAAGCCTACTCCGGTCCCGCCATCACCGTAAGATTGGATGTGGTGTTTGAACTTGACGCTTTTGGAAGCGGCAGGATCATCGACGCCACTTCTTAATGCAGATATCGTGAGATCCACATAAATGGGGCGGTCTGCGCGGGTTCGAGGTACCGCGGAGTTCGTATCTTCCGTGCGAATGGTTACATCCGCCAGTGGAACGTAAACACCCACGTAGCGAGTATCTATCAATAATTCTTCTATCTCAGCACCACTTGAATCCATCGTCCAAAGCTCAAATCGAGCTCCGGTATCATTGATCAATTCTGGTGACGCTTGTTGTCCAACCGGTAAAACTGATACATCCGTCTGCACAGGATCTCCTGCAGCTATATTACCCAGTTGCACCTGACGAATGAGATTGGTATATTGAGCATTCACCTGCGCACTTGTCAAACAAGCGGTAGCAAGGACTGCCATCCATTTAGAGGTAAATTTAAGTTTCATGGTTTTGTTCCTTCTGTTTTTGTTCCTTCCGGCTTGGTTGTTTCCGGCTTCGTTGCTTCCGGCTTGGTTGTTTCCAGTTTTTCTTTTTCGGTAGTTTCAGTATTTTCTTTTAAGGGATTTACAGATACTGGGCTGTTTTTCAGGACGGCCACTACCAAATTTCCGCTTTCGTCTAAAACATCCATCTCTTTTCCAGAGACGGTTACTAGGCCTTTGGCCTGTGAGAAGCTAACTTCGATGGTGTTTATCCAGCCACGATTTAGCCTGTAGAAATCTGCCCAATTGAGGATTTTTGACCCTGGTTTATGATTATTGACCCGAGATTTATACTTTTCCGGAATTCGAATAATGGCGTTTTTAGGAACCAAAGTTGTATTTCCGTTAAATGTAATAAGTTCAGATCTAGCCAGCAAACTACCCACCTTACTTTGGGCCGAAAGATCTTCACCTTTGTATTTTTCGAATTTAGCCACTGGATCCTTTTTGGAAACTTCACGGAATTTAGCCGTCAGAGTTTCATTGGTAGCGGCGTCACGAAAAGCAGGTTTAGGCTCAGCAGGTTTAGGCTGGGCTGGTTCACCCATGAGCGGGTGAACCAGAAGCAAAAACAATATGGCGGGGTTTTTCATAATCCCTCTGAGGGTATGTGCTAATTGAATTCTTACTTACGCTCGTCATCGACAGTTCCAGAAGGATCGACTCGACCATTCGGACCGCCTCTGCCTTTTCCTGGGTTTGAACAGTCAACTCCGTCAATGTTGTTACCATGTCCGTTATTGCTTTTTACACCAGTTACGGGATCGATGCTTGATTCCACTGGCTTAGCGGTAACCAGCAGAACCATGTCTTGGAGGTTATAGAACGGGCTGTTTGTATTGGACTCTGACTGTGTTAGCTCCATCATGACAATGGCATCTAGTGGGCCGATTTTAATGCGACCGCCGCCATCGACATATGGTGCCATGAAGGATTTAAGCTGCTCCGAAGAACCCAGAGAATACGCCGTTGGTGGATATTCGCCGTTTTTGAGAATCCTGATATTGTTCGAAGATGCACTATTAGAACTATACGTCGTACCCCATGCTCCATCGACATAATAACGCCCGCCGAAACGGAATTCCGTGTCTTTAGGAACTCGTTTGGACCAGACAAGCTGGTTAGGATCCACTTCGGAATTGAGTCCATAGAAGACCTCTAAGTATGTACCAGAATTGACACTGATTTGAGCCTGAGTAGCGACCCAGCTTGCGTTATTTCCTCCGCTGCCACCTGTTGTCACACCAGCTCCGATGACCCGAACGTCGATGTCCAGCTCCTGAAGCGTGGTCAATACGTTGATATTATCGATGGATGTGTAAGTATCTATGGTTGATGGATGGGTGATTGACCAACTAAGCATTGGGCGGGTTCCCGCTTGAACCAAGGTTGGGTAGGCACTGAGCCATCCTTTTGGCACAGTTGGGATTGGAAGGATCTCTGGAGCAGGAGTTACTACTGGTGGAGCTACTACTACTGGCGGGACTACTACTGGCGGGACTACTACTGGCGGGACTACTACTGGCGGGACTACTACTGGCGTATTATTGCCGTTGCCGTTGTTGCCATTATTGCCATTGCCATTGCCATTGTTGGAGGCAGCCGGTGCAGGTGCAGCCTTATTTTTGCCGCTATTGCCCTGAGCGAGGACACTTCCAGAGGACACTGCAAAAGCAGTAACCGCGATTGAAGCCAGCTTGATGGCTGTGATTTGTTTGGAGTTTTTCATGGTTTTATTGGTTTTGTTGGTTTTATTAATCCTCTGAAATATTTCACGTCATATTTAGGTCTAAGAAAATGCGATTTATTTTTCTTTCTGTAAAGTATTTTTGTTAATTATTTTTAAAAGGAAATATCAGTGATTTCCAAGGGCCTTTTGGAACCTCGTAATCTTCGACAAATTTCCATTCTACCCGCTCTCCGCTGGGCATTTCCAGGAAATCTCTGACCGCTGGACTGACGTCCAAACCCGCGGCTTTATTGCGATTTGGGCGGGCATTTTCCTTTCCGAAGACGTATTCATGGTGATCTGTCTCAAAAGGGCCGACGTCTTCCCACTGGGCGTAGCAAATCTTGCCTCTATAATGGATAGCGAGCCAGCGGCCTTTGCAGACGGAGATGCCGTCGCCCTGATATTTCTCCCAAAACCAAGGAATCACCTCGGCCGCTTCAGGGCGATGCCGGAAATTCTTGCCGATATCGTTGTAGGGCAAAGCCACATAAAAGGGATTCAACTTGGGGGTGAAGGCTTTCGGGAAAAAGCCCTCGCGGCTTTTAGGATCGTCGTATCCGCCGAAGTTTTGCATCCAGTTTTGATCCCATGAGCTTTTGTCGTTGGGGGTTGGGTTGTTTTCGGTGGGTTGCTCGCCGACCCAGAAGACTGTGGTCACAACATTTCGTTTCCATGCGGCATTTTTTCGGAACGTGCCCATCGGATCCTCGATCACGACTTTGGCCGCGGCTGGAACTCCGAATGGATCCGACAACCCGGATAAAGCGGCGCGGCGATCATCGAGAAAATGCTCATGCACCGCATCCAAGCGATCGGAAAGCTGGTTGCCGCAGGCCATTCCGATGAGGAATAAGCTAAAAATCGCGGCGGATAAGGATGTTAGAGACATGATCAGATGACTTAAAAAGTTAAAGCTGCACCCAACTTATTGAATGCAGCTTTAATCTTTTTAAAAAAATCTATCAAGCTGTTTTAGATGCCGGTGATAATCTCCACCCCAGGCAGAGCAGCCTTGAGCTTATCGATCATTCCTGTGGTAACATCTGTCTGCCAGAGGTAGAGGCGTTTCAACTTCGGAAGCGATTTGAGTTTCTCTACGCCGGCATCGGATACACGGGTGCCGTAAAGATTGATCGATTCCAAGTTCTTCAATCCAGCCAACGTATCAAGTGCGGCGTCTGAAATCTTGGTTTCTGATAGACGAATCATCCGCAGATCCTTTGCAGAGGCGAGCAATTTGACGGAGCTGTCCGTGACCGCCGTCGAGGAGAGATCCATCGAGACCATACTAGGAATCACTGGTTTGAGTTTAGCGAAAACCTGATCATTGAGATTAGCGCGTAAGGAAACTGCGGTGAATGTTAGATTGGAGGAAGCTTGGGACTCGAAGGTCAAGCCGCCGGGAAATTCTTTGGATAAAGCAGCAAGGGATTTTACCAGTTCAGCGGAAGGCAAGTCTTGCTTGGCTTGAGTAGGACCATCGGATTTGCCTGCCTTGGGATCAACGGATCGATCAAGTTTTGAAATGGCGTCACGAATTTCAGCGGTGATTTCTAACTGCGCAACGGTTTTAGCAGGATCTGCTCCTGCGCTGATCCACCATTTAATAACCGCGAGCTCGTGGTCTTCGATGTCCGTTTTGGATTCTGGCGGCATGTGCTCATCGTCATCTTCAGGAAGTTCGCAACGATAGATGATGTTACTCTTGGTTAGATCACCTGGAACAACTCCATCTCCTTCTTTGCCTCCCTTTTTAAGAAGCTCGTAACTATCCATGCGGAACTTGCCTTTGGATTTGCCTTCTTTGTGACATTCCACACAACGCTTGTTGAGGATAGGTTGGACGATGTCTGTGTAAACGACTTGCTCTTCAAGCGGCTTATCAGAAGTGCCTTCTTTGACCTTTGGCTCATGGCCTAAAAGTTTACGGATCGGATCAGGAGCGTAATCCACAAGGTAATTCTCTCCATGGGTGATCGATGCGCCGTCGTGGCTTGCGTAGGTCATGACACCAACGCTACCGAAGATCATCACGCGATAGATTACATTGGAAATATTTTCCTGCAAAGGCCACGCTTTGACGATTAATGTTAGAACCGCAGCACAAGCGAAAAAGATCCCACCCCAGAGGTGATCTCCTAACAGCTCGCTCATTTCATAAGTCCCGCCCATATAGAGCATGAAACCGAATAACACGGCAGCAACGGCGCTAGCTGCACCAACAAAAATAGCAATCAAACCGGGCTGGGGTTTGTAGCGAGTGAACATCGCAAGAATTTCCTGAAGGATGATCAGTGAAAAAATTCCAATCGGGAGGTGCAGGATGACTGGATGGAACCGCCCTAAAAAATTCAAGAGATCGGAAGGTTTGTCGGCATTCGGGTTACCTGCAACAAACGGCATTGCGATCAGGAAGGCGATAATGAGCAGGCCAAAAATCGTAATGCCCCATGGCAGGCGGCAGCATTTTGAACAGCAGGTTTCTTGATCAGTTTCAGTGGTCATAAAGGATATCAGGGGAGTTTGGAATCAAACATCTATCGTCACGTTCTTGGCGTTTTCGCGGCGGCTTGATTCGGGGTATGTTTTCTTTTTTGGCAAGAAGGGCAACCATTTATGTAAATCGTATCCAAGGAATCTGGCAGATTGGATCAGCACAGCCAATGCAATCCCCTCATCAATAAACGGGACGGGATCTGGGATGATTCCAATCGTGAGTAGATAAAGGGCGGATAAAATCACACCCAACCATGCAAGTTTGCGTTTCATGTATTCTTTGGGAATACGCAGCCACTGTCATTCACCTTTCCGAGTTTTCTTGATTTTTCCAGCTAACTCACGAATTGTCCGCGCAGTTATGGATCCTAAATTGATGACAATTCTCCACCTCGCCGGTGTATTCGCCCTTTTTGCCTCGCTCGGTGCAACCCTCTTAGGTGGCTCAACCCAAAAATCCGCTTCCATTCTACACGGAGTTTCCTTGCTCATCATCTTGCTCGCTGGCTTCGCCTTTTTGAAAAAACCCCCCATGGATCAATATTGGTGGATGGCAAAACTCGGGATCTGGTTATTCATCGGCGTCGCGCCTGTACTCGCGAAAAAGAAGATTCTTTGCCCATGTGTCGTGTTTATCCTGACTCTCATCGCCGCCATCGGCGCCGCTTATCTGGGGATTAAAAAGCCGTTTTGAGTATTTGAGGAATTCCCAATAGAGACTACCACGTTTCGATCTGATAATCGGACTTGAGTCGCCTCAAATGCTCAGGATTTTGACATTCTGCAGCAAGTTCGCCCACGCCAGGACCATTTTTAGATAATCGATAAGGAAGTCCGCTGGGACATTTTGAATATTTAGTTGGCATGTAGCCGCTAGGTCCAAAAATGTCGCTCCAGTCTATGATAGGTGTATTATTCATCCCCTGATAGCCCCGAGCCGCTTGTTGAATGTTTCGCATATTCATGATGCATTCGACAACTTCTTCTGTCTTCCTCCCTTTGTATTCCGAGAAACTGATCAGCAAAGGCAAGCCAACCAGAATAACCATGCGAGCAAGCATGCGTGGGCTTTTAACGGATTTTAGCCAATCGAATTTTTTAAACCCATCGGTCCAACCAAGCAGCAGCCAGAACCACAAAACTCCTGCCACGGGAATGGTGAAGTAAAATTCAGACGCACTAAAAAACCGCAATTCAACACGCCCTAGCATACCGAAGATATCCTCAGGGTGGTTCATATAACCTTTCAAATGACCTTCTGTAAAAACAAACTCTGGAGCTATCCACTCGATACCTCCAGAGGTAATTCCATGACCCATCCCCACAAGAAATGAACCCTGAAAAACAAGCACTCCCATTTCGAATCCCGAAATATTGAAATCGATTCCAAGTTGAACCAACAACGCAGAATAAGCCCAAGCAAGTATCCAGAAACCTATTCCCCATTTCCATACGCGGCGAATCCCACACCTGCGACTTTCTGCAAGATCGAAAGTTTGTTCAGCAGAATCAGGATCGCCCATTAACGAGTCCTAACTGAAAATGCTGCGATACGCTAGCAAAGATCAGAGCCGGAGCCTTATGCGTTTGATCCACCTACTATCCGCCCCTGATCAAAATCAAACGGCGTCATTTCCAACAATACGGAATCGCCTTCTGAAAATACTGCCTTCGCATCGGTCAGGGGTTTGGACAAATGTCCGAGCATGACTTTTCTGTTCATCAACTCGACACGGTAAAGAATCTCGCCTTTGCGCTCGAGGATTGTGCCGGTGGTTTCGATGGCGGGTTCGGACATGGCTATAGATCAACCGAGATCGCGCCAGCGCACAAGCCCCGCGAGTGGCATTTCGCCATCCGGATGCCAGAAAATTCCAGGTTCCTGTGCGTTGCCAGCAGCGCAGATTCTGGGTGGAGCGATTGTTTCCAAGCGATCCGCCTCCGACAAAGGCTCAACCACCGCCGTGGAGAGAAACGCGATTTCCGCTCCAAGTGTTTCGGGCGTGAGAGCATCCGGCATGGGCATGACGCGGACGAATCCACCGCTCGGGCTGGTGCGGAGAAGGGTGGAATCGCTATCTAAAAGAACGGTCCACGCCACAGAATTCACACTCTCCCAGAGTTTCATGTTCGCGCCGTTGGCGATCTGAAAGCGTGCAAGCTCGCGTTCATTACGAATCCCTCCCGCCTCAGAAAGCGTAGCGGCGATCTTCGGTCGCCGTTCTTCCAACGCCACTGCCAGCTTCTCACAGAATTTTTCCACATCTCCCGCCACATAAATCGCCTGCACCGAAAGACAGCCGCGTTGGCCATAGCGCATGACATCTTCCGCGAGTTGTTTTTCCAAACCCTCGCGTTGTTCAAAAACAAATGCCGCACTGAGTTTTGGACCGTGCTCGATAATACGAGTCTGCGGCGAAAGCCAATCGCGGAAAAATGTGATCGTTTCCTCACCACCATAAATCACAGCGACCTCGGGATTTTTCCAATCTTCTGGCAACTCACGTTTCACTTCTAACAAGCAAACTCCGCTCGCCCATGCTTCAAATTTTAACAAACCTGCCGATGGCACTTTTACCCAGCTTTCACATCCTAACAGAATAGCGCGGAACACCGATTGAAACGCAGCGTGTTCCGTGTTGCCACTGACCACATGCAAAACCGGCCCACGCGCAACCACGCGCGATCCATCGATCCATTGCTCCAACCTACGGTGATCGCCGAGCTCAAGATCTAACCATTTTATCAAAGCCACCTCATCATAACATCCCACCCACCGCTCAAGCGTGGGTCGCTGGGATACAAGGAAGCTGATTCGTTCGGAAAGCGTTTTCATTTTCCAAAATCCCAAGGATTGATGAGGTCGATGCCGGTTCCAGCGAAATCGGAAACGTTGCGGGTCGCTAGAGTCAGGCCGCGTATTTTCGCCGTGGCAGCGATGAATGAATCATTGGGACTCAGGCCGTGAATCTCTCTCATTTCCGCAGCCACTCCAGCAATCCCAAGGTCGATATCCAACATACGGTCGGCAAATAGTGGCATGACAGTGGCTTCCAACCATCTCTTCAAGCGTTCCGCGAAATCGGGATCCCGTTTCAAAACTCGTAGATATCCGATCCGGATCTCCATCACGCTGACGACACTGAGCCAGGTATCGTCCATGCGCAGCTGGTTTTGCCAGGATTTTACGGCTGCATCCATCCGGTCTTCCTTGCGGAGTTCGGAAACCGTCATCGTATCCAAAATCACTTCACTCATGAGAAATCGATTTTGCGTTCGACATCGTTCTTCCTCTCAGGAAGTTCGAAATCTTTACCTGATGTCGCCGGATCCGCCAGCAGCTCGGCAAGTGTCCTGCCCTCCGGTTTTCGCTTCTCTTCCAGCTCCCGTTTCACCAACTCCGCCATCCAGGCCGAAAGCGATTTCGACTCGTCAACCGCACGGTGCCGCGCGGCTTTGCAAAGTTCGTCAGGCAGTTTCAAGGTCACATTCATAACTTCGTGCTGCACGATTGCACGATTGCACGGTGAAATCAACCTTTCTGTTTCAAAACATCATCAACCCCCCGCGAGCAGCCCCGCGCAACTGCAGCTGGATCACGTCCGATCAAGATAAAACTCCGCTCACCCGTGGCGATTGCCAAGTCCTGAGTGCGTATGGCGGAAACGGAATCGAGATTCGCGAGATCGATGATTTCCAAATACCCGACCTCACCCGCTGCCGCAGGTTTTCCAGAAAAAACATTCACCACTCGGATCGCCGTCCATGACGGGCCTTGATGGACCTCGGCATTCCCCCATTTGTAAAATTGGGAAAACAACTCGGTCATTCCGTATTCGTTGAGAATGCGGGATTCTGGAATCGAGAAATGATCAGAAAGCCGATGCCTGACCTCGGCGGGCGTGTGGCTTATGCGCAAACCCTTGCTGCCGCCGGTTTCAAAAATCCATGAGCCATCTAACAATTTCACCGGCTCGCTCTCCTCACAAAACCGCAACAACGCCAGCGAAGTTCCCAGCACCGCCGCCGCTCCGTTTGATAAAAATTTCTCGGACAGCAACTTGCCATCGGGATCGATCAACCATTCTCCTCCGTCATCTATAAAATCAAACATCCGCACCAACGATGAATGCGGCGCGTCTTTGACTCGTTGTGAAAAAAACGACGGCTTGTTGATTTCCGGCAAGCCCAGCTCTCGCCAACCGCCTTTGACCGCCGCCTCATAAAGTTCCAGATCGCGATACTCATGCTTGCCTCGCACATCACGCGTCGTGCCTGAAGTGAGGAAAAATCCTTTCACCTCGGCTTCAGGAAAACACCGCATCGCGATACCGGACAGCTTGAAAACATCCGTCGGCACCGCAGGAATTTCCCGCCAGTTACTTACACTCTCCGGAGTTTTCTCAAGCGACTCGCAGTAATTCCGATACGCAAGGTTCGCTCCAAACTGATATCGAAAAACCTCCAAAGCCATCGCCGCGAAGTCGCCATCGCCGCCACGCATCCATGCCAGTAGATTTTCCTTCAAACTCACGAGTTATTTTTAGCCAGACGATCCGCTTATGCAAGACACGGCTACGTTGATTTCAACCACGAAAAGCACAAAAAACACTAAATAATGATGAAGTTTCAAAAATGTTAGAAACGGATCTTGGCCTTACCCCCTTGTGTCCGCTTAGGATTACTGCGCGCCGACCATTCTCGCAAACACCTTACCGGTTCCTCCTGCAGCACTGGCGGGAATCGTCGCCTGCACCTGATTGTGATCGGTTCCGGAAATTGGTGTGATCACGAAGCTCACCCCGCTTACCGCACTGGTGACATCAGGGACCTGGATTGCATGGGACGTCCATGGATCGGATACTCCCAAGTCACGGCTGTATTGCAGCGACAAGACGGACGCGCCACGCTTCGTGCTTTTGACCATTTTGAAGGACAATGTCAGATTTCCGCTACTCGCTACTGCCTGTGGCAGGAATTGTTGGTCATTCTGTTCAGGACTAGTGGCCCCTAGCAGCCAGCTCAAGCCATTGGCCATCCCATCGCCGTTGGAGTCGCCGTTGAACGTGGCATCCACCCACCGGCCAAGGTTTGCCGTTGCGAACCATGCATCATAGGTTGAGGCGAAGGCCCACTGAGCATACAACGTGACGTTGGCTGAGCTAATGGCAAAGGTGCTGTTTGCCGCACGAGCTGTGCCGCTGCCGTTGGCCGCTGTGTTCCAGCCAGTGAAGTTGCAGCCTGTCTTTACTAGGCTACCTGTGTTGCCGAGGACAGTCACCGTCGCGCCATTGGCATAGAAATTGGTATCCACAGGTTCATTTCCGCCTGTGCTGCCGTTGCCGTTATAAACGACCGAATATTTTCCCGAGGGATTAACCTTAATCACCACATCATCGGTGATCGGGCCATAGCTGTCGTTGGCGGTGAGTCGGAAGATGTATGTCCCAGCGACTGAAATGGTTGCTGTTGTGTCCACGGAGGATGCACTGGCAATCGTAACCGCTGCTGGGCCAGAGACCAGCGTCCATGCCGTCGCCAAAGGATCATTGTTTGGATCGTTAAGCGTACCATCGAGATTCACGGTTAGATTCATCGGCGGATCAGTCAAGTATGGATGACCGGCAGCAAGACTCGCAGCCATACCCCATCTGTGGACAAGGTAGCCTTCAATCTTCTGGCGGTCGGACGCACTCAGATTGGCGTTACAAATAATCACTTCACCCATAGTGCCCTTCCAACCATTGGTGGACACTCCACCATCATACCGATTACAAAGAACCACATTGCCTGCATTAAAATTTCCAGAAGATGCAACGCTGGTTGCAGCCGTTCCGTTGAGGAAAAGAGTGTTCATTGAGCCATCGAACACTGTCGTCGCCAAAAATGGATTCGTGAGCGTGCCTGACGTAGATGAAAGGGCCGAACTCCGTTGCGTATAAATACTATTCGCAGTTGAACCATTCTGACCTAACAAAACGGCGCTACCTGAATTGTTGTAGTCCCAGTTCATATCAGTCTGCCAAATAGACATCATACCAGTCCATGCGGCTTGGCTCGAGGTGGTAGATTTCCCGACAAAGAAAGCGTTCAATGTTGCTCCCGTGTTCGTATAAGTGCCTGCTAGTTTCTGGCTGCCGCCGGTGAAAGTCACGGTTTGACGATTGCTAATCCCATTCGCCGTCAACGCTGCAGAACCACTCATTGTCCCGCCACCACTGCCATCATTCACAAGACTGACAGTTCCGGTATTAATGGTCGCTTTTGTCGCATCGAGCCAGAGTTGTGGCGAGAGTTGGGAAGGACTCCATGCCACTCCCGAACTCAGCGCGACTGAAGAATCCGCTCCAGCGTAAACCACAGGCGCGATGTTATCATCGTCGGTGATTGTCGCCGTGTGTACCTGCGTCGCGCCCTTCGCTGCATTCGTGGGTGTGCCCATGGTCAGGATCACGGTTTCGCTGTTCACTTCATGGATGGAATCCGGCGAAATCGTAATCGTGACCGAACCTGTCGTCGTGCCCGCCGAAATCGTGAGAGGGCTGGCGGTGATCGTGTAGTCCGCTCCAGAAGCAGTACCTGTGACGGTAAACGGAACGGAAACATTTTGCGGTGACACTGATGAAAGTTGAGCGGTTACTGTTAGCGTGCCGTTCTCGTTAGCCGATGCCTGAGTTGCTGTGGCCCAGGTAATGGAGGGCCAAGGATCAAGGCGATGAAAGGGTATGGGACGTTCGATCGATCCATTCGGATACTCAACACCCACCGCCAAATTATCCCCGCCTGTGCCTTCTTTATGCAAGGCGCGGATGTAGTAGCGCTGGCCGGCAACCAGTGCGATTGGGGCTGACTTTTGACTGGCGAACTTGCTCCACTCACGACTATTAGTCCAATCACTCGCGCCGGAAACGCTAGCGATCTTGACAGCGTTCGCAGTGGTGGAGTCGGGGCTTAACCAGAGTTCACTCTTATCGTCGCTGGCAATATAAAATCGATAATTGCCCGCTACAGGCGCGATGAAGTAACCATGCATTCGTTGGCCGTAGCTCTCCGCCCAATTGGTGGGTGCTTCGAACAGAGTAGCGATTGTTTCCGTTCCCGTAGGACTATTGGGATAAGCGGCATTTGCTGTTAGATCCGTCACCAAGGATCCAGAAATCCCGGTCCACCATTCACGTGTGATGCCGCTTCCCAGGCCATTCGCAGGCACAGACAAGGTTGTAGCCGTGAAATTCTTTCCAGGCACGCTGGCGCTGGAGACCGCGACGCTTGTGATTGTCGCAGGCGAAAAAGTCGTGCCAACCAGCGACGGAGTCAGCGTGTAGGTGCCATTGGGGACATTCAAAATTGCGTAATTACCCAGACTATCACTAACAGCTGTGCGTGTGCCGTCGCTAACCGTCACACCGGCTTGTGGCACACCGGAATTCGTGATGGTTCCCGAAATCGCATAAGTCCCGGAATTCACCACGTTCACATAGATGGTTTGAGTGGCTGTGCCTCCTTTCATGTCCGTAACCACACAAGTTACGGGTTTAGAGCCGTTAGTGGTCCAACTCTTAGTCGTCGTCGAAGCATTCGCACCAAAGGTATTGTCACCAAAATCCCAGTGATACGCCAATATGTCGCCATTTGAATCGCTCGCTGTCGCAGTAAAGTTCACAACTGTATTTGGCTGTACCGTTGTGCTGCTCGCTGCCAGCGAAAGTATCGGCGCTACATTTCCCGGATAAGTGCCAACGTTAACAACGACATCCGCCCAAAGATTCGGACTCGTGCCGCCGCGCCCCGTGAGTGTAAAGTGAACTCCCTTTGCTGCATCAGAGAAGGTTCGTCCTAGAGCGATTGGGGCATCGTCTTTGCCAGCAATACTGCCGGGTGTAGTATCGAGCAACTGGCTGCCATTACCGCTGTTACTCCAAGGATCCCAAAGAAGCGTCACGCTGTTCAACAACCGTGGACTGGAAGCCGACCACCCGCTGTTTTGTCGATATTCTAGCCAATACGTTTTTTCCGCATCCTTCACAAAGGTGATGCCATATTTGTTGCCAGCCGTAAACGTATTCATGTCGTGAGCATAAATACGATAGGTGCCGCTGGCTGAAACGGC
>JANOKJ010000036.1:0-21253 GCA_031419275.1 Akkermansiaceae bacterium | reverse complement strand
TCGTTTGCGGATAGGAATGGAGTCATCGCGGCGGTGGTCGATCCCTATGTAAACGGAGTGCATGTTTCTCTGCTTGAGCACTCGGATATGAACCCCATCGAAGAAGCACTCGCGCGGCGATGCCTGAGAGAGGGGCCGGATATTTTGGAGAAATCTGAGCTCGCTCAATTGCTTTATCTCGCCCCTGCGATGCTGATGATGCATCGCACCGTTTGGCTAGGTTTACCCGAAGAAGTCGGTCCAGTTTGGATGAGGGCGGTGGAAAGCTATCGCCGCCGCAACGATTTGCAGCCTCAATAAGCCATTTTCCCCTGCATTCCAAGGCTTGCCAAGGGTAGCTACTAAGTTACACTGTGCCAACTTCATGAAGTGTTTTATTTTCACAATTGCGGCTATGTTTCATGGTGCACTCATCGCGAGTGCTGAGGAAGTAGCGCCAGTCACCACGTCCAGCTTCCTCGAAATCGTAAAAGCGGGCGGCATTATGATGTATCCCCTCGCCCTCATGTCGATCATAGGTGTGGTTCTGATTCTTATCTATTTACTGACGATTCGTCGTAACGCGGTTGTCAGCGATCGCTTTATGGACACGGCTGAGGCCATGATTCGCAAGCGCGACTTCCTCGGGTTGATTGGATTCTGTAAAAAACAAAACGAATCCATGGCGAGGGTCACCCAGAAAACTCTCGATTTCTTCACAAAATATCCGAGTGCATCCTTTGGTGAAGTGCGTGAAATCGCGGAGGCAGAAGGTTCAAGACAGGCGGGCTTGCTGAGCTCGAGAATTACATATCTTGCTGATATTGGTTCGATCGCGCCTATGGTTGGATTGCTTGGAACGGTTTTAGGAATGATCAAATCTTTCCTTCAGATATCTGGGGGTGATGTCCAAGGAGTCCGTCAGATGGAACTTGCAGGCGGCGTATCCGAGGCATTGATCACTACGGCCGCCGGCTTGATGATCGGTATTCCCGCTTTGGTTTTCTACTCCATTTTCCGAGGCCGGGTGCAGAAATACATCTCCGAACTGGAAGCAGCATCAACGCATCTGATGGCGCTACTTCATACACAAGTTGAGCACCAACGCCCAATGGGAGGTGGATTTGAGAGTCCTGGTCAGAAAACTCGCGATGATTATTCGACGCCGGTGTCCTCGCTTCTCGATAACAACCGTCCAGATCTGCACGGCATTTAATCCTGACGAACCATGAAATTTCAAAGCAGACAACCTGAACCCGCCAACATGCAGTTGGCACCGATGATCGACATCGTGTTTTTGTTGCTGATTTTCTTCATCGTCACATGGCAGTTCACAAAATCCGAAACGGAGCTTTCTGTATCGGTGCCCACCGCTCAGGAAGGGGCTGATCCACAACGCCAAATCGGCGAAATCCAGATCAATATTCTGGCTGACCAAACCATCCGCATTGATGGATCCACATTAGACTTAGAGCAGTTGCTAGAAAAGTTAGCTAAAATTGCAGAGAAATTTGAGAATCAGCCAGTTCGAATTCGCGGCGATGGTGGGGTGGCATACCAACGCATCGTCGAGGTTATTGATACCTGTCAGAAAGCAGGCATCTGGAATATATCTTTCGCCACCCAACGTCCAACCCCTTCAAAGTAAGACGCAATGCCAATGTCCCACATATTTTATCCGCTGCGAATTACCTGCCTGCTAATCGGTGGTTTTTCAATCGTGCAAGCACAGCAAGATCCCCCACGCGCTGGAGTCGTCGAGGGAGCGCTGCAGGCCGATCCAGAAACCGTATTGTTTGAGCGAGGAAGAAATATTTACGACGCAGCTCAGAAGGCCGAGGACGCAGAGACGCGACGCGAGCATTACCTTCGGGCGGTTGAAATTTTCAATGGCTATGTTAACGAGTTCGGCAAGCACCCGAATGTCGAGGCCGCATGGTGGTATTTAGGGAATAGCTATTATCAAGCCGGTATGCTTGATGATGCAAAACGCTGTTTTTCCACACTTCTCAACGGTTATGGTGAAGGAAAGTATGCGGCTGTAGCGGCATACGTCATGGCGTTGGATCATTACAACAAAGGCGAATATGCCTTCGCTGCGCCTCTTTTCGAAAGATTCTCCAAAAACGGATCCCGCCCCGAGGATAAATCTAAAGGGAAATTGTTAGTCGGAAATTGCTACCGTATGGACGGTCGGGATCGTGATGCTTTAAAAGCATTTCAAGAAGTTATCGATGATCCGCAAGGTGCGCCCTTACATGATCAGGCGCGACTCTATCTCGGACACATGACTTTCAAACAAGGCAAATCAGAAGATGCATTGAAGCTCTTCGAACAAGTTGCGAAATCTGAAGCTACGGAAAAAATTCGTGCAGAGGCAGCGCTTCACGCGGCGATCACTGCAACCAAACTTGGAAAATCAGAAGTTGCGGAATCTTACCTGCGTATTGTGTTAGAAAAGCCAGGTATGGAATCTGCCCGTCCCGATGCGCAAATCGCATTGATGGAAAATTATTTTACGGCAAAAAAATACAAGGAAGTAGTCGATATATATAAGGAAAGCACCCTGAAGGCCGAGGGAGAAAAGGAAGCGATGAGGTTGATGCTAGCGGCACGAGCCATGCTGCAACTCAAACAAGTTACTGAAGCCAGTAAGTTGTTTCGCGAGATTGAGCGTGCTGTCCCGCCTGAGAATGATCTCGCATTCCAAGCATCATATTATCGCCTGAATTGCTTTTTCCAGATTGAGGGTGAGTATGTTACAGAGCAAGTGGATGCGTTCCTTCAGATCTACCAAGAAAAACGCCCTAACGACACCCGGATTCATACGGCGTTGTTGATCAAAGCTGAGACATTATTCACAAAAAATAAATTCGCCGCTGCAGCTGAAGTTTTCGCCAAAGTGGATCCGAAATTACTCAGTGAATCGAATCGCCCAGGATTTCTTTATCAACGTGGTTGGTGTCTTGCGGAAGCTGGAGATAAGCAAGGATCGATCCGTTCGCTCAGTGATTTTATTACCCAATATCCCAAAGACGAGCGCGTCCATCATGCCTTGGTTAAACGCGCCAAATCATACGTGGAGATAGGCGAGGCGGGAAAAGCGATTGCCGATTACGATCTCGTTGCCTCCGAAAAGAAAGCCCCAGCCGATCTGGTTTCTTTGGCATGGTTGGAGTCCGCACGCACCCGTCGCAAAGAAGGCAACATTGAAAACATGTTGGTTCGTTACAAAGCTCTGTTAGAAATCAAGGATCTCAGTGAAAACCTCCAGGCTGAAGCGAAATATTGGAGCGGATGGGGCATGGTGAAAACCAATCAGCCCAAAGATGCCGTGTCGTTTCTCAATGAGGCTCGCAAGCTTCGCAAAGATGCTTACGGCAAGCACGCTGGGTTGTTGCTCGCGCTATCTCATTTCACGGCACAAGATCCAATCCAGTTAGCCGCAGAAATTGAACTCGCGATCAAAGGAGATTACGCAACTGAAATCCCCGCCCAAGCCCTACAATGGGCGGGTATGCAATCCTACAACAGCAAGGACTATCAATCAGCAGCAAAGTTCCTCAGTCTTACGGCAAACGATAAGGAGCCGCGCACAACGCCTAAAGAAGTCTGGCGCTATTTAGGGAAATCTCGCATCGAGATCAAGCAACCCAAAGAGGCGCTTACTGCGATCGGGCACGTGCTCGAAGTTGAAGATCAAGCGGCATGGAAAGCGGATGGATTGCTCGATCGAGCCCGCGGTCATTATCAATTGAAGCAGTTTGATGAATCTCGAAAAGCTGCGGACGAAGGGTTGATTCTCAATCCCCAAGGCCGAACATCTGCTGGGTTACGTGTCGTCTCAGGCGATCTGCATGCACAAAAAGCAAGTTACGGTGAGGCATCGGCTGACTATTTGTATGTGATCCAGTTCAGTGAAGATCCGGATCTTAAGCCCCTTGCAATCCATCAATACATTTTACTGTTAGAAAAGCAGAGCAAGGCTGCTGAAGCTGAGAAATACAAAACCCAGCTCAAGACGGAATTTCCGAATTGGAAAGCGCCGTAGTCTGCTTTCGAAATCAAAACTATCCCACATCCTTTGAGAAAATGACCGATGGTAGTTGGCGTGTGATCTAAATGAGCTCTTGCGAACATATGGATAGAGAAATGCAGCAAGCTTTGGTTGCTGGCACAGCAACAGTGCTTGCTGCTGCCGTTGCGATACCTGGGCGCGATAGTTTGCTTGGTGAAATCGCGATCTGCGAGGCTGCTGCAGCACGCGGATATTTCCTGCCTGATGAAGAAGAATGGGTAAAGTTACGATACTCGCAGTATCTCACGCTACGCACCTCTTTGCTGGCAACCATTGAAGAGCTTGGCGAACTAGCCGGGCGAAGTTGTGTCGAATGGAACTCGCGTCTGCCCTTGTTTACTAGCGCCTTTGCAGCTGCTTGCATCTTGCTGCGTGCGAATCGTTTCATCGTCGATCTCGCTACTCAACATCCCGTCCTTTGGAAAAAACTCGATGAAGAAGATCGGCTTGCTGGGATTCCAAGAAAATCGTTTACCTTGATTTACGAAGCGCTCACTTCGCCGCGAAACCAGCTCCGCTACCTTCATGCTGCGGATCATTATATACAGCATCGCAATGAAATATTTGCCCTTTCCGATGATCCGATGATCCGCCCCATCATTGAGCTATTGAAATCTGAAGAACAATTCATCGAGCACCGACGTAGCGAAGTGGTGAAACGCCGCATTTCTTATCGCTGGTTTTCTTTTCTCAGGCGTCATCGCTCGGCATGGAAAAATGTCATGCGTGGGATGTTTGAGGTTTCGGGCCGAGCCATTGCCGATCTACATCAGCCCGGCATTAAACCTATTGGCGCGCCCAAGCGAATTCATCCCTCGCTCCAAGATCAAATAATCGAGATAGTAAGGCCTGGCGATGTGTTCGTTACTCGTCACGATGATGCATTGAGTAACTGGTTTCTTCCCGGCTTCTGGCCTCACGCTGCGCTGTATCTTGGAAATACTTCCAACTTCACCACGGAATGGGGAGAGCTTCCGTCTGAAAATGTGTCAGGTGTCTGTTTTCTCGAAGCCAAAAAAGATGGGGTTAAAGTCCGCCCCGTCACCGAAACACTAGCGGTGGACGCATTGGTCGTATTGAGACCTCCGCTGGCAGATTCCGAACTCCAGCGCGGCCTGCAGCGAGCCCTCTCGCATCGTGGCAAATCCTACGATTTCCTCTTCGATTTCCGCACTGCAGATCGCCTCGTCTGCACCGAGGTCGTTTACCGTGGCTTCCATGGCATCGCTCCCATCCAGTTCCAGCTTCGTGAAGTGGGCGGACGGCTTTGCCTGCCTGCCGAGGAATTTCTCGATCAAGCCCTCCGCTGTGGCTTCCAGCTCATCCTTACCGCCGGGCTGGACGGGGACAGAGTTTTGACCGGATCTGAGGCCGAGCAAGCATTTCTGGCTAGCCGAAGCATGGCTAAAAAAGGCCAAGAATAGAGCAAATCGACATGGAACTTGTTACTAAATAGGACAGGATCAATTACATTAACACGTTTACACACAGACTAGGTCATACTAAGTTGTCAGATGTTCGGGTTTCGCCACAGTGTTTCGTAAGAGCTTTGTGATCACACCGCGCCCCGATCAAATCTGAAGCTGCCTAACAAGCGGTTAAAATCCAAACCCGATGAAAAACCCAAAGTTTTCAGTCTATAACCTACTGGGCGCCTGTCTCCGTCTTAATATGCACAAAGCGTATTCTAGGACGATGATATCGATATTTGTGCTTACGTTTGTATGCCTGATTTCTTTCTATTTCAACGACGAAGATGACTCCGGTCAGAGCTCCCATAAAGTTCCCTGCTTGGGCTGTGGCCACAGCCCTTTTAGCTGTAACCACAGCAAAAAGCGCCTTGCAGCAGGACAAATCATAACTGGGAAGAAGGCAATCAATGTGGAGGAAATCGATAAAGCTGTCTCCCAGGCTGAGACTTTTAGGGATTGGTCTAGGATCTGGTACCTGGCAGATGAGTCTAACAAGCAGAAAGATTTAACGACTAAAGGACTTGAATTAGCCGTCACGAGACGGGCAGCGATGGAGATTTTGATCCAGAATGATCCAGATGCGGCGCTTGATCATGCATTGGGCTATGCTGAATATGCAGCTTTACCTGACGAGATCCGTGCATTGGTCGAACAGCCATTCTCTGAGTCAGGATTGATCGAGGTTCAAATCAACTGTTTCGACGAAAACGGAAGTAAGATTCGGCATATTTTTGAAGATAGTAAGGGGCATCAGTACAGGCTTTCCATTTCCGAAAATCAGAGGGTAGAACTTACCAAGCGCAACTTACCCGTTCAGGGGATTAAGCTTGGGGGAATGGCCGCCGTCCGTGGTCAAGTATTTCAGGTTATGGAGAGTTCTGATGCCGCATTTGTTGCATCCGAGTGGCCTTTAGGACAGCGCAACCCAAATCTTTGCTTCAGCACCGGCGAGCCGATACAAGGTGTGGGCCTAACTGCCGTGGCTGGCGGAAAAGTCTTTCGCTTTCAGGATATGGAGGAACTGAGTAAGGTTGAGTCCGTATTGCGCAAGGCTGACGAGCTCGTTGGAACCGACACGGGTAGCAGTTGGTTGATGAAAGCTATCGAGGCATCGGGTCTGGATCAGTTTCCCATCGCGCAGTTCACTGCAGAAAGCCAGGAGGCCTCCTACGCTTCAGCTATCGGGGCTAAAACAGCCTTCTTCATCATGATTGATTTCTCCGATAAACCCGGACAACCGGTCAATCCTTCCACTTTGGAGCAAGTGATTGATATTAATGTCAACGATGGTCTCAATCGCTACTCCTACAGTCAGACTTCCATGAATGCCACGGTCGCCAGCGGCACCTATCGCGTTCCTAATGTGAGTAGTTCCTACGGCAACTACGATACACTCTATACACACGCATTGGCCGCTTATATGGCGAGTAACCCAGACCCTCGCCTCACCTATGATACCGTTGGCATTTTCTTTGTTAACATTGGCTATACATGGGCAGGACTGGCTACTGTTGGAGGGCAGAAGATGTGGCTTCAAAACACCACCAATGCAGAAGTCATTCTCCATGAGTTCGGTCACAACTACGGGCTGTCCCATGCTAACTACTGGGTCCCCACAAATACCAACCCCGTCGACCCCGCCGGGGCTACTGAGGGATACGGCGATGTATACGATGTCATGGGCGACGGTAATGTCATTGGAGGTCACTTTAATCCCGCCGCCAAAGCTTTTCTTAACTGGATCCCGTCTTCAGATTTGAGTATCTTGGCAAGTGCCACCGACAATGGAACCTATAGAGTCTATCGATTTGACCACCAAAGTTCGACCGGTAATCGCGGACTCCGCATCACCAAAAGCGCCACCAGTGACTTCTATTGGGTTGGTTACCGGCAGGACTACGCCCAGCTCGATTCTTTTGCCAATGGTGCTTACTTGGTCTGGGAAAATGGTAATACTACTAATAACCAATGCTGGCTTCTGGACACCACTCCAGGATCGTCAGGAGGCAAGGCGGACGCTCCGGTTACTTTGGGGCGCACTTACTCTGACACGGCCTCGAACGTCCACATCACCCCAGTCGGAGTGGGAGGTGTCGCGCCTAACCAGTTCCTTGACGTGCAGGTAAACTTCGGCTCGTTCCCTGGAAACACCTCACCATCCGGCACACTAATCGCCCCAAGCGCCGTCAATGCGCGGGAAAAAATTCTCTTCACCGTCAATGCCAGTGACGCCAATGGCGATACCTTGGCCTACTCCTGGAACATGGGGGATGGGGTAGTTAAAAAGAATACCGCTTCCATTGCACATAGTTGGATTCAAGGTGGAACATATAACATCTCTGTCACCGTCAGTGACATGAAGGGCGGCACGACCACTCTAACTAAAACAGTTACGGTCACAGACCCACTCAACACTTGGTCTACGAGGACATCAGGGACGACTAATGATCTGAACTCCATTGCTTGCAATTCAACTCATGTGGTGGCCGTGGGTTCTCAAAGAATCCTTCGCTCTTCGGACGGCAGTTCATGGAGTAACGTTAGTCCGGGATCGGGTTTTGGTAATGTTCATCTCTATAGCGTTTGCTGGACCGGTAGCGAATTTGTCGCCTGCGGCATGGATTATGATTTCGGTATTCCTGCATGGGAAGGTGTCGTATTTAAATCCACGGACGGCCTGACATGGACTCGTCATTACGAAACAAATCTAGCAGGAACTGAGCTCAACAGCATCACTAGTGATGGTTCTGGAATTGTAGTTGCTGTTGGAAATAAGGCTACCGTTCGGCACAGGACGGCTGCTGGTGTTTGGTCAACCGTCACTACCACCGTGACTAGTACACACACCCTTCAGGATGTGGCATACGGCGGTGGCAAGTTTGTCTTTGTGGGGCATGCCACAACCCCTACCTACAACGGCAACGTCGCGGTTTATTCATCCACCGATGGACTTTCATGGACCAATTATTCATCCGGCAGTGGTCTTGATAGCTGGAAGGATTATCGAAGCATTTACTATAACGGCAAGCATTTCGTGGCCAGCGGCTTCTACAGCAGGGTCTGCTACTCGCTCAACCTAGGACAAACTTGGCAAACCAATCAAACCGGCGACACTCATAACATGGAGGCATACGCCAGCGGGGCCGGCTTAGTTTACGCAGTTGGAGTCAACCTCGACGCCAGCGATGCCGACGTTGATCTGGTTTCCACTGATGGCAAGACTTGGACTGTGATCAATCCCGGCGTTCTTTCGGATCGCAATGGTCTAACATTCTTCAAGAACACATTCATTTCAGTTGGTGTCGGCGGAACTATCCGACAGAGCAACGTGATCACTCCATTATTGACCTATGCGGATTTCGCCGAGACTCATTTTCCAGGTGGAGGCAACAATGCGCTTCCAAGTGCTAACCCTGATGGCGACCGAGCGGACAATCTTACAGAGTTTGCTCTAGGCAGTAACCCCACGTTATCTAGTTCCGCGCCATCACCTGCGGTTTTCTCTATCAATATTTCCGGCATCCCAGTGTTTGAGGTGCCGCGTGCATCAAGACGCGGCGACGTCGCTTATTCCGTCTGGTGGTCCACAAACCTTAATTCATGGACCCGTAGCGGTCTCACCACGGAAATCGACAGTGACATATTGCTCAAGGTAGTCGCCGATGGTCAGGATTTGTCTGGGGGGAAGGGCTTTTTTAGGTTGAGAATTGATCAGTAAAACTGAATTCGCCATAGGTTCTAGTGAGCTGCAAGCTGTTAGCGTTGAGTTTCCATCGACGGTTCCAGTGCAAGGTGGAGGTGCGGAGCAAAAACCTAAATTCTTCCGAGTTGGAGTTTTGGAAAATTAAATCAGGTATTCTACAAGAGGTGATTATTCAGCATCCCGCGCAGGAATCACCAGTGTCGGGACGAGAGCATTTCTAACCATTCCATCGGCTACACTTCCAAGGATGAGAGATGCCACAATGCTATGACCGTGTGAACCAAGGATGACGAGGTCGGCGCCGATTTCTTTGATCTTAGTTTCGAGTTCGAGCAACGGGCTACCATCGGCGAGGTGGGCGGTTGGTTTGATTTCAGGAGTGGTAATCTCGGCGGCGACATCATCTAACGCTTTTTTAGCACGCTTGCGCGATTCAAGATGAAAGTCATGAATCACAGGAAACTCACTGGGGCTTAAGCCGTAGGCGGTATAGGTTGGCTCGGGTTCGATCACGTGGAGCAGGTGAAGTTCTGCTCCGAAAGCTTGCGCTATTTCTGTGGCAGCTTTGACGACGCCTGATGTGGCGTTGGAAAAGTCGATGGCAGCAAGAATCTTTTTCATGCCTTATCTTAACCTTAAGATATCAGCCCGAAAAGATAAAGATTTCAGGAAAGTCTACGCGAAGAGATCTGTAATGATTTTAGAAGGTTCTACTCCGGTGAGACGTTGATCGAGACCTTGGAATTTATAGGTCATGCGCTCGTGGTCGATACCTAGAGAGTGAAGGATAGTTGCGTGGAGGTCGCGGATGTGCACGGGATTTTTGGTGATGTTGTAGCTCATGTCATCGGTTTCACCGTAGGTTTGGCCGCCTTTGATGCCTCCGCCCGCCATGCAGATGCTGAAGCAGCGAGGATGGTGGTCGCGGCCGTAGTTGGTTTCCGTGAGGGTGCCTTGAGAGTAAACCGTGCGACCGAATTCGCCGCCCCAGACCACGAGGGTATCTTCTAACATCCCGCGTTGTTTGAGATCTTGAATGAGACCATACATACCTTGATCGACATCTTTGCATTGCGAAGCGAGGTCGCGTGGGAGATCGCCGTGTTGATCCCAACCGCGATGGAAAATTTGGACGAAGCGCACGCCGCGCTCGAGCAGACGACGGGCCATCAGGGCGGAGTTGGCGAAGGTGCCGCGGTTTTTGCTATCGTCGCCGTAGAGCTTGTAGGTGTGTTCGGATTCGCCTGAGAGATCGGCGAGTTCCGGAACGGAGCGTTGCATACGATAAGCCATTTCGTATTGCTGCATACGGGTTTGGATTTCAGGATCTTGGATCGCATCGTAAGACTTTTGATTCAGTTTTCCTAATCCATCTAACATACTGCGGCGGAGCTCACGGGGAACGCCGGGTGAGTCTTGAAGAAAGAGAACAGGATCGCCGAGAGAACGAAGTGAAACACCAGCGTATTTACCAGGAAGGTAAGCGGAGCCCCAGAGTCTTGAGGAGATGGCTTGGACGTTGGAGAAGGGAGAGGTGTGTTTTGCGTGGAGTACGACGAAAGATGGTAAATCCTCGTTCATCGATCCGAGGCCGTAAGATAACCAAGATCCCAATGAGGCTTTGCCGTTAACCATGGAGCCGGTGCAGATAAGTTGGTTGGCGGGCTCATGGTTGATCGCATCCGTGTGCATGGATTTGATCACGCAGATATCATCAGCCATCTTTGCTTGCCATGGTAGTAGCTCGCTCATCCAGGTTCCCGACTGTCCGTGTTGGTTAAACTTAAAAATCGATGGAGCTAGGGGGAAGGCTGCTTGGCCGGCGGTCATGCCAGTGAGGCGTTCGCCTTCTTTGGCGAGATAGGTTTTAAGGTCTTCTTTAAAGCGTTTTTTGAGCTCGGGCTTGTAATCGAAGGTGTCTAGTTGGGAAGGTGCGCCGATGAGTGAAATATAGATCGCGCGTTTGGCCTTGGGCGCGAACTGCGGGATCGACATGTTGCCCATGGGCTTGCCTGCGGCCATTCCTTCTTGGCTGAGTAAAGATGCCATCGCGGCAACGCCGAGTCCGGTTCCGGTTTTGCGGAAGAACTGACGGCGAGTGTATGCTTCGTTGTAAAGATCTACTGGATTCATCGTAGTTTAGCGGGTTACGGTTTCGTCTAAGTTGAATAATTGATTCGCCACCAAGGTCCATGCAGCGAGATCAACGGTTGGAAGAGTTGCATCATAGGTTGATTCTCCGACAGTGAGGGCGAGTTTTGCTTCTTCGGGTTTCTCACGATAATATTTTTCCGCAGAGGTATAGGTTTCTAGGATTGCGGCGCGTTCATCGGCATCCAACTTACGGTTGAGCAATCGTAGGGTAATGATATCGAGGCGTTGATCGAAATCTTTACCCTCTTTTAAAACGAGGATGCCTAGTGCACGAGCAGCTTCGACAAATTGCGGATCGTTCATGAGAGCGAGGGCTTGCAAAGGAGTGTTGGTGCGTTCGCGAGCGACACAGAAGTTTTCCCGAGAAGGAGCGTTGAGGATTTCCATGGTCGGTGGTGCCGCGGTGCGTTTCCAGAAGGTATACATGGAACGGCGGTAGAGACTTTCTCCTGTGTCTCGCTTATAATCTTTGGTGTTAGATTGCGGCATGGCGACTGCGTTCCAGACGCCGTCGGGTTGGTAAGGTTTCACTGAGGCGCCGCCAACTTTTTTGGAGAGGAGATTGGAGCTAGCGAGAGCGAGATCGCGTATTTGTTCAGCGTCGAGTCGGGTGCGTGGACCGCGTGCGAGCAGATGGTTTGCGGGATCGGCTTCGAGTTTCTCAGGTGAAATCTCACCGGCTTGGCGGTATGTTTCAGACATCACAATGGTTTTCACCATGTGGCGGAAGTTCCATTTGCTTGCGATGAATTCGGAGGCGAGCCAGTCGAGAAGTTTTGGATGGGTGGGACGAGCGCCCATGATGCCGAAGTCGCCGTTGGTTTCGACGATGCCTTTGCCGAACATGTTATACCATAGGCGGTTCATAGTAACGCGGGCGGGAAGTGGATTTTTAGGATCGTTCAACCACATCGCAAGACCGCGACGATCTTTAGGCGCGCCTTCGGGCATGGGTGGAAGCATGGCTGGGGTTTCGGGCGTTACTTTTTCGCCTTTGGATGCGTATGCCCCACGAGTGAGGACGTGGGCAAAGGGCGCTTCTTTTTTCTCCTCGTAGACCAATGTCATTGAGCCGCGATCGCGGATTTTTTTATCTTCTGCCATGAGTTTGTCGCGCTCGGCGATGAATCCGAGGGACGGAGGATCGACCACGGTGACGTAATGTTCGAAGAGCGCATCGTTTTGCTGTTTGCTGCGCTTGTCAGCTGGCATTGCGATCCATTCATCAATCATTTGTGTGTTGGCCAGACGAGCGATTTCATTTTCACTGAGCAGGCGACGGTAGATGCGGAAATCTTGGAGCGCGACTTTACTGTTGATTTTGGAATCGCCATTTCCACGCGAGCCGAGAGTGAGGGGAGTGGGGGTAACAATGTTTCCACCAACCGTATTGGGGTAAATTTTCGCGCCGGTCTTTTTGCCATCAACATACAGCGACAGGCATTCGTGACCGCTCCGTGTGCCGTCGAAAACAACCATGATATGATACCATTTTTTGGGTTTGAGTTTGCCATCCGACTGCATTTTGCACGCGGATTTGTCCCAAGAGTCGATCACGTGAGCGCCAGGTTTGCCGTCTTCAAACCACAGATCCCAGCCACGGTAGCTTTGTGCGGGATCGATTTTTGCGATGACGGATCCGGTGGGCGCTCCTTCAAACCAAACAAAACCGCCGTAGCTGACCTGGTCGGCTCGGGTGAAATTTCCAATATCGCCAAGTTCGATAGGCTTATCGGAAACGACAACCGCTTTACCTTTTGGACCATCGATGCGGGCAGGTTCGGCTGGCCATTCTTTGGCTACGCCGTCGATTGTGCCGGTGATTGGTCCTTTTTCAGAATTCAACGGCAGATGCAGCGAGAGAGTGGAATCGATTTCTTTGGTTTCTGATTTGGCTTGGCCTGTGAGCCATGCTTGGAAATCATTGTTCGCTGAAGCTTTGCGGGATTCGATGCGTTTATTTACATCAGATATTTTGACTTGGAGTTGGTTCCATGTTTCGCGGTCCTCCATGATGGGAGCGAAGATGGATGGTGGGTGGTTGGCATTGTTTCCATCCAAGGCCGACATCGTGTTGTTGCGGAAGAATGCAGTGAGTTGGTAAAACTCTTTGGTGGAGAAGGGATCGAACTTGTGGTCGTGACAAGATGCGCAGCTAGCTGTTAAGCCGAGCCAAACTGCGCCCATGGTATCGACGCGATCCGTTGCATAAATGGCAAAGTATTCATCTGCGATTGCTCCGCCCTCGCCGGTGGTCGAGAGACAGCGTAGGAAGCCGGTAGCGATTTTTTGATCGAGAGTGGGCTGAGGTAAAAGATCTCCGGCGATTTGTTCAGTGGTGAATTGATCCCAAGGCATGTTGGATTTAAATGCATTGATCACCCAATCGCGGTAAGGCCAGATGGCGCGGTAGTTATCAATATGGATACCATGGGTGTCGGCGTAGCGCACGGCGTCAAGCCAGTGACGGGATAAATGTTCGGCGCTGGAGATGCTTTCCAATATGCGATCTGCTTCGGCTGAAACCGCAGCATCAGGGTCTTTTGCGTATGCCGCTACAAAGGCATCGGTAGCGCTGGGTTCTGGGGGTAGTCCGGTGAGGTCGAAACTCAAGCGGCGGTGAAATCTGCGTGGATCCTCGGGTTCATTGGGTTTGAGGCCAGCTTGAGTGAGCTTTTCGTGGATGAATCCATCAATGGACTTATTTGACCAATCGTTTTTCGGCGGATCGAGTCGAGCTACTGGCTCATAGGACCAGTGGCCTTCGTATTCAGCGCCTTGTGCTATCCATTTTTCGATGAGAGCGATCTCTCTGGAATTCATCACCTTATGGCTTTTCGGCGGGGGCATGATCTCGTCCTTATCGGTGGATTTGATCAATTTTACCAATTCCGACTCGACAGGTTTACCTTTGATGATGACGGGAGTTCCGGATTCGCGGATTTTGAACGCGTCGGCTTCGATATCCAAGCGGAGGGGTTCTTTTTCCGGCAGGCGGGTTTTGGAGTCTGGACCGTGGCAATGGTAGCAATACTCAGAGAGGATGGGCTGGATGTGCTCGTTGAAAGAAATGGTTTCTGGAAGAGCTATTGAGCTTTCAGCTCCTTTGTCAGGGGTTTTGTCTGCGGCATTTTCAGATGTGGCGGAGGAATCCTTCTTGCAAGCAGAGAGGAACAGGCAAAGGGGGAAGGCTGTGGCGTAGATGATTTTCATCAGAAAAAACGGGGTTAAACCAACCTCGATACGTGCGAGATGGGTTTGTTCTGTCGAATAAAGGCTAATTTCGGTGCAACTTAGTTCCAAAAAGTGACGTTTGGCAAATCGCAATCCTCGATTTTTAAGCGTTTTTCAGGAAATAACTTTTCGTCGGAATTCTTCATTGGACTTTACGTTTTGAAACTTAGAGTGCGTTGCATGAAACGCCTTTTCTTGCTCGATGGCATGGCCCTGATTTATCGGGCGCACTTTGCCTTCATTCAAAATCCCATCCGCAATTCCAAAGGTGTAAACACTTCGGCGCTCTACGGGTTTATCAATACTTTGCTCTCTATTTTAGAAAAAGAAAACCCTACTCATCTCGGGGTTGCGTTCGATACCTCGGCGCCAACCCCTCGGCATATTCGTTATCCGGCCTACAAAGCTCAGCGTGATGAGATGCCGGAAGAGCTCGCCGCGGCGATTCCGCATGTGAAAGCCCTCTGTCGTGCTTTCGCCCTGCCAGTGCTTGAGATTGATGGTTTTGAGGCGGATGACTTGATTGGAACTTTGGTGAAACGCGCCGAGCCAGATGGCTTCGAATCCTACATGGTTACGCCAGATAAAGATTTTGCACAGCTGCTTTCCGATACTACGTTCATGTGGCGGCCAGGCCGCAAGGGCACGGATCATGAAATCATTGGGTTGAAACAGCTTCCGGAAATTTGGGGAGTTTCTGAACCGCATCAAATCATCGATCTCCTCGGCTTGATGGGGGATGCGTCTGACAATATTCCCGGTGTCCCGGGTATTGGACCGAAAACCGCGCAAAAACTGATTTCTGATTTCGGAACGATCGAAAACCTCCTCAAAAATACCGATCAACTCAAAGGCAAACAGAAGGAAAGCGTTGAGGCTAATGCTGACCTTGCACTGCTTTCAAAAGAACTCGCGACGATCATCATCGACTGCCCACTCGAGGTGACATGGGATGATCTTATCATTTCCCAACGCGACGACGAGGCGCTCAAACAACTCTTCATCGACTTTGAATTTCGCACACTGACAAAACGGCTGTTCGGCGAAGAAGCTCCTAAAAACGAGTCACAAAGTCAGCAGCAGGCAGAGTCGGCGCCTACGCTTTTCGATACCTTCAAAACCATCCGCGAAGTCCCACATACTTACACCCTTGCCAATACTAAATCGCTACAAGACGAGCTCTTTAAAAAACTCGCGGCGCAGAAATCATTCTGTTTCGACATCGAGACCACATCGTTAGATCGCCATTCTGCAAAACTGTTAGGAATCGCGTTTTCATGGAAGGCTCATGAAGGTTGGTATCTGCCATATTCTGAAAATATTCTATCGGAAATCAAAGCGGTCTTGCATTCTCCTGCGGAAAAAATCGGCCATAATTTGAAGTACGATTTATCGGTTTTACATTCGCATGGAATTGAAGTGATAGGACCGTATTTTGATACGATGTTAGCTGATGCTTTGGCAGTTCCCGAGCGCCGGCATAGTATGGACTATTTATCTGAAATTTTACTCGGTTACACACCGGTCAAATTGGTTGATGTGGCGGCGGTTTCTAGCCGCCCGGCCGAGAATACTTCCGATGATCTTTTTGATTTTGCAGAGAAAAAAACCACCAAATCCAAAGACTTGGATATGCTGTCTATCCCCTTGGAGACTCTTGCAGAATATGCCGCTGAGGACGCAGATGTGACTTTCCAGCTCGCCGAAAAACTCCGGCCGCTGCTCAAGGAAACTGGCCAGGATAAGATTTTTTCCGAGATCGAAGCGCCGCTATTACCGGTGTTGGTGCGTATGGAAATGGAGGGAATCGCCATTGATCTCGAAGCGCTGAAAACCATCGGCGATGATCTTCAACAAACCATCGATCAGCTTTCAAAATCCATCCAAGCTCACGCCGGAACGCCGTTCAACATCGCCTCGCCAAAACAACTCGGACAAATCCTGTTCGATCATTTGAAGTTGTTAGATAAGGCCAAGAAAACCAAAACTGGCCAATACAAGACCGATGAGCAAACGCTATCTACTCTGTTAGGTATTCATCCGATCATTGAGGAAATCCTCGAATACCGAGAGGCGACAAAACTAAAGTCGACTTATCTCGATGCGTTGCCGAATCACATCGCACCGGAGACAGGGCGTATCCATACGCATTTCCATCAGCTTGTTGCGGGAACAGGTCGCCTCGCTTCATCTGATCCGAACTTACAAAACATTCCCGTTCGCTCCACCGCAGGTCGCAAAATCCGCCAAGCCTTCGTCCCGCGTAAAGGCTCCACCTTGCTGTCCTGTGACTACTCGCAAATCGAACTTCGTGTTATGGCCGCATTAGCCTGCGATCCGACGATGATCACCGCTTTCCAAGACGGCGCAGATATTCATACGATCACCGCTGCGAAGGTCCATGGCGTCACGCCTGAAGAGGTCACTCGTGAAATGCGCTCTGGTGCGAAAATGGTGAACTTCGGCATCATCTACGGTATCTCCGCTTTTGGGCTCTCGCAGCGTCTCGCGATTCCACGCAACGAAGCGGCGGAAATTATCGATGCTTATTTCCGTGAGTATCCAGCGATCAAAGCATACATGGATCGCACCATCGCGGAGTCGCGTGAAAAAGGCTACGCGGAAACCCTTTCCGGTCGCCGTCGCCATTATCCCGATCTCAATTCAAGTAATGCCGGACTGCGACAAAACGCCGAACGCGCTGCGATCAATATGCCGATCCAAGGGACCTCCGCAGATATGATCAAAATTGCGATGATCCGCATCGACGACTTACTGCGTAAAAAGCCATATCAGACGAAGATGCTTCTTCAAGTTCACGATGAACTCGTGTTCGATCTGCATCCCGATGAGGAATCGGAGCTCGTTCCGAAAATCATTCACATCATGGAATCCGCGCTACCGCTTCCGCATGATGTGCCTATTTTGGTTGAAAAAGGCACCGGCAAAAACTGGTTGGCCGCGCATTGATAGATGGGGGAGATGGCATTTCATTTCACCGTCTTTTTCGGCATCTAAGATTTCGAATCTCTTGTGCGTTCTCACTCTTGAAATCGCGTTTTTCTGAGCGATGTTTCAATTGTAAAAATCTAACCCCGAACTGCCATGAGCCTCCATGTCCAACTTAGTCCTCGAGCCATCGAGAATCTCCACAGAGAGCGCAGAAACTCAACGATTTTGTCGATCGCTCTGTCCTTCATTATTGTCGCATTCATTCTTGTCGTTTTGAGTTTTTTCATCCTACCCATTATGATTAAAGAAACTCCTACGATTGTGACCTATAAAAGTCCTGAAAAAGTGGAGGAGTCACTCGATAAAAAAAGAGTCACTACCACGGTTGTCAGAAAACCATCCGCTCCAGCAAACACCATCACTCGTGTTATCGCGACATCCAACCCATCATTATTGTCGATCCCGGTTCCGGATGTGGACGTGACGGTTCCTGCTCCTGATTTTGGAGACGGTCAGAGCTTTGGCGGTGGCTGGGGCAGCGTAGGTGATTTTGGTTCAGGCACTGCGGGTATAGGTATAGGTGGTGGTGGCGGATTCGGTTCCAGCAGTGCTAAATCTGGAGGGTTGAAGGGCTATATCTACGATTTGAAGCAGTCGCCGAAAGGTAACCCGCTTCCCTACAGTCCTGCGAGTTTTGTGATTTCTGCTAGGAGCCTGATCGAAAACCAATTCGAAGATTTGGCATTCAACGATTACTTCAAAGCCCCAACGCCATTGTATCTGACCCGCCTCGCCGTGCCGATGGCTCCTGCTGAAGATGGACCTTCGTTTTTCGATGCAGAAAAAGAAATCCAACCCCGTGGCTGGATTGCGCATTATAGCGGCACCGTTACCGTTCCGAAAACCGGCACGTACCGCTTCTCGGGCGGTGGCGATGACTTCGTCCACGTCATGATCAACAGTAAAACCGTTTTCAATTACTATCAAACGCTCGAAAGCCTTGACCCAAAATCCAAGGGATATGCCCCTGAACAACCGACTTCCCGCCGTGGAGCCCCGTTTACCAAGGCCAGCTGGTGGATTCGTTATGGCGAATGGGTGGAGTTGAAGGCGGGACAACAGATCAAACTGGATATTGCCGTTGGTGAAACACCGGGTGGCCAAGTCGGTTTTTTACTCCAACTCGAAGAAAAAGGAGTGAAATATGAGATGACAAGCGATGGCAACCCGATTTTGCCGCTCTTTACGACTGCCCCGATCAGCAAAAAAGAGGAAAAAGAGCTAAAAGAGCAATATGGTGACTACAAACTCGACTTTGAAAACGTGCTGGTTTTTCCGCAAAAACGTTAATTCATAAGCGTTTCAGGATATTTTCAGGACGAAAATTGGCAGAAATCGTCTCAGGAGCATTTTTTTTGAAAATAAACCTAAGAAATGTCACTTGTGGGCGTTCCTACTCATGAAATTTTCTTCTGGTATTCCAGTCAGCGTTACATAATTTCACGAATAATAAATCTACTAAAGCTATGATACACGTTCAACTTAGCCCCGAAGCGCAAGAGCTTCTCCGCAGACAACAGAGAAATTCTACCATCACATCGATGGTGATTTCCGTGCTAGTCGTAGCGCTGGTCTTCCTCGTAATGAGCATTTTCTTGCTTAAAATCTCCGTAAAAGAAATTCCCACTATCGTAACTTACGAATCCCAAGCGGTCGATGAGGAGAATATCGAAGAGAGAAAAGTCAGCACGCGGGTTGATAGAAAACCCTCGGCTCCATCAAGTTCGATGTCAAAAGTGATCGCAGCTAGCAATGCAACTTCAGCTGTCTCGATACCAGTTCCAGATGTCGACGTGTCGACTCCGAGTATGGACTTCGGCGACGGAAATGATTTCGGCGGTGGTTGGGGTAGTGCGGGCGATTTCGGAAGCGGCGGTGGTGGATTTGCTAAAATTCCTACAACCATGCGCAAGCGTTGTGATCCACGAGATCGGGCTGAGCGCATGAAAGACAGCGGCGGCACACCCCAAGGTGAAGCTGCAGTGATCAAAGCGCTTGATTATCTTCAGAAAACCCAAAATTCAGATGGCAGTTGGGACACAACCCACCCTGTCGCGATGACAGGCTTGGCTCTGCTTACTTATCTCGGACATTGTGAAACACCTCAATCCAAGAAATATGGCGACACCGTTTCTAAAGCGATTACCTACTTGGTAAACGTGGGCGCTAAGGGCGATGGCCGCCTAACCAACAAACCTGCTAACAGCATTCAGTGGGTCTACGATCACGGTATTGCTACCTACGCTTTGGCTGAGGCCTACACGTTTTGTAGCAAAATGAATATCAAGATTCCTGATCTTGATAAAGTTACGACAAAAGCAGGTGATATGGTCATGAAGGGCCAAGCGCCAAGCGGCGGTTGGAACTATGTTTACGGTCAAGCTGCAACGGGTGATAACTCGGTTGGCTTTTGGCAAATCCAAGCGATGAAGGCTTGTAAGCACACGGGTCTATGGAAAGACGGTGAGTTCAAGAAGCATTCAAGACTCGCTCTCGAGTGGCTAGAGAAAGTACAAGGTCCAGATGGAGCCATTGGGTATCGTAACAATCCAGCTCAAAGCTCAGGCCTGACGGGTGGTGGAGTTCTCGCTTTCCAAATGTGGGATGAGGGTAATTCAAAGGCTGCTAAAAAAGGCGTCGAATGGATCGAGAAAAACGCAAAGTTTAATTTTCCTGCAGTTGATTCAAATCTCTACTATCACTACTACCACATGCAAGCGATGCTGAACCATGGTGGAAAAGAATGGGATAAACACAATGAAATGGTTAGAGATCCCTTAATCAAGGCTCAGGCTGCAGATGGTTCATGGACACAGAATGTCGGTAACCATGGTCCGATTAATCAACACATGGCGACTTGCTTGGCCGCCATGATGCTGGAAGTTTACTATCGCTTCCTCCCAGGTAGCTCTAAATAAGTTTTCTTAAATCTTTGCTTCGAATCTCAATCCTCAACTCGTTATCCAGAGTTGGGGATTTTTTATGAGGCTGATATGGTTGACTGCTGCTCAATAAACGTCGCGGAGGTAGCGCTTGTCTGTGATCCGACGATGATTTTAGCGTTCCATGATGGTGTCGATATCCACACGATCACTGCTGCCAAGGTCCACGGCGTGACGCCGGAAGAAGTCACTCGTGAAATGCGCTCTGGTGCGAAAATGGTGAACTTCGGAATCATCTACGGCATCTCCGCTTTCGGCCACTGGCAACGCCTTGCAATATCCCGCAACGAAGCTGCGGAAATCATCGATGCGTATTTCCGCGAGTATCCCGCGATCAAAGAATACATGGATCGCACCATCGCGGAGTCCCGTGACAAATGCTACGCCGAAACGCTTTCAGGCTGCCGCCGCCATTATCCCGATCTCAATTCCAGCAACAGCATCCTAGAATCCGCCTAAGCGACAGAATCTAAAATTTGGCGTCAAGCTAACAGGTTAAGGTAGATTCGTGGAGCCCATTAGGAAGCGGTCACATTCGCGAGCAGCACCACGGCCTTCGTTAATTGCCCAGACAACGAGTGATTGTCCACGGCGTACGTCACCCGCAGCGAAGACACCGGGAACATTGGTTGTGAAGGTGCCATGCTCAGCTTTAATGTTAGAGCGGGCGTCGGTCTCT
>JANOKJ010000035.1:0-8845 GCA_031419275.1 Akkermansiaceae bacterium | reverse complement strand
TGAATCGCATTAAAAGGGTGGATTTCAATCCTGTCCATTTATGCTATGGCATTTCCTCGACAATCACATGAGGCTTCCAATCCGGCCCACGAAACAAAACGACCTTGGCATCATAGGATGCGATCACATCCATGTTTCCATCTTTGTCAAAATCATCTGCTACAGCCGTGTTAACTCTGCACGCCTGCCCCTCCGCGCCATTGTTGGTCGCCAATATGATGTGTTTTTTCCAAGGCTTGGTGATCTCGCCCTCCGATACGACCGTAGTTAAAATCAGGATGAGAGATGTATTACGAAGGGTTTTCATTTTCTTGGCATTAGATAAAATCTGATAGACGAAAACTCACGGTTTATATTCCGCATCATTTGCTTATACAAACTGATAGTGTAAGAGTCCCCTAATCCGGAACAGATTTAAATGAGTGTTTCAGCTACTTTATGAATCGCATTAAAAGGGTGGATTTCAATCCTGTCCATTTATGCTATGGCATTTCCTCATCTGAAAATGGTTATATGAATTCACTCAAACAACTGCCGATCCAGAGAACAGAATTGAATCGCTTCTAAAACTTCATTGCCAGTGATGTGAGGTTTACCTGCTAAGTCAGCCAAAGTTCTAGCAACTTTTAAGATCCAATCATGAGGGCGAGCTGAAAAGTTCATCTGCTCCATCGCGTGTTCAAGGTAGCCTTTACCCTCGGCGTCGAGCTTGCAGTGATCGCGAACTTGGCGAGCGCCCATCGCGGAGTTGGTGGTGAGTTTGTCGACTTTTAAACGCCCGACCTGGATCGTCCGCGCCGTGGCAACGCGTTGGCGAATGGTTTCGGAAGATTCACCGGTGACGACATCGGAGGTGCGCAGCAGAAAACGTCGAACCCCATGAAAGCCTACTTTTTTCCAGACCACCATTGCCACCCTAAATCGCTACCAATGATTACTCATGAACTGGTCGTTAGCGCACCCATCCAAGATTATAATAGTCCTTGGGTTGCCGTTGCTTACTGCGTCCTATTTGCCAATCTGTTCGGTAACCTCTTCGAGGCCGCCGATGATCCCGCCCTTGCGACCGTTGGATTCACTGACCTTGGGTCTGCTCTGGTTGAATTCCTCATCCAGAGACTTCTCGAGATCGACCGTTGAGTTGGTTTTCTTGTTTACGATCTCGTCGAGCGCGTTTTTTTCCTCTTCTTCGTCTCTCACCGTGGGTACGAAGTCTGGCGGATGAGTGCCTTTCTCCAGGGCCTCATCAAGCATTTTGGCCTGTTCTTCCAGGGACTCGAGCTCCTTCTCGATCTGCTTGAGTGCCGGATGTTCTGGGAGTGTGCCGTGTTCCTTTTCCCAAGCGTCCTTCTTGTCCTTGAGTTCTTTGATTTGGCGTTCCAGTTCCGCCTTTTCCTGCAGCAACTTGATGTAGTCCTCGGTGGGTTCGCCATCGATTGGAAAGCAAGCCATCAACTCCTTGACCGCGGCAAGCCGGTCCTGAAGACGGCGGGCGGCTTTGAAGTCTTCGGGAAGATAGCTTTTGCTCATTTCCTGGAGTTCGGCCTTCTCCGCATTGACCTCATCGCGCCGCTTTTCGACCGCCTGACGCTGTTTGGTCAGCCAACGATTGACGGAGGGTTGTCCGCCACGGTTGTAGATATTGTCACGATCCCGCAACCAGTCGCGGTAGCTGCTCAGGGATGAAAAACCACTCGGCACTCCGGGCTGGTGCGTGCGCGGCGCGTTTGCGCCACTGGCAGTATAGTTCTTCAGGCCGGGAACACCTGTCTCGACCATGCCTCGGAGTTTATCCAAACCGTCGCGGTAGGTGCCGCCGGGTCCGGCCAGTTCTTCGAGCGCCTTGCGCATACCTTCGGGATCACCCTTGTATTCCATCAGTTTGCTGGCGGTTTCGTAGAGTTTGCGCAGCGGGTGGCCGGGTGGTAGATTCTCGCCGTTCATCTTGGCGACCAATGCCGCGCGCTGTCCGTATTTGGCGAGTGCGCGGGCCGTCTGATGCGGTGTTTCGTCCCCGTTCATGGATGCGTCGAGGTGCTCGGAGATCATCATCGTTTGGTCATTCATCATGTTGTCCAACTGCCGCTTGGAAAGGTGCTTGAGGTCACCATCGCGGTTGAACTTGGGATCTTTCCAGAGATCGTTGACTGACATCTTGCTGCCATCGTCGTTGGTCTTGCTCTGCATGCGGTTGACGATCACCTCGAGTCCCGCCGCATCGGTGTAGGCTTCGATGCCGTCACGCGACGCCTGGTTCATCAAGCGCTCGCGCTCGGACTGAAGCTTCTTCCATTCGGGTGTGCCCTCGGGTGTGCCTGCGAGCTTGGTGTCGAGAGCTTTCACCTCGCGCATGGACTCGCCATAGACCAGGTCTCGCGCATAGATGCCGGCTTCATCGCTGTTGGGATCGAGGCCGTATTTTTCAGCAACCGTTTTGCGCGCTTTGCTGAGGCGCTCATCACTTGCGGCCAGAGCGCGTTCGGCAATGGCGAATTCCTTTTGCTTCAGGGCGAGCGCCTCGGGTTTGTCCGCCACCGCTTCAAGCATGTTGGCCTTGTAGAGCTTGCGGCGATCTTCGGACATGTGCGACATCGCTGCCGCCAGACCGTTTCCGGCGACCGCATCGTCGTGGGTGACTTCGCCGACTCCCTCAATGGTCACCTTCTCATTCGCGAAGCCTTTATCGGGGTCATTGCGCTTGGGCATGGCGGACTTCACGCCCTCCATCACGTTGTAGTATTCGTTGAGGTCGAATGCTTTCGCGGTGGTCGGGCCGATGCCCCTGACGCCGTTGCTCTCGGTGAGCAGGCGGTCGCGCTGCAATGACTTCATAGCCTGCACCACTCGCGGCTCGCTCCACGAACGGTCGATGTCGCTGGTCGGATCTTTGGAGCCGGGTGCGATCATCTTCGCGTTGCGGATGGACTCCGCATTGGCGGCTTGTTCCTGATCGAGCGCTTTCAGCCGCGCTTCCATTTCCTCCTTGGTCTTGGGGCGGTTGTCGCCGGTCATGAGATCCTGCCGCTTCATGGCATACTCGCGATCGAGCTCGCGCAACGCGCGATCCTTGACCTCGGGTCCGATCCCGTTGGCCATCACGTCGTCATTGAACAACTTTTCCTCCGCCTTGGAGCGTGCCTTACCGGCCTTGAGGCCTTCCGGGGTTTTGTCGGGCTTTTCCTTGCCCAGTTGTTCGATGACCGCAGCCTGTTCCTGTTGCAGGCGTTCAACGGCCGCCTTCTTGGACTCGGGGGTTCCGGTCCCCTCGTTCACTTTGGCGATTTGATTGGCAAAGTCCGCATCAACCGCGGCTCGGGCGGCTTCATTGACTTGTCCCGCCTTGGGCTCGGAAACGCCGTAGGCCCATTCGGTGCGCCTGTTCTTGACCTCCTGAAGTAGTTCGGAGGCGACCGCACCTTCTTTCTCGGCGATGATGCCAAGATCTCCCCAGCTCAACTCGCCGCTCTTGAGTCCGTCCATCACCCGGTCGGCGAGCGCCGGATTGCGATAGGCATCCGCGCCCTTACCACCATCCGTACCTGCGGCATCACGCTTGATGGCTTCGAAGCGGGATATGGCTTCTGCGGAGTGTGAGTCGCTCTTACGGGCGCGTTCAAAGGCTTCGGTAAGCACCGCTGGATTTTCACGGGCCCACTTCTGCACTTCTGGGGGGAGCCGTTTGATGAGTTCCTCGTTGGCGGCCTTGCCGGTGTGTTGTAGCGCGAGACTTGCGGTCTTGGACATGGCGCCCGAAAACAGGTTGGCCATGAAGGCGTCCCGACTGATCGGGCCACCTTCGAGGGCTGCCTGATACATCGTCTCAATGGAGGCTTCAGAACTGAGCCCCACGGAAGTTGCGATAGAGCGCCGCATGTCGTCGCTGTCGAGCAGATTGCCCTTGCCGGACTTGACATCCATCAGGCGCTGGAAGGAGGAACGTTTGGCTGTATCCTCGATGGCATCGCGCCACGCACTGTTGCCCTTGAGTAATTCATCGCCGACACTGCCCATCAGCTTGCCGGCTCCAGCCATGGTCAGGTTTTGCAGCAGAGCCTTGTCGAAGTCGGCGTTTTTTCCGTGCAGTTTGTTCATCATGGCATCGGAACCCGAGCTGGCGGTGACTTCCATCAGCGTGGTTAGAGCCGCAGTTCCGGTGGTTCCAATCTTGCCTGCCTGTGCCAGCTTGGCTGCCAACTGCGCGGATGCCACTCCGGTGGCCATGCCGACCCCGGTTTCTCCGACAGAGCGCACGCTGACGACATCCAACCACGAACTGGTTGGAAGATTCACATCCATGACGTCGTTGATGCCACGGCTGTTGGTGGGCACCTGATAGTGGAAGTTGCCCTGGTCGTCCTTGCGGACGTAGCCGTAGTTCATGAGCATGCTGCGGTCACTTTCAGTAAGTTGACTGACGGGCGTGCTTGCTGCTTCCTGCAGCAGTGAGGCGACGCGGTAGCCATCGGTCTTCACCGCATCGATCTTACTGCGGACGGTGGCCAGTCCATTCTCGCTCTCATCGAATATCGAGCGCATCGCCGTGCCCATGCCGACGTTGACGATCTGGCTGGCAACGCTGTCTTTGCCATCGTTGGCGGAAGGCAGATATTGGTTGGTGAAGTAATCATCAAGCTCGCTGGCACGGTTGTTGATGACATGCGCCATGGCGAGAAAATGCTCCTGTGGGCTGGCCTCGCGACCATCGATCATCTTGAGGGCCTGGGCCGAAATGTTGGAGCGGTTTTCACTGGCAATCTGGCTGGCGAGTGCAAGTCTCGAATCCTTCTTGTCGCCGCTGAAGAAGTTGACGAAGTCCTCGGGAATGCCGCCATCGTGGGCCTGTGACTTCAGCTTGTTTTCCAATGCCTTCATCGCGTTGGCCTCGACTCGGCTCTGCTGGGTGGAGGACAGCAACTCGCCGGTATCGGTGTTGCGGAACTCGCGACCGGTCGCCAGTTGAGTGTATTCCCTGAGGTTTTGTTCGACCATTACCCGCCTGGCCATCTGGTCGGCCTCGGCGGCAAAGCCCGTTTTGGCGTAGCTTCGGTTGGAGTTTGTCATCGATACATTGCTCATCAGCTCGCTCATGCGTTTCGCCTTGGAATCGACGATGCGATCGGGCTGTGTGTCAGTGCTGCCCATTCTTTCATCCACGGGTTTGAACTGGCGCACGTAATTCTCGTTGATGGAGTTGTCGATGTGCATCGCGCGCAGCGAGGCTTCATTGCTGGAAAGGAAGTTGGCCTTTTCTTCATCCGTGATGTCAGGCCGGCTTGCGGCATTATCGACCATCGCGGTGGTAAATTCGTTGCGGCGTCGGGTGTTGTCCGCCTTGTTGTTGTAAATGAGTCGTTTGCTGGCATCTTCATTCAGGCCCCGCAGCGAGGCCTGGTGCCATACGCGGCTGGCATGGCGGTATTGCAACTCCGCCTGCTGCATACCGGCTTGGGCGGCCTGAATGGCGGCGGCTTCACCGCCGGATTTCGCCTTCTGCAACTCCGCAATGGCCCTGCCCATTTCCACTTCGGCCTGTTTCTTTTGCTGGTAGGCTTCCTGATTGGCGAAAAGCCCCGCGATCAATGCGAAGAGGATGAGAATGACGAGTTTTTTCATGGCTCAAATATCGGTTCATAGAGGGCGTGGCCGAGGACTTGTTTTTCTCCGGGTGCCAGCCAATCGAAGTAGAGATGCAGATCCCCGGAGTGATCCTGAGGCAGGGTGCATTTGAAGAAGTGAAGACCCGCCTCGGAGGTGCTGGAGTATTCAAGAGTGCCGGACTTGCCATTGCATTCCCAGCGCGGGTTGGAAATCTGTTTGCGACCTTTATCGGCTTTGTATTCCTCCATCAGCGTGTTGAGCTGGCCGATCATGCTGGCAAGACCTCCCTTGTCCACGTGTTGGGTGTCGACTTGGAAACCGATCACGAGTTGGTCGCCCTTGCGTCGGGCCACTGTGCGGATCAGGCTGTGCATGCCTATGGCGGAGTATTCTCCCGTCAGCCGGACCACCACGGAGTGAACGCCACCCATGTCGCATTCGATGGGGGTTGTGAAATTCCTGTTGATGTAGCGGTGCCAGAGCAGGGTGGATTGCACCGCGCACTCCAGATGGCGTTTGCCCTCAAGCAGTGCCTTGCTCACCAGTTCGTGATCAAAGGGTGCCAGACGGGATGGCTCATAGATGATGGAGCTGGGATTGCCGAGGTGTTCGCCGATCAGGGAGGGGTACCATTCCATGCGTGCCCATGGGGCCTGGGTGTAGCAGCGCAATCCCCCTTGTTTCGGGGTCGAGCGCAACTGGACGTAATGTGCGGCAACGCCGGAGGCCTGCAGCGGGCTGAGATCGATGCCCATGCACTCACGCAACATGTAGCCGATGTCTTGCGCGGATGAGTCGTCGAAGAGCTTGTGCTTGAGCGAAACGTTCAGCAGACGGGACTGTAAGGTCTCATTGAGTTGCGTGAACTGTTCCTGATCCCGCTTGATGAAGGCGGCGCGGACATAAGGACGAAACCAGCTCTGCTCCTTGATCTGAAAATGATTCGACGTGTTGCTGAGCTCATGGATTCCGAGAAAGATTTCCAGCCAAAACAACGGGTCCGCGCTGATCAGCATCGTGATGTCATGACAAATCGATCCGTGAAGCAGTAGGCCATCGAAATGAGGGCGGTTCTCCTCCTCGGTGTGGTTGGCGTGGAGGTGGGCGATTGCCCACGGGGTTTCATAAAGCAAGAGCCAGTCGATATCGTTGGGCTTTTTGAAGGCCTCCGGGGTTGCCACCTTGCGGTAGGCGGCAAGCAGTTTGCGGGCGTGCTCATCAGCTTCAGGCAGCCGGTTGATGCTCAAGATGCGCATCAGGCCGGCACCCGATCCGATTTTCTTTTCCTTGATGGTCTCTAAGTTGCTCAGCAGCCATTTCGCGGCCGCTGCATCGCGCTTGATGGCAAGCGTTTGGGCGAGCATCACCTGATCGGCATCGGGTTCGGTCTTGGGATCGAAGCCGATGCCGTGGCGCGCCATGATCTGGGCAATCGGCAATTTGATGAAATATTGCTTGGGAAAGTTCTCATTCAGCCACTTGATTTCTTCCTTGCCGCCCATCGAGCCGATGATGCCGACCACCATTTCATTGGCGTAGGTGATGGTGGCGATCGAAAATGAGTGCGGTCATCCTTCTTGGGATCATCCATCAACTCCTTGAGTTTTTTGTCGTTGATCAGAAGCTGCTTTTTGGCTGACGCCACCGCCTCGCTGCGTTGTCCAGCACTCAGGCCATCACGGTGCAAGGCGAATGATTGGCTGTAGTGGTGCTGCTTGATGATTTTGGCCACGGAGGCTGAATCGATCAGGGTCATCTTGCCCGCGAGCTCGGCCTGATTTTCCGCGATGGTGACATAAACCGGAAACTCGGCAGCAACCAACGGAGTGGCCATCCAAAGCATCATCAAAATCCACCTCGGCAAGTTACTGTAGAGCCATTTCAACATATATCGATAAATGCTAGGAATTTGCTTTTTCACCCAGCGCGGATAATACACTAGAGAGACGGTCTGGGAAGGGGAAAAGGGGGTTGACGGCAAAATTTGAGGGTCTTGGATTCAAACTGGAAGTGCGCGGAACGAATCATCTAGTTGTGTTTAGTAGGTAGCCAATTCGACGACCCAAATGAGTAGTAATAAAGTTATATGATCTTCACTCAAACAACTGCCGATCCAAAGAGCGGAATTGAATAGCTTCTAACACTTCGTTGCTTGTGATGTCAGGTTTACCTGCTAGATCGGCCAAGGTTCTAGCGACTTTCAAAATGCGATCATGGGCGCGGGCGGAGAAGTTCATCTCGGCCATGGCGTGTTCGAGGTAGCCTTTGCTTTCTAAATCAAGCTTGCAGTGATTACGGACTTGACGGGCGCCCATCGCGGAGTTGGTGGTGAGTTTATCGGCTTTGAAACGATCGACTTGGATCGATCTTGCTGTCGAGACGCGTTGACGGATGGTTTCGGAGGACTCTCCGGTAACGATATCGGACGTGAGATCTTTGAAATCGACAAGCGGAACTTCGACGTGGATGTCGATACGATCTAACAACGGACCGGAGATGCGTTGGCGGTAGTTTTCGATCTGTTTAACGGAGCAACGGCATTGGCGTTTCACATCGCCGTAAAAACCACAAGGGTACGGATTCCATTTTAGGTGACACCAGCATAAAACTAGAAAAGCCATATTATATAAGGGATTTGGCGGCTATTGCACGCTTGCCCGATGGTACTAAACGCTGCCGAATTTGCCAAGAAGTGAAAAACCTCACTGAATTTCGGACTCTCATGCATAAAGACAAATCATGGCCTTACTATGCCTGTAAGCCCTGTTCTAGCGAGCTACAACGTCTAGCTTATCGCCGTAAATCAAAACGAAACTGAAACAAAATCTGCTATATGAGTCTCGATGTCGTCCCAGAATGACTTTTATGATAGGTCATGATTAGGATTATGATCACCTGATGGATATGACCTCGATTGCTTTACTTCCCCTCAGATTACCGTCATCGGGAACACCTGTCTTCCTAAGCAATAGGTAGGTCGTTTCGCCTCGCGCTTTGCGGATATTTAATTCCTTGGGCACGGTCATAAAATTCAGATGATAGGAAGTTCCGTATTTTTTCCCCCCAACTGCGCTCACAGCCAAGGTCCCACTCGCTGGACTACTGCTTTGCACAGCCTGCAACAAGACCGTGTAATCGCCACTTATTCCTTCGGGAGAACTGACCGGCCGATGTTCGACTTCCAATTCATTCTTGCCTGATTTCGCGAGTTCTTTTGCGCCAGCTTCCAAGTCATGTGCCAGGCGAG
>JANOKJ010000034.1:0-8736 GCA_031419275.1 Akkermansiaceae bacterium | reverse complement strand
TCTTCGGAAAGTCTGATTTGCTCTTGGGTCATGAAAGCGATGTGGCAGATGGGTAGCAGGATTCGTGCAGAATGCGAAGCTTTGCGAACAAAGATTTATCCCTGTAATTTCAAGGGATAAACGGTCACATCCACAGGTTTTGCGGAAATCAGGGAGTCCGGTGGGGATTCTGGCTCGGGAAATCCATTCAGAGAAAAGGGCAGGTTCGAACATTGGCCAAAGGCCATGGGCTCGATTTCATAGGGATCGTGGTAAACGCGTCCGTTGTAGATATTTCCCTTGGGATCGGTTGAAAAAAGCGTGTAGCGCTCGATCAGAAACCATTCGAGTGATCCAAAAACGGCGGGTTGTGGATCAGTGGGGCGCGGGTATTCGAAAGAGGCTTCGCCGGATGGATGGTTTTTTCTTTGGCTGAAATATTCCACAGAACGGCTAGAAATGTTCGAGCGCATCTTCGCGTGCTGGTAAGGAAGATGAAACATACGTCGCGCGATTTCCACGGCGAGAGGTTGATTGCAATCGAGGGAGAAAAACCAGACCCCGGGAGTTCCGGCGTCGTCATAGACGTAGGTGCGGAGATTGAGTTCGTGAAACCACGAAAGATAGAGCAAGGGTGGTAGGCCGATGGGGCGGATCCGCTGCATTAGGAAGGGGACGACACCTAACCATGCTTTACCATCGAAGGTATCGACATGCAGGCCTTTCGGTAAACGTGGAGAGATTAGATCGGGCGAGACGGCCCAGTGGAAGAATCCTAGTTCCGCCCAGCGTTGTTTCATCACGGGAAAACCGTCGGGCTTTTGCTGTTGGGCGAGGCGTTGTGATGGGGTTGGCATATTGATGAGTTTGCTAGTTTCAAGTTTTCAGTTTGAAGTCTGGACTTATAGGCTCGATCAAAATGAGGTGCTAGTCAGGTGGCAGGAATGGGCGGCGAAGCCGGCGCCGAACGCGGTGAGCCAGAGTGAACGGGTTTCGGGATGAGTTTTCAAGCGCTGCTCTAAAGCGAACAAAACCGATGGGCTGGAGAGGTTACCGTGTCGGCTGAGGATTTCACGAGTTTCGGTGAGTTCGTATTCAGGAATGACGGCCTCGATCGCATCGATCACATCGCGACCTCCGGAATGCGCGAGGATTTGTTCGGGATCCATTTTTCTGCGTTGATAGAGAGTGGAGACAGCTTGCGCCGCGAGTCCGGGAACGGTGCGGTGGAGTTGGTTTTTGAGTTTTCCCTTGGAATTTGTGAACCGGATTTTTTCGCGTTCGGTGGGAAGGTGATGGGTATCGAAGTCATGAAATTTCAAATCGGTCTCGGTGGTGGGTTGTCCGCTTAAAATCGCTGCCGCCGCGCCATCGCCAAACAAGCATAGTGAGATCAGGACTCCGGGATCGTTATCTAAATAGAAAGCTGCTGAGGAGATTTCCACGGCGATCACCGCGACTCGATGAGTGGGGTTTGCCGCGAGGTAACCGTGAGCGGAGCGGAGTGTGGGAACGGCGGCTCCGCAACCTAGCCCTACCAGATCCACGAGGTAGGTGTTAGAACGGAGACCGACGATTTCTGCGACATAGCTTGATGGCCCGGGGCAGAGATAGCCGGTGCAGGTGCAGAGAAACAGCGCGTCGATTTGATCGGGCTCAAGTCCGGCTTGCTGGATTGCTTTTTTAAGGGCTTGGCTTGCGAGTTCGGGCGCGTGCTTTTCAAAAGATTGATTCAGGGCCTGCGCATCTTTCGCGAATACAGACTGTAAATCGTTCGAACCGAACTGGCGGGAATGGATGCCGGAATTCGTGTGGGTGAGAATTTTTTCTAAAATCGCCAGTGAGCGTGGCTGGAGCTGATCGATTTCAGGGTGATTTTGAAGAGTGTTCCATGTTTCTAACTGAGTGAAGGGGTGAGCCGCTTGAGCGGTGCAGATGCTGTTGAGATACATGGGCGTTTTAGCGAAGAAGGCTTAGGATAGGAGTGATGGGAGCGTGCTTGAGGAGGTGTCGTGAAGCACGGTGAAAAAGCAGGGGATGGATAAAACGTGAGGCTGTGAGGCGTTTTCGGAAATGTTTGTGGAGGTGTTTATCTGTTAGCTCACAAGTTTTCTCCCATGAAATTTGATCTGCTGCATAAGCGATCAAATGCGGCAGGGCGATTTCCGCGGACTCGAAGGCCATGGTCATGCCGTTTCCAGTGAACGGAGGAATGATAGCATGTGAGTCGCCCAAACACATCATTCCCGGAGTGGAGGGTTGGTTGCCGATCGAAAATCCTGCGACCGCAGAAAACGAATCCTCACGCCACTCCGCAAACTGCAATTGATCGGCGAGAAGATGATTTCCATTTTTTCTCAAATAAGCGGGAAGCAGTTCTTCACGCTTGGCCTTGATGGATCGGTCGATGCGGAAAAGTCCGCAAGCATTGTGCCAACCATCTTCGACTTGCGTAATGCCGAGGTAACCGATGGGGCCGCTGTGCATTTCTAAATTGGCGGAAGGTGTGATGCCTTTGATGTGTGTTTTGAGTCCGATCCATGAGCCTGGGCTGGGAATGCGGCCACTGGCTCGAACCGTGCCGGGTGTATCGGTTTCGGTGGATTGGCGGGATTGGGTGTGGATGTCCGCGCCGTTTGCGATCGCCATTTCATATAGGCGTTGATCGAGGAGAAATCGGGAGATTGCCAACGCGGGTGTTTTCAGTCTGGTTTGGCGGAGTTTCTGATCACCTGAAAACCAGCAGACGCTATGATGCGTGAGAGTATCTGAGAGCGCGGTGCTGATGCCTAGATTTTCCAGAGTATCGCTCGATACGCCCGAAATGAATTCACCACACACGCGATGACGCGGATAGTTTCCAGCTTCGTGCAGTTGCACGGGAATTCCGTTTTTACGCAGGGCGATCGCTAGGGAAAGCCCGGTGAGCCCGCCGCCGATGATGGTGATTGTTCGATTCAAGCACGCCAAGCTAGCACGCGCTGGGAACCGCGCCATGTGTAAGTTTCTTGAAAATGAAATCCATGTTTTTCAAAAGCTAGCAGTTTTGGGATTTCATCGCGCACAAATCCAGCTTCAATGCTCACCCGCATATCGTGGCGAGTGATAGGATGAACAAAGGGAGTGGCGAGTTTTGCTAAAAATGTAGGAATGCTGGCGCGCAGAGGTTCGTTGATGATGATTCGGTCGAACTCTTTGAATTTCTCCCCAAGGGCGATGAGTTGTTCATCTGTGAAATGATGTAGAATGAGATTGGCGATCAAAGTTCCGCCGGTTTGGGCGAGGGGGGATTCGAGGAAATCTCCCTGATGCCACTGAATCGATGAGGGGAGTCCGATTGGCCTAGGCGCGAGATCGTAAGCATGGATGGCAAGCTCGGGATGCTTTGCATGGATTTTAGAAAGCAGGGCGCCATCGCCAGCACCGAGTTCGCTGATTGATGAAGTTTTGGGATCGAGATTCTGCATGATCCAGGCTTCGTTTCCCATGAATCGATTGATGCGCAGTAGATCGTTGCGAGAGCGACGCCCGCCAGGGTCGTCGTGTGGGAGATGGTCGAGGAGTTCAGGGGTGAGTTTGCGCATGGCGGGAGATTAGATGAAATTGGAACAAGTCACAGATTGCAATTAGCATCGATTTGATGGATAATGGGATATGAAAATTTCCACATACACCGGCGGGATGGTGCAGACAAATGGTTATTTGGTAGAGTCCGTGAAAGGAAATTTTTTGGTGGATGCTCCGGATGGGGTTTATGAATGGTTGAAAGATAAAGGAGCTAGGGTTGATGCCTTGTATTTGACACATCAGCACTACGATCATGTTGAGGATGTTGCGGAGTTGCAGAAATGTGGGGTGAAGGTTTTTGCATGGGCAAAGTATTCAAAAGATCTGACGCTTGAGACTTTTGGAACTGGTTGGGGAATGCCCGAGGTTGATCCCTATCAAGTGGATGAGTTGATCTCGGAAGGCAACGGCGATTTTTTTCATGTGCCAACTCAAGTGTGTCATGTGCCAGGACATTCTCCAGATAGCATCACTTTTTACATACGAGATGCGGGTGTGGTGTTTGTGGGCGATGCACTGTTTGCGGGTTCGATAGGCAGATGTGATTTGCCGGGAGGAGATTTTGATCAGTTAATCACAGGAATCAAAGAGAAGCTTTTGGTTCTACCCGATGAAACGAGAGTGTTTTCAGGCCATGGACCAGAAACGACTATCGGTCGTGAAAAAGTGAGTAACGGATATCTTCACTAAGTTATCTCTCTCTTACAGCTTTAGCCTTTGGAGTACTTAGCAAAATCTTGATTTCTTTCTCCGGTGGAGATGTGAAATGCACGTTTTTCCACTCCGGATTCTTCAGCAGACCTGTTCCTCTGAATTGAAATAATCCATAAAATGGCATTAGCGGTATGGTTGCTAATCGTAGTAATCCGCGAGTATTCAACCGAATCGTAAAATCAATGGTTTGTGCAGAAAGATCAATGCTACCATCTCCAGTGAAATTAACTGAAGTTGTGGAGCTTTGGAAATCTCGGATTTGGGCGATGCCTTCTTTGATTGTAAAATTACAGAATGCAGATTTCGCTTTTTCGTAACCAAGTCGCTTGTCATTCACGACTGTTGAAGCGACTGTTGATAGTGGTCCAAAGATAGGAACGGAGAAAAGCTCGCCTTCTTCCATCGCTATCAATCCTTCGCCATGCATAGTAGATAATTTTCCTCCGGTAATGCCGAAGTCAATGCGACCCGTGAGATTTCCTCCGGTTTCCATTTTGAGTCCATAGGTATTTGATAGCTCCAAAACATCAAGTTTCGTCCATGCGAGTTCACCTGACAATTTAGATCCTGTCTGATATGAGAACTTCCCTTGAATTTTTCCCCCAAAAACATCCGAGGTTAAATTATTAACCATAACATCCTTATGCTTAATATGCACAGTTGCGGATGGATTCATAAGAGTTAGATCTTTATTTAGAAATTTATAGTCTGCCTTGCTGTTCGTGCTGAAATTCACGGTCAGATTCGTTCGCCCTTGCGGAGTAACATCCACTTGTCCCGAGCCGCTGAGGGCGTGTGGACGATGAAAACGATAGATTTCAATATTGTCGGCGATTTTTGGGGCAAACATCCGAACCATGGGTGCCGCCCACATCACGCCAGATACATCTTCGATGCTGATCAACTTCGCTTTACTATCATAGCGAATTCGTTTGATCGATGCTTTACCAGATGACGGGCCGTCATACTTTTTACGTAGCTCATAATTCGTGTAGTCGAAATCAACTTTGCCATCGTAGAAATCCAGCTCGCGGGTGTTCAGGGTGAACGAGCAATTTGCGGTATGAAATGGAATTCCACGATAAGCGATATTCGTTAGAACTCCGCTGCCACTGTATGACCAGGCTAATTTATCCACGGTGTCAAACGATCCTTCTAGAGACAGCTTACATGAAGCCTTCGAATTCTCAGTGAAATCACCAATGATTTTTTCCAGCGGCTTGTCTTTGAAAAAGGGTTTGTAGAGCACTACGGGCATAGTCGACTCCAATTTGATGCGCACCAAGCTGCCTTCTTTGAGCAATTTCCCAGTAGCCTGTCCATCGGGTCGAGTGACTTTGATATCTCGTAAAAAGAGCTTTCCTTGCTGGTATGAGAACCATGTTTCGAGGGTGTCGAAGGAAATTCCCCGGAACATAATGGATTCAAGATCTGCTTTTCCTGTTAAATTTACATCAGGCTTAATGGGGTTTGTGAGATCGAAGCCACCGTTCAACGAAATTTTCTGACTTCCTCCACTGAGTAGGTCGATTTTCAATGGAGTGGAAAACCATTTATCCATCAGGCGAGTGATATCGAGAGACGATTCAATATTAAACCTACCTTCATGACTGGTGATGAGATAATCGGCATTGCCTGTGATTTTACCTCGTGAATCCTCGGCGGAAAAAGTATTCAAAGTGATCAGATTGAGAGAGAGATCTCCCTTAGCCGTGACATTGCTGAGTTGGTAATTATTTTTTTCAATAGAAGGCGCTTGAATATAGAACTGACCTTTGAGGGTTTCTTTCTTGGATATATGTCCTTCCAGTTCGATCTCAACTTTGGGTGCGATTTCAGGATTAAACTGCCAACGATCTAATTCTTTGAGGATGACCGCAATCAATTCACGACGCTCGCCATTATTTTCGAAATCATTCTTCATCCCTTTGCTTTGGCTCTTTGTCTGGATCCTGGCATTCATGGTCACATCAATTCCTCCGACGTTGCCATGAGTGTTTATAACATCGATGAATTCATCATTCGGTATCAGGATGGTGCCGTAAATTTTTGTGAATTTCAATGACTCGCCAGCTGGTTCATTGGGATCGACCGCGATGGAGAGTTCTGCATTCCGGAGTTCAACTTTTCTTAGGCGGAATTCTCCATTAGCTAAGCTTGCGTAATCGAGAACCAGCTGCACGCGTTCCAATTTCGAAATTTCGTTCACGCGCTCTTCTTCGGCAAAGACACGGACTTTGGATGCGACGAAGCCTTTGAGCGGAATGTAGCTGAGTGAACCGATCTCGATATGGATTCCGCGTTTGGAAATTTCTTGTTCGATGGCTGTGCGCCATGTTGCGGGGAGTCCGGTTTGGTTGGCCCAATATAGTCCTAATAAACTCAGGGGAATCAGCGCGAAAAAGAACAGCCAAACGACCGTTCTGAGATTGCGAATGATTTTGAGGCGAAGCATAAAACGCCACTAAGATGGTATCGTTCCAGCAGAACGAAAGGAAAAATATGGGTCTCTTCCAGTGGATGGGCGCCCGATGATGATGTGGTCGATGAAGCGGATTTGCATGATTTCAGCGGCTTTGACTAAGTTTTCAGTGATACGGAAGTCGGCTTTACTGGGAGATGGGTCTCCGGAGGGGTGATTGTGGATAAGAATGAACGCGTAGGCGTTGCGGGTGATGACAGGGCGGAGGATATCGCGAGGATGGGCGCTGGTTTCGTTGACGGTCCCCGCAGAAATCGTAGTGGTTGAGGTATGGCAGAGTCGCGTGTCCAAGGTGACCACTAAGGCGGTTTCATTTGGTAAATTATTCAACTGATGTGCGAAATGATCGAAAATAAGCTGCGGTGCATCGAGTGGAATGCTGCTCAGTCGCTCTTTGGATAGGCGTGAGCCCAACTCAAATGCGGCAGCGAGTTTGCAGGCTTTAGCTAGGCCGATGCCTTTGTTGTTCATGTATTCGGAAACCGGCAAGCGACCGAGTTCCTGCAGGCTGCCGTATTTTTTCAAGAGATCATCCGCAACCTCGATGACGTTGCGGCCGACCGTTCCTGAACTGAGGAACAAGGCCATTAGCTCGGCGTTATTCAAGGCAGCGGGACCGTATTTGTCTATTTTTTCACGGGGCAGATCCCGTGCTGGACTGTCGTTAAGTAGGGGGGGCATATGGGTAAGGGGGGATTGATTGACGATTGATGATTGACGATTTTGGATTTTTGAATGAGGAAAATGAAGAAAATGAAGAGGGATTGGGGGGTGGGACTCTCAAATCAAAAATCAACAATCGTCAATCATCAATCGTCAATCAAATCGATAGAGATTTTTCACTCGATGTTCTGGACTTGTTCTCGGATTTTTTCGATCTCGGTTTTGGCCTCGACTACGGTTTGCGCGATCTGCGCGTCGTTGGCTTTTGAACCTATCGTGTTGAACTCTCGGAAAAGTTCCTGGCAAAGAAAATCGAGTTGGCGTCCGGTCGCTTCGGTGGCGTTGAGGTATTCGTGAAACTTGGCAAAATGCGAATCGAGGCGGGTGAGTTCCTCTGAGATGTCACAGCGATCTGCGAACAAGGCGAGTTCCTTGCTGAGTCGATCATCGTTCTCCTCAAGTTTGATGCCGATTTCAGAAAGCCGTTTCTCAAGAAGCTCGCGTTGGCGTTGTGGACGATAGGGCGCTTGCTGGGAAATAAATTTTGTTAGTTCAGCGAGAGTTTGAAGGCGTTGTAGAAAATCCTGTTTCAAATGATTTCCCTCCGCGCTCCGCATTTCGTTCATGCTTTGTAGGGCTTGGTTCAAGGCAGGTTCGATCGTCTGCCATGCTGCGTCAGGATCGATTTGATCGAGATCGTTGGTTTCAAGAATCCCGGGGTATTTCGCGAAATCGTTAGCCGAAGGACGGACTTCACGGGCGATGGTTTTAGAGAGATCGCTGAATGCCGCTTCCAAAGATTTTGCGAGAGCATGGTTGATGCGAATTTGCGAGCTGTCCTCCGCACCGGATTTTTCCAATCGAATCGTTAACTGAACCCGACCCCGAGAAACCTGTGGCAACGTGAGTTGGCGCACATTCGATTCGAGGCATTGCAAAGCTCTCGGCAGATTCGTGACGATTTCCACCTGCTTGCGGTTGATGGATGATGCCTCAACGGTGGCTTGCCAAAGTTCAGTGCTGTGTGTTCCTCGGCCAAAACCGGTCATCGATTGCATGGCGCATTCAAATCAAGAGTCGGGGATTTGTCGATGATGTTCGTTTCCGAGGTTGTTCACTCACGCGGCATTGCAAACAGATGATGATTTGCTTTAATAGCCATCCACTTTTTTCAAATTTTTTCTTGATTCGTTAGCTTCTGGAAAATAACAAGTCTCTGTGATCTCCCCCATGAAGCAATTTCTACGTCTATTTGTGTCGTCTATCTGTGTTGGACGTAAACATGACGTTTCACTTGGAACAGTTTTTCCAAGATGGATTGAGCCGCGAGA
>JANOKJ010000033.1:0-8473 GCA_031419275.1 Akkermansiaceae bacterium | reverse complement strand
ATTCTCGAATGAAACATCCTATTCTTCCTCATTCCATGCGGCGCCCTCGGCGATGGCGCCCTACCAAATTTAAGATTCTTAAACCACCTACGCATGCCGCGTCGTAAAAAACTGCTCCATCCGATGATTCAAATCATCATAGAAACGTTTTTTGATATTCTCCAACGCCGCGCGCTTATCCGTTTCGTTGTGCTTGATGTGTTCTTCTTCCAATCGCATTTTCTCCGCGAATGAGCGTTCCATCTCGATTAGCGAATCAAGAAATTCACGCGCCGCACGAGTGTGCTCAACACCATCGACAAGGGCGTATTCGAGTTGAGGATTACGCGTCACCGCAATGAGATTTCCAGCAGTCAGTTGCTCCATATAACGCCCGCGCGTTTGGCGGAAAGCTTTATGCTCGGAGTCAAAAGTGATTTCATCGCGATCCACCAAGGTATCGTATGGACCCGGTTTGGTGAAAAATTTTACGATCAGCGGGATGGTATCGACCAACATAAATAACATGGTCAAAACAATCCAAGTGTAGAAAGCAAACTTTCCACCTTCATTGCCTGCCTGGAATAGCTCTTCCAGCGCAAGTGACTGAGTGAGGATATCTTTCCGCGGTTCAGCGCGCATGGCACCGAGGCGATCCAACTCTTCTTTCACGACCGCAGATAGCTCGCCCTGAGTGCCTTCAAGTTCAACAAGCTGTGAGTCAATTTGCTTCTTGATCGTATCACGCAATGAATTTTGCTGACCAACAAACTGTCAGCTTGATCTTCTTCCACTTTCTTTTTGAGCGTTGCCACACGATCGGCTTCCGCTTGATTCGCGAGCTTGATTTCCGCGATACGGGTTTCAAATAACGTAATCGCACTCGCTTCAGCTTGGCGGGCTTGAGTTTGCAGCGACGCTTTCTCTGCGGTTAAATGTTCTAACAGACTTCCCACGCGTTTAGTTTCCACACGACGCGGCTCAAGCTGATCCGCTCGGATCGAGCGAGCCCGCGGACCTTCACCGGAAAGCCCGGAACGCTCACCACTGAGTTCACGCTCAAATTCCGATTGCCAAAACGTCAACTCGGCTTGGAGCGTGGCGTATTGTGGGGTAAGCTCGGTGATTTGTTGATCAATCGCAACCAAGCGGGTCGTGAAAGGCGCGGTGGCTTCCTCGGTCGCCGCTTTTAGTTCGGTTTGCTGCGCGGAAGTCAGACCCGGGATGGCTGACCCTGCATCTTGATTTTCCTGAAGGATAAATTTCGCTTGGAACGATTCGTTCCAGCGCTCGCGTTGTGCGGTGAGCGCAGCTTCAAGCGTGGTGATGCGTGAGCGGACTTTTTCTTTCTCGCCATCAAAACCCGAACGCACGACTTCGATTTCAGCCGCACGATCTTTTTCGATCACCGATGAAATCGTATCGCGGAAAAGCAGCAGGACAAGTGGGTGCGCAATGGTGATGCCCATCAGAACCGCAACGACCAAGCGAAGAGAGAACTGCGTGAGTTTTCGGAAAATGGAAAGGTAAGGTCGGTATCCAGCAAGCAGCGCGCGGTCGATCGTGAGAATGATGAATGCCCAAACTCCAGCCACAGGATAAATCACTTTCGGGTCATTTGAGATCGTCGAGAGCGCATAGGCACAGGCGATGAAGGCGAAAGCGCAAGGCACCAAAACGGTGGCACCGAAGGCCACGTATTTGCGTTGCTCCCAATTCGGGCAACGTTCAAGGGTCTCTGTTCCAGCTCCAGACAACCAGAAGAACGCGCGTTTGAAGGAAAACATGGCAGTAGGTCTACTCGGGGGATTTTGCCGCTATTTCATCAATTGCGAAAAAATATCAAATCGCTTGCAGCCTCCGTTGGAGGAATAGATCGATTCCATCCACCAAAGCAATCCAGCTCGCCTCGATCACACTACCTGAAACGCCGACGGTTCCCCAGGTCTGATCCCCGTGGGAGGAAACGATGAGCACGCGGGTTTTTGCGGCGGTGGTGTCTTGGCTGTCGAGAATGCGAACTTTGTAATCGATCAAGGAAACCTCTGCAATTTCCGGATAAAACGGCATCAAAGCTTTGCGCAAGGCAAGATCGAGCGCGTTCACTACTCCGTTACCCTCAGCCACAGTGAGCTCTTTTTCACCGTTCACACTGAGTTTTACCGTCGCCTCACAAACCGGCGCATGGCCATCGCGATACTGACGGAAACTGACGTGATACTCGTTGGCTTGGAAAGGTTTCTGATATTTTCCAAGCTCACGGCGAATCAGCAATTCGAGCGATCCACCCGCCGCTTCAAAGGAATAACCTTCGTGCTCGAGTTCTTTTACCTTGGTAAGAATCGCCGACGCCTCCTTCGCACCCTTTTCAATCGGCATGCCCATTTGCTCGGCTTTAAGAAGAATGTTGGATTGCCCGCTGAGTTCGGAAACGAGAATGGTTTGCTCATTTCCTACACTCGCCGGAACAATGTGCTCGTAACTGCGCGCGAGTTTTTGAACCGCGTTCACGTGCATCCCACCTTTGTGCGCAAATGCCGTGCGACCCACAAACGGCGCTCTCACGAAATGGGGATTGTTCGATACATCATCGACAAAAAACGAGAGATCACGCAGTTCTTCCAAACGCGGCACAGCCTCGATTCCCATTTTCAACTGCAAGATCGGAATCACCGATGTGAGATTACAATTTCCCGTGCGCTCTCCGTAACCGTTAATCGTGCCTTGCACCTGGATCGCGCCGGCATCCACCGCTGCAATCGCATTCGCCACCGCGAGTTCGCAATCGTTGTGCGTGTGAATCCCGATCGGCGTTCCCGGCAAATACGCGCGAACCGCAGCACAAATTTCCATGACCTCTTTCGGCAAAGTTCCGCCGTTCGTATCACACAACACCAAACATGCTGCACCCCCATCAGCTGCCGCCTTCAAGGTCGCCAACGCATGTGCAGGAGAATCTTTGTATCCATCGAAAAAATGCTCCGCATCATAAATCACCTCGCGACCGTTTTTCACGAGATATGCAACGGTATCGCGAATCATCGCTTGGTTCTCCTCAACCGTCGTCCGCAAAATTTCCGTTACTTGCATCTCCCAGCTCTTTCCAAAAATCGTGACCACAGGGGTTTCTGCCTCAATCAACAACCTCACCTGCGCATCTTCCTCCACTTTGACATTCGCACGTCGGGTCGATCCGAACGCCGCAAGCTTCGCATGCTTCAAATCCAACTTCTTCGCCTCTTGGAAAAACTCCACATCTTTGGGATTCGATCCCGGCCAGCCACCTTCAATATAGTCCACGCCGAAATGATCCAAATGCCTAGCGATACGGAGCTTATCCAAGCCGGAAAGCTGGAAACCCTCGCCTTGGGTTCCGTCGCGTAAAGTCGTGTCGTAGATGTAAACAGGTTTCATATCGCTGATGCGGGGCGCGCAGGCTAGACCTCTCGGTGAGCGGGCGCAAGGCGGAAGACCACACCCCCTTTATTTCTTCAAACTAACCCAGCAGCTTCGTTGACAACTTTCATCTCTTGTCTACATTTCTGTTTCCTCAGCCCTAACCATGTCTGAATCTTCTCAAAAACCACAAGAGTTCGCCTTCCATTGCCCAAAATGCAATGGGCGCATCGTCATCCCTTTCAATCTCCCCCCCACCACAGGGCCTTGCCCACACTGCCAAACCACAATCACTTCGCCAGATACTGCCATTAATACGTCAGTCATCGATGTAGATACCGTGCCGATAGTGGAACCCCGCCCTGCTCCTGCTCCTGCTCCCGCACCCGCACCAGCTCCAGCTCCAGCTCCCACAATAACCCTAGTTACCTATGAAGCGCCAGAGGAGCTGAAAGAAAAGGAAGCTGAAAAATCAATTGAATCAAAAAAAAGCAAACCCAAACCTGTTGTTCTCATTTTCGTATTCCTCCTGATTCTAGGTGGTCTGGGCGGAGGAGCATATTTTGCGATTGGCATGCTCAAAACCAAAAATGATTCCAATGGAACTGTAGTAGGCAAACAACCTACCAAACCGATCGTCAAACAACCTGCTAAACCAATCGCCAATCCAACGATCGAGAAATATCTCACTGCCACCAGCTTGGATGAAAAATTAAATTACGTTCACAACGCCGAACAGCTTCGACCAAAAATAGAAGCATTTTACAAAGATAATGCCATTAACGAAGGAGACATCCAAGCTAGTGCATTTTCCATGGCGCAACTTCCTGAGAACGAAAGTAAAAAAGGCTTTGCCCTGTTCAGCTATTTTCAAGCTGCTACTAGCCAAAATGCTCAGCAAACCAGAATCCTAGCGTTTCTAAAAGAAACTGAACAAGGCGTGAAACTCGATTGGGAGGTTTATGCCCAAACCAAATACCGCACGTTGAGCAGTTTCATCAAAAATCCAGCCCCAGGAAAATCCGAAGTTTTTCGTGTGATTATCACCAAGGAGCCAGTTGCAGATCCTGCAAAAAATAAAGCCGCTCCAATCTATCAGTTCGCTGATCCGGCTCATCCAGGAGACGCCGTTAAAGCTGTTCTCGACCCTAAATCACAGCCAGGACAAGCCCTCTCTAGCTTAGATCAGGAAAGCGCCAAAACTTCCACTCCACTCCAACGTAGCGCCACCATCGAACTGACCTGGGCAGGCGATCCAAAAAAACCTCAGCTCCAAATCAAACGTTTCATTTGTTGGGAATTCCTTGGCCTCGGCGGAAAAGAAATTGCTGAAATCCCGCCATCAAAATAGGCATTTCGAAATCAAATCATGATTTCGCAGAATTCTTCCACGATTGCCGCCATCGCCTCTCCAATGGGCGTGGGTGCAATTTCCCTCATCCGTATCTCCGGCCCTGAAGCTTTTCAGATCGCGGATATTTGCACCGGCGGAATCGCCTCTTCCACTATGCCGCGTCTCGCACGTCGCTGCAAAATCCGAGATGCCGCAGGCGCCGTCATCGATGATGGTCTACTAACAGTTTTTCTCGGACCCAACTCTTTCACCGGCGAGGACACGGTCGAATTCGCAGGCCACGGCGGCATCCTCGTCACCCGCGAAGTGCTCGCCCGATTCCTCGAATGCGGTGCCACCCACGCGTCTCCCGGTGAGTTTTCCCAACGCGCCTTCCTCAACGGGAAACTCGATCTCACCCAAGCCGAGGGGATCATGGATCTCATTTCCGCACAGACCCGCCTCGCGATCCGCGCCGCCCATTCCCAACTTGAAGGCACTCTCGGAAAACGCACCACCGCCGCCCGCGACGATCTGTTAGATGTCCTCGCCCACCTCGAAGCATGGATCGATTTTCCCGACGAAGACATCGACCCACAAACCACCCTCCAACTCCGCGCAAGAATCCAAACCATCCTCGCCACCATCGATTCCCTACTCGCCACCGCCGATCAAGGTCGAGTCCTGCGCGAAGGCGTCCGCACAGTCATTTTCGGCGAACCCAATGTCGGCAAATCCTCCCTCCTCAATCGCCTACTCGGCTTTGAACGAGCCATCGTTTCCGACATCGCCGGAACCACCCGCGATACGATCGAGGAAATCATCAACCTCCACGACATCCCGCTCCGCCTCGTCGATACCGCCGGCGTGCGCGAATCCGATGACCTCATCGAATCCCAAGGCATCCAACGCACCGTCCGCCAGATCGAATCCGCCGATCTCCTGTTAGAAGTCGCCGACGCCTCACAACCCCGCCCCGAACGCGCCGTTTATCCCTCCAACCACGCCACCCACCTCCTCGTCCTCAATAAATCCGATCTCGGCGAACATCCTTCATGGAAAAACGTCGATGCCATCCGCATCTCCTGTTTGAAAGACGACGGCTTCAGCCAACTCTCCGAAAAAATCCGCACCGCCCTCCATTTCACCGAAGCCGATTTCGGCGAACACGCGGTCGCGATCAACGCCCGCCACCAAGCCTCCCTCAAACTCGCCCACACCAGCCTCCACGCCGCGCTCAATCTCTTAACCGATCACGCCGCCAACCCCGAACTAGCCGCCATCGATCTAAGAGAAGCCCTAGACGCCCTCGGCGAAATCCCCGGCAAAGTGGATACGGAAGATCTGTTAGGTGTCATCTTTTCGAGCTTCTGTATCGGGAAATAAACGTAGCGGCGATCTTCGGTCGCCGTCGTGAAACAAAGCATCAAACGAAGATCAATTTACAAATGACGATCCGCCTTCAGCACCTTTTTCGCTGAAGCGACGAATGTCGAGAAGACGACGACGGACAAGTTCTTGATTTTCGAACGTCATAGCGCACCAGTCCCTGCCTGGGAGGTGTACCTCGACGACAATTAAGGGTTGGAATAATAATACGAACCAAAACAACGCGCGGTCAGGGATTGGGTGACGCAACCTCTACCAATGTTGCGATCGTGTATAGTGACGGAGGTGGATCGCAAAGATAGACTTTTCTGAATGTTGTATCTACGAATTCTTGCGCTGATAATACACTCGGATCGAAGTTGCCTTTAATCTCATGCATATAGGCTAGAGGTCTTAATTCGCCAGTGATGCGTCCCCCTTTATAGCCTTCAATATGCGTAATATGCTCATATGATAAAAATTCCTTTAGTCGAGCTAACTCCTCAGTGTTCAGTGAGCCGCTATAAAGAGTCACTGCATCTGTTGGAATCTCCGTAACTTCAATATCATAGATTAATGGCTTACTTACGTCCTCATGGTAAGCAAACCTAACTGTAAACTTGAATTCGATATTCCCATTAGGAAGCCAGCTAAGCCGGAGATAATGATCTATGTCTGGGTCAGGATCACTTACAATTATAGATGCTTTTGCGTGATCTTTTGGGGGAATATCGGAAAGCGCACGATTCACTTGTTTGCTAGAAGGATTACATGCCGCCAGCAATAGCAGAATTATAGACATTATGCTCAATCGAATCATTTTTAGTTAGAACAGTATCGTTGTAGCACCTCCAGATCGTAAATTCGGCTAGTGTCACCTGTTAATTCGATAGAAAATTTCTTAATCTGAAAAGGAGATTTTTGCCAGGCGTGTGTATATAAGGATGATTTCAAGCTGCCTTAGTCGCAGCATTTTGATACCTGATCTCAATTAAATTTCTCATACGATTGCACCTATGGTCACATAAATATAAAAGAACAGATACCATCCCACCGCAAATACAGCCAATTCAACGAATCTCGACTTTCTTGATGAAATATGATTGCCGAGCCAGAAAAACAAAAACACAAAGCCAATAATCAACCCTGCTAGAAATCCGCGACTGACACTGTAGCTGGTGTTTGCTTCAGAGAGATCTAGACCGTCGCCCAGGGCCTGTCCCATAGCGATGAATGCAACAAGACTACCAACGATTAGAAACACAACAACCCAAACTAAGTTTCGTAGAGTGGGTTTCATTTTTCTACCTCTTTCCATTTCTATTCTATACTGGTGATCTTACCGTCGGGTGAAGCCTTAATGACCCCATCGAGAGGTTTACTGCGACTCTCAATGCCCACCACATATCGAAATGTCTCGGCCCCATTTGGGCTAACTCCATAATCTACAATCATCATCAAATACCCCTTGGACTTGGTCGGGTGGCTGGGGCCGTATGAAATCTTGAACCCTTCGGCCTCGAGCTTCGCTTTCGCTTCATGAATGTCATCCCCAACCTGAACTAGAGATCTCGTAGCGCCTGATTGTCGTTCAAGAACATCCTTTCGCTCTGAGTCGCAACCCATGACGCAAAGTATCAGAAGAATAAAGATGCTACGTGTCATTTTTTGTATGTTAAAGGCGAGACAAGGAACGCTGAGGAGATGACCCTTCCGCCTTGCTCGTCTTATTGATGACTGCTTGATTAAAATAGTGAACAACCGTTTTCTTACGGAAAAAATACCAAGAAGAAATCATAAACCACACAATTAACGCTAGTATTTGTTCTATCACCTCTTCCGGAAATACGATCAATGAATGAACGAGCATTACGGCAAAGATTGTTGGCCATAGATAACGGATCCATCGGATTCGTCTGAGCACGGAGAGAGAGAACATCATCATGACGATTCCAGTAATTAGTATGATGAGGCCGTCCCACGAACTCCACAGCTCTGCGCGGGTAATTCTGTTCGGAAATAGGGCACCCATAATACATAGAGCACCACAAATGAGGAACAGACACGTAAGACCAGCCAGCGTGCTTGGCATCGATTTGAGTTTAGCGATGAATGACATGAAACTTATCCTAATCGTTCTGATTAGTAGAGTCCCGCTCGTGTATATCAACGATTTTAATTTCCAAAACTGACAGTGAGTCCCCTTGAATTGAAAAGGAATTTTTAACTTACATCCACCCACCTATTTCCTCACATTCCATGCGGCTCTCTACGGCGAGAGAGCCCTACCAAAATCCTCCGCTCTCTGCGTTCTTTGCGCTCTTTGCGGTTAAAAAATCTTCCTCCATCTCCCCCTCACCCGCTCTCCCCCTCACCCGCTCTCCTCCTCACCCGATC
>JANOKJ010000032.1:0-7288 GCA_031419275.1 Akkermansiaceae bacterium | reverse complement strand
CGAGTCCTTTGAAGAGCTCACGCTGCGCTTCTGGAATCGCGCAGGTCGCGTGGCAGCAGGTGATAAGGAACGAGGTCATTGCTAGGGTTTAGTCGAAAACTCTAGTAATCGAAAAATAAAATAAAGGAAAAACAAGCTTTTCAGAGATTGTCCTTTGACGAGTTGGCGAACTGGGTGTCTAGGTGTAGACCAAATACATGATAGATCCTATTTTTGAACCGTTGAAAGCAGGAGCCTTTGAGCTTCGAAACCGTATGGTGATGGCGCCTTTGACCCGTTGTCGGTCTTCGGAAGGTCGCGTTCCTAACGAAATGATGGCGGAGTATTACGAGCAGCGGAGTGGTTTCGGAATGATTCTCACAGAAGCGACCTCGGTCGATGCGATGGGAGTTGGCTATCCGGATACGCCGGGGATTTGGTCGGCGGAGCAGGTGACGGGTTGGAAAAAAGTGACTGAGCGGGTGCATGTAAAGGGCGGGTTGATCTTGTTACAGCTCTGGCATGTGGGGCGGATGTCGGATCCGATTTATTTGGATGGGAAGTTGCCGGTTTCATCGAGTGCGATCGCACCAGCGGGGCATGTGAGTTTGGTTAGGCCTGAGAAATCGTTCGTGACGCCTCGCGCGCTGACGGTTGAGGAAATCAAAGAAGTGGTTCAGCAATACAAAAGTGGTGCTGAGAATGCGAAGAAGGCTGGATTCGATGGGGTGGAGATCCACGGGGCGAACGGCTATTTGATTGATCAATTTTTACAAGACTCCACCAACCATCGCGACGATGAGTATGGCGGCAGTGTGGAAAATCGGATGCGGTTTATGTTAGAGGTCGTGGATGCTGTGGTGGGTGTGTGGGGTGCGGACAGGGTAGGGATGCATCTTGCTCCGAGAGCCGACGCGCATGACATGGGCGATTCGGATTTGGAAGGACTGTTTACGAAAGTGGCTGAGGAATTGGGCAAACGAAACTTGGCGTTTCTGTGTGCTCGTGAAAATCATTTGCAAGAGCCGTTGGGTCCGAAGATGAAAGCGGCGTTCGGTGGAGTCTTTATTGCTAACGAAGCGTTCACTGCTGAATCGGCGCGGGAAGCGATCACTGATAGCAAAGCCGATGCGGTAGCGTTTGGAAAATCGGCGATTGCGAATCCGGATTTGGTGGAGCGTTTCCGAATTGGAGCGGCGCTCAACGATCCTGATCCATCGACTTTCTATGGTTCGGGACCTAAGGGTTATACTGACTATCCGAGCCTTTAAGTTTCAACTTTCAAAATTCAAATTTCAAAGAAGAATAAAAACATGAAGAAGATATTAGTATTCAGTGGCAGCCTGCGGGCTGAGTCGTTCAACCAGAAGTTGGTCAAAATCGCCGCCGAAGGCGCGCGTGAAGCGGGGGCTCAAGTGACGGTGATCTCGTTGAAAGATTTCCCCATGCCGATTTTCGATCAGGATTTGGAGGATGCATCCGGAAAACCGGAGAAAGCGAAGGAGTTGAAGAAGCTTTTCTTGGAGCACGATGCGTTGTTGATTGCTTCGCCAGAATACAACAGCATGATTACAGCTGCGTTGAAAAACGCGTTGGACTGGGTATCGCGTGTGGACTCGGATGATGAAGCCATGCTTTCAGCGTTTATCGGAAAAACGGCTGCGATTATTTCCGCCTCGCCCGGTGGATATGGTGGCGCGCGGAGTTTGGGTTTCCTGCGTCCGTTTTTGGAGAACATCAAAATCACTGTGATTGCAGATCAATTTAGCCTGCCCACTGCGCATGAGGCGTTTGGTGCGGATGGTGGATTGTTGGATGCGGAGAATGAGGCGAAGGTTAAAGCGATTGGCAAAGCTTTGGCGGAGAGCTAATAAGGTCTGCGAAAGCTATCCAATTTTTGCCTAGGTAGGTAATCACTTTCGACTGATAAAAGGATGAAAGATGTGCGTAATGGGAGGAATCAGGTTCAGTTTTCCTTATTTTGCCTTATGCGATTTTCTCAATACCTCATGTTTCTCGGCCTTTCTGGCATTGGCATGGCTGCGGAGCCGGTGTCGACTGCTGGTTCGAATTACAAATTCAAGGTTCCGGAAACGACCGAGAAATTGCTGGAGCGTTATTGCTTCGATTGCCACGACGACGGGCTGAAAAAAGGTGGTATCCGTTTGGATAATTTGAGCGAACTAGGGCAGCAGGCACGGATCAACCTGCTCAATCAGGCGCTGGAGCACACGTTCAGCGGCGAGATGCCACCGAAAAAAGAAGATCAACCCACGGTCAAGGAACGGGACGATTTGGCTGAGTGGATGTGGGAAGAGTTGAAAGTTTTCAACGCCTCGAAACTTGAGGACAAACTTCGTTACTACAAATACGCGAATTATTTGAATCACGACAAGCTGTTCAGCGGCGAGACCAAAAGCGTTTCTTATACGAAGTCGCGGCGCTGGCGGGTGAACGAGTTGATCTATCACGAGAAGATCAACGACGTGTTCGAACTGGAAGGCAAAGCCCGTCGCGATTCCTTCTTCGGCGTGGTTAAACCCTTCAACCTTCCCACCGATCCCGGCGTCGCATACTACGACACGGAAATCGTCGAAGGTGGACAGTTTCTCACCTTGCTTTCCAATGCAAAATGGATTGTCGACAAACAACTGCGCGACGCCCTTCAGAAAAGCGGCATCTTCCAATTTCCAGCCGAGTATTTGGAAGCGAAAAAACTGGGTGGTCGCAATGTGAACGCACGTTTCCCGGATGAGGCATGGAACCCCGGAAGAACCGCAGCACCGTTTGCCGCAGTCATCACCGCGACGGGTGTGCCTTCTGATGACTTGTTGAAAAATGCCATCATCCACCAGTTCAAGGTCGCCTTGCAACGTGCTCCAAACGAAGCCGAGATGACCAAATATCTCGGTTTCATGAAATCCACCATGGCTCACAGCGATCCTGCCAGCGCGCTGAAAAAAATGATGGTCTCCGTTCTGATGGAGCCGGAGTTTCTGTATCGGAATGAATTCGGCGGTGGCTCGCCCGACTCACACGGTCGCACCAAACTCACCCCGCGCGAGGCGAGTTACGCGATTGCTTATGCTCTAACAGATCGTATTCCCGACAAAGCCCTCGCCGAGGCAGCCCAATCCGGAAAACTTGAAACCCCTGAAGACTACGAACGCGAGGTCCGCCGTATGCTCGGGGACGACTCCATCAACAAGCCTCGCATGCTGCGCTTTTTTCAGGATTACTTCGGCTACAAGGGCATTTTCAACGTTTTCAAAGATGAGGAAAGATTCAGCGGTGCCTACAATCCGCATCGTGTGGTTTCGACGAAATACATCTACCGCGTTCCCGGCAAAGTTTCTGGCGAGGCTGATACGCTGGTGAACTGGGTTTTGAAAAATGATAAAAACGTGCTGGAAACCCTTCTAACAACCGATCGGTTTTTTGTTCACCACAACGGCAACAATACTGAGATGGAGAAAAAGGCGCAGGTGTCGACCAAAGATTTCGCGACCTTTCGTGAAATGCTCAAACGAACCCGTGGAATGAAACCCAAAGAGGCAGCGGCGGAAGTTGCTAAAATGCATCTCGAAAAACCCGAACTCAATCTGGAGAACCGATTCCTCAGCAAAGATGGAAACGTCAGGGGGATACTCACGAGCACCCTACAACAGGCGAAGTTATACTTGGGTGAAGACGGCACGAAAGACGAGACTGCCAATAAGGTCTATCCACCACACGACGGAGAAGCCGTCGAACATTCGGTCAAAATGTATAACATCGATTTTCTCAATTGGTCTTATCCAATCGAACAACCGTTCAAAGTGGAAAACCGCGCCGGCATCCTCACACATCCCGCATGGTTGGTCGCGTTTTCCCATAATGCTGCGACCGATCCTGTCCTCCGTGGCAAATGGGTGCGTGAGAAATTGTTAGGTGGTTTCATTCGCGACGTGCCGATCACGGTCGATGCCAAGGTTCCTGAAGATCCCCACAGCACCCTCCGCGAACGCTTCGCTGTCACGGAGGCGAAGAGTTGCTGGATGTGTCATGAAAAAATGAACCCGCTCGGCTACGCCTTCGAGAGCTACGACGACTTCGGTCGTTTCCGCATCCAGGAATCCATCGAGTATCCGGAAAACATTACTTCTAACAACAAAGCCATGGCGAAAGACTCCAACGGCATTTGGAAGAATTTCACCGTTCCCGTTTACAAGACCAAGGAGGTGAATCCGCTGGGTTACCTTGAGGGGACCGGAGTTCAATCACTCGATGGTGAAATCAAAAACGTCCCGGATATGATGAACCGCCTCGCCAAGTCGGATCGCGTCCGCCAGGTCTTCGTTCGCAATGTTTTCCGCTATTTCATGGGGCGAAACGAAACACTTTCCGACTCGCCAACGCTCATCAGAGCAGATAAAGCCTACCGTGATAGCGGGGGAAGCTTCCGCGAACTGATGGTTTCCATTCTCACATCCGATTCATTCATTTACCGCAAATAATCCCTACGATCATGCACAACCGAAGAGACTTCATCAAAACTTCCGCTGCCGGACTTTTCGGCATCGCAGGACTTTCCGCACTTCCTCAGTTGCACGCCGCTGTCACCAGCAGTTCATCAAAAGCGGTTGGGTCTGGCACTCCTCGTTTCATTTTTCTCCGCAAAAGCAACGGTCTGTTTCCCTCGGAACTTGTGCCAGCCTCCCTCAGCGATGCGGATAAGAAAAAGGACGCGAACAAGGAAGCCCTCGACATCGACCTCGATCGCCACGAGCTCCCCGCATGGATGGAGCCCATCGCGAAACACAAAAACAACCTCACCATCCTCCAAGGCCTGTCCGCCAAAATGTGCACCATGGGCCACTCGACCTATCAGTCCCCACTTGCCGTTTCCCGATCAGCGGAGCGCGTGGCGACCATCACCCGTGCCTCGGTGGACGTGGAACTTGCCCGCATGTTTCCAACTCCCTTCGAGCACATCGAGCTCACTTGCTCACAAAATCAAAAAGGTGTTGTCCGTGGCATGTCCTCCATCGGCCCCATGCAACCGAACTACGCCTTCGCCTCCCCAAGCGCGGCCTATCGCAACCTCTTCGCCGCAGGCATGGAAAAAAGCAATGACCAGAAAGCCGATGACGATCTCTATGGTTTCCTTGCTAACAACATTGCCTCCTACGACAGCAAAACGCTCGACAAGCTTGAATCCCAAAAAATCGGCAACTACGCCAGTTCGGTGGACTCGCTGATCGATCGAAATGTGCTGTTGGAAAAAATGTCCGATCGCATCGCCGCGAACATCCCGAAAATCGATAAAGCCGTCCTGGCCGATCAATACACGGTCGTGGAGCAACAATATGCCTTCGTCGAAATTCTTCTCTCCTCGCTGCGTGCTGGGCTTTCCAATGTCGTGACCTACACCCTCGACGACCTCGGCACCCGTTATGACGGATTGTTGGAGGATACCATCGAGTTGCACGAGATCGGGCACGGCAAAGACCTCAAAGGTATGCCTGCTCTGGAAGTCCGCAGGCATCTGCGCAATCACCACATGAAGCTCATCAACCAATTGGTTGATGGTTTGAAAGCAACGCCAGAAGGCAAAGGCACGATGTTCGACAACACCATGGTCCTGTATCTTCCCGAAAACGGCGAGACCCACCACAGCGTCGGAACCGAGGTTCCTTTCATGATTTTCGCTGGCGACAACGTGAAACTGAGCATGGCTCGCCGTCGCTATATCCGCCTCCCTAACTATAATGACGAAGGTCATAAAACTCTCGGAAACTGGTATACCACCATTCTCAACGCCTACGGCAACCCCATCAAACACTACGGAGATTTCGACGTGGCCCTCAAAGTGAATCAAGAAGGTGCGATTAAGAATTTCATCTCCTAGCGCTTCTCGGCGCAACGCGAGTTAAGATATTATTGTTATCTTTAAACGCCGTTGGTTTTTCTGCTTTTTTGAGAGGGAATTAAGGGGTTGCCTGACAAGTTAGGACTGGGATTACTCAGTTACCTCTGGTTTTATATGGAGCCGTGAAGTTATATGGGATTGAGTTCAGGCCGTTAGGCGGAAAATAGGTGTAAGACTCAGATAACAAAATGGGTAAAGGTTGAATCGCCGAATCTAGCTCGGTCTGATTTTTGATTCTCAAACCTACTGAAAATAAGTTACTTACTGGATTAAAATATATGTAAGATCCAAATTTTCCTTATAGTAGAAGAGCAAACATTTACAATAAAATCACCAACAACTAAAAAACTAATGGCACCACAAACCGATGACATTCAAGCCGTAGAGAAGCTCGGCGTAGCAAGAGACGCGATCGTAAAAGAGCTTCGTAAAACCATCATGGGCATGGAAGATGTGATCGACCAGCTGTTGATCGCGATTTTCGCACGCGGCCACTGCCTGTTGGTTGGTGTTCCGGGTTTGGCTAAGACTCTTTTAGTTAGTTCTTTGGCTGAAACCATGTCATTGGGCTTTAAGCGCATTCAGTTCACCCCAGACCTTATGCCGTCTGATATCACCGGCACCGAGTTGCTTCAGGAGGATCCTGAGACTCATCAACGTAAATTCATGTTCCAGAAAGGGCCGGTTTTCACCAACTAGCTTCTCGCCGATGAGATCAACCGTACTCCGCCTAAGACTCAGGCAGCTTTGCTTGAAGCGATGCAAGAGAAGCGCGTGTCTTCCGGTGGTGAAGAATACAAACTTGATGCTCCATTCTTTGTTCTAGCAACTCATAACCCGATTGAGCAGTAGGGAACATATACTTTGACAGAAGCTCAGCTCGACCGTTTCCTTTTCAATATTCAGGTCAAATATCCAAGCTATGCAGAGGAGCTTGATATCATGCGCAGCGTCACCAGCGACGTAGTCCCTGTGGTCAATAAGGTGATCGATGCTAAGGAGATTCTCGAGTTCCAACACGTGGTGCGTCGCATCCCGGTTGCTGATCCGATTTTTGAATATGCTGCTAGAATTGTTCGTGCCACTCGCCCGGACGAAGATGACGCACCGGAATTCGTGAAGAAAATGATCTCTTGGGGTGCTGGCCCGCGTGCTTCGCTCAACTTGATCCTCGCTGGCAAGGCTCGTGCCGCTCTGCGTGGACGCTGCCATGTTTCGGAAGAAGATATCCGCGAGGTTGCTATTCCGATCCTTCGCCACCGTATCGTAACCAGCTTCGCTGCTCGCTCTGCGGGTATGACCACCGATGCTTTGGTGAAACGTCTGCTTGATGAGCTCGCTCCTAGTAGTGCTTCACAGAAGAAATCGAGCTAATGCGAAAGTCGGAGATGAGAGGTT
>JANOKJ010000031.1:0-19277 GCA_031419275.1 Akkermansiaceae bacterium | reverse complement strand
GGATCATTTTTTTTGAATCGCGTTCCAGGGTGCCGATTGGCACCCTTCGCTTTCACCGTTGTCCCCGTTGGGGACGAAAAATGATCTGACCTCTCCAATACCCCTTCATGACCGGTAAATAAGGTCATATGAACGATAAATCAAGTCAATGACTCAGGAAATCACAGACAAGCACGCCATCTTTCGATTTCACGCTTCACGTTATCAAACGAAGGAGCACCGATGTTGGTCCGTGCTTTCAGGGCAACTTCCAACGAGAAAACTGACTTCATCGCATCGGTGTAAGTGGGATCGATTTTTTTCAAATCTAACTGATCCAGTGGCACCTTGCTACTGATCGATTCAGCCACAGCTTTGCCGACCAATTCATGGGCGGTGCGGAATGGGACTCCGGATTTCACCAAGGCATCGGCAAGATCGGTAGCGAGAAGCATTGGGTCACTGGCTGCAGCGAGGCATTTATCCTCACGCATTTCCATGGCGGCGATCATTTCGGTGTTCACGGCGAGGACGAGCAAGATCGTATCCACCGAGTCGAACAACGGTGGCTTGTCTTCCTGGAGATCACGATTGTAAGTAATCGGCAGACCTTTCATAGCGACCAAGAGGTTCATCAAATTACCGACCAAGCGACCCGTCTTGCCGCGAGTGATTTCGCAGACATCTGGATTCTTCTTCTGAGGCATGAGCGATGAGCCAGTGGTATGCGCATCGGAAAGATGGACGAAACCAAACTCACTTGTGCACCACAGAATCAGATCTTCGCTGAGACGTGAAAGATGAACCCCGCACATCGAAATCGTGAACAACAATTCCGCGATGTAATCTCTGTCTGCGATCGCATCCATCGAGTTGTGGGTGACTCCGTCAAAGCCGAGTTCAGCCGCAATTGCTTCCCTATCCAGATTGATCGTGGATCCAGCCAATGCTCCTGAACCGAGTGGTGAAACGTTTAGCCTGGTTCTGCAGTCACTGAGTCTTCCTTTATCGCGCTGCAACATCTCGACATACGCCAAAAGATGATGACCCACCGTCACGGGTTGACCCCGTTGAAGGTGAGTGTAGCCCGGCATGACAGTTTCTGCATACCTGCCTGCTTGATCCACTAAGACTTTTTGAAGCGTCGAAACTGCCGAGGTGATTGCATCAATCTGAGTCCGGCAATACAACCGAGTATCGGTCGCTACCTGATCATTACGTGATCTTGCTGTGTGCAGTTTTCCGCCAGCTGCGCCGATTCTCTTGGTCAGCTCAGATTCGATATTCATGTGGATATCCTCAAGCGAAGTCCGGAACTCAAACTTCCCTGCCACGATATCCGCTTCGATCTCACGGAGGCCTTTTTCAATGGAGTTGAACTCTTCTTGATTGAGTAATCCAGTTTTGAGCTGTGCACGTGCATGAGCGATCGATCCTGCGATATCATGCGGAAATAACCGCCAATCGTAGGAGATCGATTCTCCAAACTGCTGCACCAATGATGAGGTGTCCTGAGTAAAACGTCCTTTCCACATAAATTAATAACTTCCGTCTTTATAGGTTCCTGCCGAGACGACTTTACGCTCTGCATTCGAGTTTTGAAAGACAACATCGCCCTCAATAACCACACCGTGCTCAAAATGAAGCAGACCGGAAATTTTGAGTGATTTGCAATGGATCAGGCTAGGAACTCCGAGGGCATCCAATGAATCCACGAGCTTGTAGTCGCCTGAAAGAGAGATATCTGGCGGCACTCCATCGCGTTCTTCGCAGAGTCTGACTTGTCCGTCGGACAGGACTTCATAAGCATCCGAACGAAGAGCGAGCAGATCCGCTGTGGTTTTAACGGGTGCGAACCGACTCCGCGGCACTTCAATCGCCAACGCTCCCTCGAAGCATTCGATCGCAGATCCCATCGCAATCTCCAATTGGAAAACCGGCGTGGAATTTGAATCACGGGGATCGACGGTTTTCTTATTCTTGATCATCGGAAGTGGTAAAACTCCTGAATCCGCTTTCAGCTGTGCTTTGAGTTTTTCAAGATTCAACCACAGGCTGTTGGTGTTGAAATATTGGTGTTTATCGATGTTCTGGAACTCGTCCAAATCAGCATCAGGACATTGAGCGACCTCACGTAACAACAACCGTCCATCGCTCAACCGTTTCGCCAAGTGACCTCCCTTTTTATCGGCAGCAGTGCGGCGAGTTACCTCCATTAAAAATGGCGCACCGGATTCCGCGAAGAAATCTAGCAGAGCTGGATCTAGAATCGCACCGAGGTTATCGGAATTTGAAACGAAAGCATATTTGACGCCCTCGCCGAGCAAGCGATCCAACCAACCACTTCCGACCAATGCCGGATAGACATCGCCGTGTCCCGGTGGGCACCACTCTTGTTCAGGATCGCTAGGCCACGAAACCGGAGCTAAAGTCCCTGCATCGATTTTCGGAATCATGTTCTGCATCATTTCCACTTCATTAGCGGAGGCCAGTCCCTCATCTTCGTAGCGTTTGAGATGATCCAAAGTGTCTTCACTGGTGCTGAAACTATTCATCAGAAGCAGTCTCACATTCTGACCACTCTTTTGCCGCAGCGAAAGCGTCTGACGCACCATGAGGTCGAGGAAGTTCGTTCCTTGCCGCACAGCCAATAGACTCTTCGGCCCTTGCAATCCCATTCCGGTTCCGAGTCCGCCATTGAGTTTAATGACAGCGACCTCACCCAGTCTGCTACCAGAGCTTTCCGTGTTGAGATCATCAGATTTAGGCAAAGCTGTTGCTGGAGCTATCGTTTGCTCTGGGATCATCCCAGTTTCGTTGCGCAATAACGCCTCGTAGTTTCTTTTAAAAACCGCAACCGGAGCATCGCCCATTCCGGCGGCTCTCATCTTTTGCTCGAAGGCATTGAAGTCAGACATAGGCGTATCTTTCACAGTCTTTTGATATGGTAAATCCTGAATCCATACGAAATGACATATAGAACCACGGATCCGTCTTCGCCAAGGCTACGACGGACAAGTGAACACAATGGGAGCGAAGCGTAGTCAAATGAACGCTGATAAGATCTGATAATTAGACCTGATTCTCAAGTTTCATCAACCAAGCTTTGCGCACCTTGGCGTCCTTTGCGGCTTTGCGTTGAAAATTGAATTCCCATCAACCCTTCGCCAAATGCTCCACACAGAGCTGGCTCCAGGTTTCTAATCTTTCAAACAATCCGCCTTTCAGCTCGGAAATGGTCGCCCACGAGAGATCGGTCAGCGCATCTTCCCGAGAAGAAACATCCTCGTTTTCCAATTCCACCAAATGCACCACCCCGAGATGCACCTGGCCGACGGGATTAGAATCGTCATTCAGTAAGCCGACGATGCGCATTTCATAATCTCCGCCGATCTCAAGTTCCTCGTCGATCTCCCGCTGCACCGCCGCGTAATACGCCGCTGCGCCTTGGCGCCCCTCACCCATGTCCACCGGATTGATGTGACCACCGACTCCCACGGAAATTTTCGCATGAAGACGATTTTCACCGCCCGCTTTTCCGCGCGTGTAATGCAAGACCCGATCGCCGCATTTGAAGATGCAATACGGGATCAACTGCTTATGGCTCGGATCCTCCTCCGCTGCACCGCGATCCATGAAAAAGTGATTATCTTCGGTGAGCAGAACCGAAACAATATCGTCCACACCCTCAACCCGCATCCCTTGAAAGGTTGCCAATTCTTCCAACAACGAACGTGTCACCACCAAAACCTCTTCACCTGCATATTTCGACATGCCGGAATGTTCAAAATTTCACCCCCAGACGACAACCCTGAAATGAGGAAGTTTTAGCGATCGACCGTGTGACTCCAGTCGCGCTCCTCAGGAGACATAAGAGAACCGCGGATGGACACTGATAAACGCGGATGAGAGGACTTACTTCTTCCCAGTCAGCACCGCATGAGCAGCTTTCGCCATTTCTGCTGCACCTTCGGCATTTGGGTGAACTTTGTCTGGGATTAACGCTGCCTTATCTTTGAAAGCGGCATACATATCGATGATCCCGACGCTGAGTTCTTTCGCGAGTTGATCTATCATGGGGATTTGTTCTTGGATGCCCGCTTCTGTGATACCAAAATTACCATTGCCGATCACCGGCACGGGACGGCAGATGAAGATGCGTGGTTTGCTTTCTAGACTTTGGAACGAAGTGACGAGCTTCTTATAGTCTGCCAGATAGTCTTCCTTGAATTTCCAGTTCTGAGGTTTGGTATCATTGGTGCCGAGCATGATGATGACCACATCAGGTTTCATCGCCAAAGCGTCCTGATACTTTTTCTCCTTTGAATACGGGAAGTCACCTTTATCCATCTGAGTCCGACCACTCACACCGAAATTCCCCACCTCCCACTTATCACCCAACAACTCTTGGAGCTGCTTTGGATAAGGATTCCCCTTCGTGCCAGCGCCTTGCGTGATACTATCACCCACACAGGCAAGTTTGACTTTTCCTTCATACTTCGCCGGATCGATTGGTGCCATCGGATCGGCTGCAAACGCCAGCGCTCCCGAAAAAACCATCCCCAAAAGCGCCACAACATGAGTTTTCAATTTCATAATGAAGCGAAGCTATCTCAGATTTCACCGCAGGGTAAATGAAAGGTTTGATAAAAATTCCATGGAATCGCGAAAATTCAGCTTGTGATACCGGTCGCATGTAAGCGAGAAAACATGCCTTACTTTCAATTACCCCCAAACCAAAAACCATGAAACAAACCCTGCTCCTCACATTTCTTCTTTCCGCTTCTCTCTACGCCGAAAAACCCAATCCCGCTCACTTTAAAGTCGAGGTATTAACGGAAGGCTTCGTCGATCCCCAGGAAATGGTCATGCTCCCGGACGGACGCATTCTTATTTGTCAACGCACCGGAAATCTTCGTGTTTGGACTCCCGGATCAAACCAGCTTACCGAGGGTGGCTCATTAAAAGTAGCAATGAAAACAGGCAACACCGCCCGTGAGTGCGGCTTCATAGGAATCACCGCCGATCCTGACTTTGCGAAAAACAATTGGATCTACTGCTACTATTCTCTTCCCGATGTCAGTTCACAACGACTCTCACGCTTCACGTTCAAAGACGGCCAACTCGATGTAAGTTCGGAAAAAATGATTCTTGAGGTACCTACTGATCGTGAGGACTCCACCTGCCACGAAGGCGGCTCGATCGCTTTCGGACCAAACCGTATGCTTTACCTATCAACGGGAGATAACACCAATCCCTTCTCCAAACCCGCCACTCCCATCGAAGAAGACAAAAAAGAACGCGATGCCCAACGTTCATCTTCTAACAGCAACGACCTGCGCGGAAAAGTCCTGAGAATTCAAATCCTTACAGACGGCACTGTCAAAATTCCCGAGGGAAACCTGTTCAAACCCGGCACACCGAAAACCCGCCCTGAAATCTACACGATGGGTCTCCGAAACCCCTACCGCATCACCATCAACTCCAAAACCGGAACTCTCTACTGGAGCGAGGTTGCACCGGACAAACAGCCGACCGGCGAGGAGATCAACCAAGCTAAAACCGCGGGCTACTATGGCTGGCCTTATGTCATTACCGACACGAAGGTTTTTAACAACTTAGCAGGTGTCCCCTTCGACCCTAAAAGCCTCAAAAACATCTCCATCAACAACACCGGCATCACAGATCTCCCTGTCCCGCGTAATCCCTTTCATTTCTATGGACGCAGTTGCTCCATCATCGGTGGCGTCTATCACGCCACGAAGGATGAAAATGCCTTCCCTGCCGACTACGATAACTGCCTGCTTTTTTCCGACTGGAATCAGTCTTGGTTTAAATTCATTCGTCTTGATGCAGAGGAAAAAAATCTCGGGGTCGAAGATTTCCCGCTGAACTTCAAATTTCGCAAACCCATCGATCTATTCTTCAACAAAGGCGTTCTCTACGTCCTCGAATACGGCAATGGTTGGTACGACGTGAAAGATGGCAGGCTTCTGAAAGTCTCCTACAGCACCTCGTTCAATCAAATCAAAGAGCTAGAACCGAAAGACGATCCACGTATCGCCGGAATGAATTTTAAAATGAAGGGTGTTAATCTATTGATGAGCACTACCTGTATTTCCTGTCACACCGCTCAGGATAAAATCGTCGGTCCAACCTTCGCTGATATCACCGAAAAATACGGCAAAGAACCTGATGCCGTTAATAAACTTTTCGCAAAGGTCAGAGGTGGCAGCGTTGGCGTGTGGGGAGAACAAGCCATGCCCGCCCACACACTGAACAGCGATGATGAGGTCAAAGAAATGATCAAAGCTATTCTCTCTACCAAGAAGACAAAAGGGCATACGAAATAATCATCAGGCAGGGACGGCTATCCTTAGCCGTCCATATCTCATTGCTATTAGAACGGTTTGCTTACTCAGGGTGATACGGCCGTCAGATATGGACGTTTAAGATCCTCCTGTGCCAAGGCTACGTAGGACACGTAAACGTCCCTGCCCAATCATCTCCTCCAACTCACCACGCCGGATTTTTCCCAGCGTGCTTCTTGGAAATTCATCGATGCAGCGGCACTCCTCAAACTTTTCCAAGCCCGGTGCAACCTGTTGATACTCATCTATACAAGCAGTCGGAATCTCCCCTTCGAAAACAGCCACTAACACATACTCTTTTCGCGGATCCGGCAAAGCGATCACCGCAAACGATTCCGCTTTAACCCTCCCTGCTGCCACTTCGAGAAAGCGTCGTTCTACCGCCTCGATATCCACCAACACCCCCAGCACTTTCACCAAAGCATCCATCCGACCAAGTAGTTCTAGACGATTTTCTGAAACCACTCCGCGATCATTTGTTAGAAATGCTTTCAATGAAACCGGCTCAAATCTCACACCGCCATCTTCTTCAAACAGATACCCACGAAACAGGGCATCGCCGGAAATCATCAACCTCTCATCAGCATCAGCCGTTACCTGCCAGATCGGTAAAATCTCCAAATTCCCAGTTTGAAACGGCGAATCTATATCAGCTATCGATTGCGTGGCGATCTGTGAACCCGCCTCGGTCATTCCATAACTCGCCAGCACCGGCCAACCCAGATCGCGCGCGGCTTGACCTAACGTTTCAGACAAACGCCCTCCACCGACCACTACCACCCGAAGACTCTCCGGTGAGCTTAATCCAGACGCAACCAGATCATGCACTTGGGTCGGAACCAACGAAACATGAGTCACTTCCTCATCGGAAATCCATCGGTGAAATCTTCCCACGTCCCATTTTCCTTCCAACTCACTCAAGCCACAACCCGCTTGAAACACCCTCGCCAAGATCGAAAATCCACCGACGTGATCGATGGGTAACGCCAACCCCCATTTCGATGTTCGATCCACATCCAACCAAGCATTCACCGCTCGCGCTGAAACCAGCATCGACCGCTTTTCATGCACCACCCATTTCGGTGCGCCAGTGCTGCCGGACGTTTTAAAGATAACCGTTCCCCTGCAATCGCCTAAATCCGGAATCACATCCAAACCCCCAGCCAAGACACAGTTCGTCGTATCCTCCCAAAACGACTGCGATAAAAATGAGCTGCGATCCATGATGAAAATCTCCCTCGACTCCGGGATCATAAACTCACCCAGGTCAGTGCGGCAAGTTCATCATCAAAGCCCAATCCCGTCCCTCCGGGCGCTTTGAAATTCGGTTTCCAATCACCCAACTTCTCAACGAAAGCATCATTTTCAAACAAATGATGCGTCTGCACCCCACAAGTTCCGATTAACCCGGGAAAAATCAATTCAGTTCGCGCCGCTTCCCACGCCGCAAATGTCTGCCCCAAAGGATGATCCATATAACTCGTAATCACCGCTCGCTGAGAATTCATTATCGCCGCCTCACCTAACAGAAAAGGCTCATCCACCGCAGGCTTGATCACCATGCACTGTGCCGCAATGCGATGCGGACCCGATTCGCGATCGACCGCCAACGGCACACGATACTTCTTCCACAAATCTCTCCACACACTTTCCGAAAACGGACAGATGTCCTCGATAAAATCGATCTTCCGCCGCATCACCTCTGACAGACCTCCCAAAAATCGATCCGCCGCATCCGGCTCTAGCAACTCATTGAAATCGATTCTCCATTTCAGCGTCGGATATTCCACGGACATCTCTTCCAGAAAACGCGTTTCCACCGATACATTTCGACCTGCCTTAATCTTCACAGTGTCGAATCCCGCTTCCACCGCGAGCGCCAGTTCTTTGACATTCGCATCCACCAAAGTCGCGTGACTGCGCGGAATTTCCATTTCTTCAAACAACGATTCCTCAGCCAAGCGAGCCACGTTGTCGTATTCCGCACAGCGCAGAGCGCGTTTCACAATTGGCCAGATGCGGCGACCTCTCAAATCCTCCAAACATTTTTCCAACGGCGGATCGCCCAACTCCGGCCATGGATGTATGCAGCCATACCCCTCCCCCACTCGAATCAACACACCTTCGAATTCACGACGTGATGAAATGGAATTCAAAAAACTCCGCGCCCTCAGGCGATAAGGTGAAATCCAAATATCTGTGCGTTCCAAAAAATCCATAAATAAGTTATCCTAACAATTCAGTAGCAATCGCCATCCACTCATCTTCCAAGCTTATCTGCTTACCAGGCATTTCCTTGCCAGCCCGCGCATACCAATAACTGGCATTTCCCAAATCTCCCTCTTCCCGATGCAACCACGCGTGAATCCACGAGCCTGCTTTTCCCGGCAAATCCTGACAGAGATCATGCGCATTATCCCATCTTCCCGCCCGCGCATACCACAGGCATTCTGCAACATTACCCACCCCAACAGGCGGTTGCTTAGTGTCGATTACGGATTGTGCTAAATCTGTCGCATTCATCTTCACCCAAATCGATACCCGCTCTCTTTCGTTAAGCAAACAAAAACCCCAACTAACACAAACCCAATTGTTATCAAAAATTTATCTCGTCAACCCATCGATTAACCGTCTTTTATATCCCCGCCATGAAGGTAACTAAGTCCTCCCCCTTAGTGCTTGCAGTTCTACTCGCATGCACCCCCGTCGTTCCCGCCCAGCTTCCATCAATTGATTTCAAGCCTTGGGAAAAATATTTCATCGTTCTGAAAAATCGAAAATTCCAGTTCGGTATCACGTCCGAAGGTGACGCCATGTTCTATCCCCTCTCCAAACGTGGCGAGATCATCAGTGAAACCAATCCCATTATCTTCAAAGTCGAAATTCTCGAATCAAAAGCAGACGGCAAATTCACCAGCAAAAAGATCGATCCCAACTCGTTGAAGTCCGACCAGCTTCCAGCTCTCAATCCAGAAAAACCCATCACTTACAGCGGCAGTGCCACCGGAGATGCCAGTTTCGAAGTCACCATCACCCCAGACAAGCAGGGCTTTAGCATCACTGGTAAAATCACCGATAAAGGCAAACTTACATCACCCCTCAGTCTCGCTATCAGCATGGGACTCAGACCATATACGAAAGACACCACCCGCACAGACGCGGAATTAAAAAATTTCACCCAACGCATCAAACGCGATAAATTCGAAGCAATCATTGATTCCGGATTTAAAAAATCTTACGATTTTTCTAAAAGCGCGAACTATTGGTCAGATATGCCAAACGGAGTAGAAAGCCTCAGCATCAAGGCCGATGGCTATGATTTCACCGAATTCAACGTAGCCGTCACAGGCAATTCCAGAATAACTTTCGAGGATAAAATTCAAATCGTCGCCGACGGGGTCGATTTCAAATGGATCATTCCAGCCGATGCCAAACCGGCCACCGATATCCTGAAAATCACCGCAAAGTAGATTCATGCCTGTTGACGGGGCCGTCTTTTTTACCCAAGATTCGTTCGAACCCATCTCCAACTCCTATTGATATGACATTATTTCGACGTTTTTTCACCGTAGCCCTCGCCGCCTCGCTTATTTCAATAGCAGGTGCTCAAAATCTTAAAGTCGCCACTGTAGATATGCAGGAGCTATTTAAGCAATACCACCTGACTAAAGCAGCTCAGGAGCAAATCAACGTTGAGCGCGCGAAAATCGACCAGCATAATGAAGATCGCCTCGTTCGCATCCGTGAAATCGAAGCAAATCTCGAGAGCTTCAAAAAGCAAACCGAAGATCCATCGGTCAACGAGTCCAAGAAACAAAGCATCGCCAGAGATTTCAACTTGCAGAAGCAAGAAGGAATTCAACTCGATAAAGAGCGCCGTGAATTCGTCCAACGTCGCACCGAAGCACTGAATCAAAATATGATTGAGCGCATGAAAGCCATTCTCGAAGACATTCGCAAATTGGTCGAAGCAAGATCCAAGACTGACAACTACGATCTAGTCATCGACAAATCCGGCACAAGCAGTTCACAGGTTCCTGTCCTTCTTTACAGCAAGGACTCCATGGACATCACCGCCAGCCTTCTCAAAGTCCTCAACAAAGACGCACCTGCAGAGAAACCCGCTGAGGACAAGAAAACGGATCCCAAAAATCCTAAAATCGTGCCTAGCACTCCTAATCCATAAGGAGAAACCCAACCTAATTCACATTGGCCATCAGCCTAAGTCTTTCCGAACTCGCCAACCTCATTGATGGAAACATCATCTGCGGTCAGGCGAGTTCTCATTTTTCAGGAATGGGCGCGCTTGATACAGCAGGCTCCGAAGAGATCAGCTTTCTCGGAAACGAAAAATATCTACCGCATTTCCTCACTACGAAAGCAGGTGCGGTGATTGTGCCAGTCGGCTACGACTTCAAAACCGATGGCCCGGCACTCATCGCTGTTACGAACCCATCCCTCGCCTTTGCTTCCGTAGTCAGGCACTTCGCCAATCAATCACGCGTATTCAAACCCGGCATCCATCCCTCAGCCAGCGTATCTGATCTGGCAAAATACAATCCTAACAAAGTGCGTATCCACTCTGGCGTAGTCATCATGGATGGCGCATCCATCGGCGATGGCACGGAAATCGGCCCCAACTCAGTCGTATACGAAAACGCGATCATCGGTGAAGACTGCCAGATTCGCGCCAATGTCACTATCACCGAACGCTGCGTGCTCGGCTCTCGCGTCATCCTCCACCCTGGCGTGGTCATCGGCTCAGATGGCTACGGCTACGAGTTTTCCGAAGGCAAACACGTCAAAATCGATCAGGTCGGCATCGTCGAAATCGGCGATGATGTGGAGATCGGTTCGAATACCACCATCGACCGCGCACGTTTCGGAAAAACCGTTATCGGCGAAGGCACCAAAATCGATAACCTCGTCCAGATCGGTCACAATGTCATCATTGGCAAACATTGCCTGATCGTTTCCCAATGCGGACTCGCTGGTAGCTGCCGCATCGAAGACTATGTCACCGTCGCCGCGCAATCCGGCATCGCCGGTCACGTCACTGTCGGAGCAAACACCATCCTCGCCGGCCGCGCCGGAGTCACCACCAATCTAGCCGGAGGCATGGCCTACTCAGGTAAACCAGCCATTCCAATGAAAGAAGACACCAAGCTTCAAGCTCACGTCCGGCGCTTACCTAAACTCCTCGAACGCGTCAAAGCTCTCGAAAAAATTGTTTCTAAAGATTCACCCGAATAAACCACCATTATGTTTGATTTTTCATGGTTCTCCCAACCCGATGCATGGGCCGCATTACTGACACTCACCCTGTTAGAAATCGTCCTCGGAATCGATAACATCGTTTTCATTTCCATCCTTTCGGATCGCTTGCCTCCAGAGCAACGCGCCAAAGGTAGAACCATCGGCCTCGGTCTTGCCATGGTCACACGCCTCATGCTGCTGGCTACGATCAGTTGGATCATGAGCCTCAAAGCCGTGTTGTTTTCCATTCCTGTCCACCCAGCATTCTGGAAGATGTCCCCCCATGCAGCCGAACACGATGGCATGCTCGGCATCAGCGGAAAAAGCCTCATCCTACTCATCGGCGGTTTCTTCCTCATCTGGAAAGCCACCAAAGAAATCCATCACAAACTCGAAGATCACGAGGAAGGACATAAGACATTAAAAGTCGCCAGCTTCGGTGCCGTCCTCGCTCAGATCGCCATCATCGATATCGTGTTTTCTATCGACTCCGTGATCACCGCCGCCGGCATGGCCGATCACCTCTCCGTGATGATGCTAGCTGTCGTCATCTCAGTCGGCGTGATGATGCTCGCCGCCGGAACGATCAGCAACTTCGTTTCCAAACATCCTTCCATCAAAATGCTCGCCTTGTCGTTCCTGATCCTGATCGGCACAGCATTGATCGCCGAAGGCTTCCACTTCGAAATCCCCAAAGGCTACATCTACTTCGCCATGGCGTTCTCGCTCAGCGTAGAAATGCTGAACCTGAAGATCCGCAACCGTGGCGGTTCAGTTCCGTCACCGCATTAAAATCCCACTTCTTTCTTTGCCCCAAAGGGGCTCACGGTGAAAGCGAAGGGTGCCAAACGGCACCCTGGAATTGGGATTGAAAAATTGACCCGCGCCCCAACGGGGCGCACGGAGGCCGATGAAAGATAAAGACGATGTTCCGTGCGCCCCGTTGGGGACAAGAATCATACGTAATCCCCTTGGGATTTAAAAATCGACTGGAGAATAATCTAAACAACCGTCCGCTCACTAGCGATCGCTTCACCGCGCGCAAAGCGAGCGATGCTGTCGATCGTTGTCTCTGCAATCGCGTGCAGGGCTTCTTCGGTGAGAAATGCTTGATGAGAGGTCACCAATACATTTGGAAACGTTAGCAAGCGGGATAACACATCGTCTTGCAGAGCCGTGCCCGAGTGATCTTCGAAAAATACTCCCTCCTCCTCCTCATACACATCCAGTGCAACTCCACCCAGATGTTGTGACTTCAATGCTTCGATCACCGCCGCGCTGTCCACCAGCTTGCCCCGACTCGTATTGATGAGATACGCGCCTTTTTTCATCTGTGAAATCGTCTCCGCGTTGAGTAGGTGAAAACTCTCTTTGTTGAGTGGAAGATGCAAACTCACGATGTCCGATTTTGAGAGCACGTCTGTTTGAGAACCATAACTCACGCCGTTCTTTTCCGCCCAGGCTAGATCAGGAAAAAGATCGTGCACCAAAACTTCACAACCAAACCCACGGAAAATCTGCGCGGCGATCTTTCCAATTTTTCCCGTGCCGAGAATACCCACGGTTTTCCCATGCAGATCAAATCCCACCAAACCACTGAGCGAGAAATTCAGCTCACGCACGCGATTGAATGAGCGGTGGATTTTTCGATTCAGCGTCAGCAACAGTGCAACGGTGTGCTCTGCCACGGAGTAAGGCGAATACGCAGGCACCCGCACCACCTTTATACCATGGTTTTTAGCGGCTTCGAGATCGATGTTATTGAAACCTGCACATCTCAGAGCAACCAAACGAATTCCCTGCTCCGCCAGGTTTTTCAAACAAGCCTCATTAATCGGATCATTTACAAAAACACATACCGCCACTGCTCCTTTGGCCGATGCCGCATTTGCTGCGGAAAGTCGGAAATCATGATACTCCAGCGAGAGTCCAAGACGCTTTGCCTCCGGATCGAAATACACCCTATCGTAGGGTTTAGTGTCGTAGAAAGCGACACTTGAGAGTTGATCCGTTGTTTCAGTCATGGCCGTAGGCTACACATGTGAGCCTGATGCGCCAGACTCAAGGTAAGGGCTGGACGTTAGGCACCGAAGGCCCCGTCGGCTGCATAAAATTGGTCTTTGCACGTAGAATCAACGTTCCGAGGAAATAGTCGGCCAAGGGGAAGACCACATTGAAATTTTTGTGCATATAGCGGTGATGCAAAAGATGATGACCGTTGAGTTTACGGAACCACATCGGTTTCTCGACGCGACGTGCTTTTGGCAAATGCATGCACCAATGAATGTATTCGTAAATCCCGTAATAAATCGCAAACGACAGAAATCCACCGAGCGCGAAACCCCATTGGCCGATTAACAACGAAATCAACGCAAACGGGATCACCCCAATCGCAATCAAGGCCGGGCCATTCCACCATGCCATGGGGATGGTTTCTTTGTCTTTCTCATGCTGAAGATGATACGTCTGATCCGCTTTAAAAGTCTGATGGTGCACCACCGCATGAGCTTGGAAGGCATATCGGAAGTTCCAAATCGGGCGATGCATCACGTAGCGATGCAGGGTCCATTCAAAAAAGGAGCCGAACACGACTCCAACAACAAAGCCACCAAGGCACCAAAGTGAGAAGACAAGAATAGGATTCATAGGTAATGGGTTAGCGGAGGCGCAGAAGTATAGACGAGCCTCCAATTCCGCAAGCCTAGCTTTGCAGAAATTTCGTCAGTTTATTTCCGAAAAGGTTACACCCAAATCTTCCTCAAATCTGCCGATTTTCTTACGTTCACGAGGGTCAATCAGCGCGATAGAAGTGCCCTTTTTCCCCGCCCTTGCGGTCCTGCCGCTGCGGTGGGTGTAATATTCCAACTGCTCTGGAAGCTGATAATGGATCACAAAGGACAGACCTTCGACGTCGATCCCGCGCGCGGCGACATCCGTGGCGATCAAAATCTGGGTTTTTTGGTTTTTAAACCCGCGCATGACCTTGTCGCGCTCACGTTGGGAAAGATCTCCCTGAATGACATCCACAGCGAAACCAAGCTTCTCCATTTGCCTACCCAGAGTGATCGCCCCGGCCTTGGTGCGGACGAAAATCAAGCCGCGCTCATCGCCGCGCTTATGAAGAAATTCTGCGAGAAATTCATTTTTCTCATCCTTACCGCACACCGCAAATCGATGATCGATATTTTGGTTCACGACATGCGCTTTATCCACTTTGATGGTTTCTGGAACCCCAGGCATCGCGCCTTTCACGAGGCTCTGAATCGAATCAGGAAACGTTGCTGAAAACAACCAAGTGCTGCGACGTCCACGCGTCAGGCCGAAGATAGTGACGAGATCTTTTTTGAAACCCATGCTCAACATTTCATCCGCCTCATCGAGCACGAGATGTTTCACGTCGACCAGGCTCAGTGCCTTCTTCTTGATGAGATCAATCAACCGACCCGGGGTCGCCACGATGATATGCGTGGGACGTTTCAAATTCGAGATCTGACGCTCCATCGGTTCGCCACCTGCGAGGACTTCGATGAAAATTTTCTCCTTCGCGTATTTCGTGTAGCGGAACAAATGCTTGCCGATCTGCTTGGCGAGTTCACGAGTCGGAGCAATCACCAAGCCCTGAATCACCGGCTTTCTAGAATCCATTTTCGTCAACAACGGCAACCCAAAGGCAGCAGTCTTCCCTGTTCCCGTCTGCGCCTGCGCACAAAAATCCCCACCGTTCTTAATCAAAAACGGGATCGTTCTTTCCTGTACCTCCGTCGGCGTAATGATTCCCAGCTCTTGCAAGCCCTCAACCAAATCCCCCGGTATTCCCAATGTTCTAAATGCGCTCAAAATCGTAATGTTGTGTAATTGCGATAAGCTGCCTAGGGATTTCTGAAAAGACGAGCGCTAAGATAATAGATCAAGAAGGTAGGGCTCCCTCACCGCAGGGAGCCGCATGGAATGAATAGATTATGACTGATTGGATGATTATCCAAATACCCCACGCTCTGCGCGGCGGCCTCGGCGATGCCGCCCTACCTTCTAGGATCTATCAAATTCCTTGTTCTAATTTAGATTTCTAGATTCACTCTGGAGTTTACAACACCAGTCTATACCGCATGGGATCAATATAATTACATTACCGTCCTGATATGAAAATCATCGGAATAATCATTATGCTCGCGGTTGCTATGACTGCATGCCGAACGAAAAATACCACAGCGAAAGTTGCCAATGAAAGTAGTTCAGATCGGATTATCGAAAGAATCGAATTACCCGATCATTATAACAAGACCTTAGCTGAAATAGCTCAGTCCTGTGGTTGTTCGATGGAAACTACAATTAGGTATGGATATAGCTTCACTCTCGACATGTGTAGCCATACATGGATCTTCTGCCATGACGAATCCGGACAATTCAGTCATGCAATCCTATTCCGTTGGTCTGATTACGAGAATTATGATCCACATCATAAGCCCGTTGATGGAAAAACTATAAAACTCCAAGTTTTTCGCGAAACCATAGAGAATGGAATGCTAGCAAGGACCGAGTTGCTTGATGATGAAATAGATAAAGAATTAATCAAGATTACGGACTATCTAATCGAATATCTTGGTGAACCTAATTTTAAATTTTATTCAGAAGGCGGAATGGTTCCTGAACTAACGACACCAGATGAACTAGGAGATGAACCAGTTCTTGTGGATGATCCAGTTCTTGTGGATAATCCATTTGCTGTCACCGAGCAACCTAAGGCCAATGAGCAAAAACGACAGTTTTGCATTCAGATGAGCCAAAACGAGGCTGCTCATATCGCGCGGTTCATCTATTATTATCGAACAGAAATTAGAGAAATCGAAAATCATCGCTAATAAATTAAGTTCCGGGCTGTCACATTTAAACCCTATTAGACAACGGTCATTTTATCAAAATGACCCAACCGTACCATATTCCAAGGTAGGGTCGTTTTGATAAAACGACCGCTATTTCTGCAAAATGACCCCAAAACAAAAAAGCCAGCCGGACATATATCCGACTGGCTTTGAAATTTCCTAAAACGAAATCCTAGTAACGGTAGTGATCCGCTTTGAACGGACCTTCTGGTGAGATACCGATGTAGTCCGCTTGATCTTGAGTAAGCTTGGTAAGCTTGGCTCCGATTTTCGCGAGGTGCAAACGAGCCACTTCTTCGTCGAGGTGCTTTGGAAGCACGGTCACCTGACCCGCTTTGTAAGTCTCGCGATTTTCCCAGAGATCGATTTGAGCGAGCGTCTGGTTGGTGAAGCTGTTGGACATCACGAAAGACGGATGGCCTGTTCCGCAACCGAGATTCACCAAGCGACCTTCAGCGAGCATGTAAATGCTGTTGCCAGTCGCGAAGGTATATTTATCAACCTGTGGCTTGATGTTCAAACGAGTGACACCAGGTGCTTTGTTCAACTTGTCCATCTGGATCTCGTTGTCGAAGTGACCGATGTTACAAACGATCGCCTGATCTTTCATTTTCGACATGTGATCGAGGGTGATGATGTCTTTGTTACCAGTGGTGGTGACATAGATATCTCCCCAACCAAGGGTATCTTCAATCGGAAGAACGCGGAAACCTTCCATCGCAGCTTGGAGAGCGCAGATCGGATCGACCTCGGTCACAACCACTTGCGCGCCAGATCCACGAAGCGCTTGCGCGCAGCCTTTGCCTACATCGCCATAACCGCAGACCACACCGACTTTGCCGGAGATCATCACATCGGTCGCGCGTTTGATACCGTCTAACAGCGACTCGCGGCAGCCGTAGAGGTTGTCGAATTTCGACTTAGTCACGGAATCGTTCACGTTGATCGCAGGAACAAGAAGTTTGCCTGCTTTCGCCATCTGATAGAGACGATGCACACCGGTCGTGGTTTCTTCGGAAACGCCTTTCCAATCTTTTACGATCGTTTGGAAAATGCCGGGTTGTTTGACTTTGATGACTTTCAAGAGGTCTTTGATGACCTGCTCCTCTTCGCTCTCGCCTGGGCTGTCGATCCAGTTGGATCCGTTTTCCATTTCGTAGCCTTTGTGAATCAGCAAAGTAGCGTCACCACCGTCATCGACGATGAGTTGTGGGCCAAGGCCGTCTTTGTTGACGAGCGCCTGCCACGTGCACCACCAATATTCTTCCAAGGTCTCGCCTTTCCAAGCGAAGACCGGGATCTGACGAGCCGCAATCGCTGCCGCAGCGTGGTCCTGTGTGGAGAAAATATTGCAGGAAACCCAGCGCACATCGGCACCGAGATCCGCCAAGGTTTCGATCAGCACCGCGGTCTGAATAGTCATGTGCAGCGAGCCCATGATACGAACACCTTGAAGCGGCTTGGTCTTGCCATACTTCTCACGTGTCGCCATCAAGCCCGGCATTTCGTGCTCAGCAATGTCGATTTCTTTACGTCCGAAATCGGCCAAACCGATGTCTCTTACTTTATAATCTGTGAAACTCATAATTCTTTATTCTGTTAGATATTTTTATTTAATCGCTTTCTTAAGCGCGGAAACTTTATCCGTCTTCTCCCAAGTGATGTCTGAATCATCTTTTCCGAAGTGACCGTAGTTGGTGGTCTTCGAGAAGATCGGACGAAGCAGGTTGAGTTGCTTGACGATGTCTGCCGGATTGAAGGAGAAAACTTTGAGAACAGCTCCGAGGATTTTTGCATCGGAAACGGTTCCTGTGCCGAAAGTGTCGATATGGACACTGCAAGGCTCTGGGTGACCGATCGCGTAGGCGAACTGCACCTCGCATTTGCTGGCAAGCCCTGCTGCAACAACGTTCTTCGCAACCCAACGGCCCATGTAGGCTGCGGAGCGATCGACTTTCGATGCGTCTTTTCCAGAGAAAGCACCACCACCGTGGCGGCCCATGCCACCGTAAGTATCAACGATGATTTTACGTCCGGTCAAACCGCTATCGCCCTGAGGACCACCGATGACGAACTTGCCAGTTGGGTTGATCAGAAATTCGGTTTTCGAAGTGAGCATTTCTTTCGGCAGAACTTTTTTGATCACCTGCTCGATGCAGAATTTTTCGATCTCTTTGTGAGTCACATCAGCAGTGTGCTGAGTGGAGATCACGACGTTAACGATGCGTGTCGGTTTGTTATTCACGTATTCAACAGAAACCTGAGTCTTCGCATCTGGACGAAGCCATGGAGCAAGTTTACCTGCTTTGCGAATTCTTGTTAGTTCACGACCGAGGCGGTGTGCGAACATGATAGGAGCTGGCATGAGCTCAGGAGTTTCGTCACAAGCGAAACCAAACATGATACCTTGGTCCCCAGCTCCTTGCTTCTTGGTTTTCTTACCTTCCGCTGCAGTAGCATCAACGCCTTGCGCGATGTCTGGACTCTGGATAGTGAGGTAGTTGTTGATGAAAAGTGTATCAGCATGAAACACATCGTCGGTATTGGTGTAGCCGATTCCACGCACGGCATCGCGAATCACTTTGCCGACATTGATCACTTCATCGATCGGCTTGGTTGTGCCTTTCTTCTTATCTTGAAGTTTCGGGATGGTGATTTCACCACCGACTACAACGATGTTGCTCTTCACAAAGGTTTCGCAAGCAACGCGGCTGGTCGGATCGATTGCCAAGCAGGCATCGAGGATGGCATCGGAAATGGTGTCCGCGACTTTATCTGGATGGCCTTCGCC
>JANOKJ010000030.1:0-11049 GCA_031419275.1 Akkermansiaceae bacterium | reverse complement strand
AAGCATTTCGCGACGGCGGGCGAAAGCTACACGCCCACCCCACCCACCGTCAATACGTTTTCTTGCTTTTTTTGAAGTTTTTTTCAACCCCCTCAAATCCCTTAAACTACTTGGGATTACAGGCATTATGGACATTCATTAAAGGGATTTATTGCCCTTGAATTTCATTAAAATCATTCATCAAAGGTTAATCTTGTTACAATCTAGTCACCATCCAATCTATTACTATACATATAGTAGTTAAACCTCCCATTTCTTTACAGAATAAGGTTCAATTTGATACCACAACGAGAACCTTGATCTTTTTGCCGTAGTAGCAATGATTTGAAGCAACCAGACGCGTTATGCCAAAAATCGCACTTCTTCAGTCAAAGACATTTACCGACAAAGCCACTGCCATGGATCATCACGAGCAGTTGATCCGTGATGCCGCTAAAAACGGTGCACAGATCATCGCAACCCAGGAGCTCTTTCTCACTCCCTATTTTTGCACCAGTCAGGACACTGAGCGATTTGAACTAGCGGATGCAATTCCCAGCTCGGTGACGGATCGTCTGGGCGCGCTAAGCAAAGAGCTCGGAATCGTTTTGATTTCATCGTTATTCGAACATCGCGGCCCCGGCATGTATCACAACACCGCCGTGGTCCATGACACGGATGGAACCCAGCTTGGGATTTATCGCAAATCCCATATTCCCCAAGATCCGGGATTTGAGGAAAAATTCTATTTTACTCCCGGCGATAGCGGGTGGCCGGTATGGGACACTGCATTTGGAAAAATCGGTGTATTGATTTGTTGGGATCAATGGTTCCCCGAAGCGGCGAGGCTGATGGCTTTGGGTGGAGCGGAATTATTGATTTACCCAACAGCGATCGGCTGGCTTCCTGAGGAAAAAGCAGCACTTGGAAAAGCCCAGCATTGTGCATGGGAAACAGTGCAACGCGGACACGCGGTTGCGAATGGTTGTTATGTGGCGGCGATCAATCGTGCAGGAACGCATGATGGCACAGAGTTCTGGGGACAATCGTTTGTCGCAAACCCTTACGGTGAAATCGTCGCAAAAGCATCTGTAGAAAATGAAGAGATCGTTTACCACGACGTCGATTTCCAACAGGTGGAAAATTTCCGCCGAATCTGGCCGTTTTTCAGAGATCGTAGAATCGACGCTTATTCCGATCTAACATCTAGGTGGAGAGTTTGAAAAGCTATTGGCAATAACCGAAGAAACAGCGTTTCTTGATCAGCTCCACAACCTGCTGTGGCACCATGGTCTCCCAGATGTGATCACCTTTACTGATCTTAGTCAGAACATTTCTGGATAAAATACTCAACACTTCGGGGTTGTGATTATCCAGATCAATGAAGCTGCCGCGATCTGCTAGATAGCCGTAAAGCTTGCTTAACTCAGGTGCGACTTTCATCGTATCCTTCGTGATAATCTCTCCTGTGGATGGTTCGAGTAACGGATAGATATAAAGCTTCAGGTTATGTTTAAACAAACGTCCGAAACTTTCTAAAATCCCTCCCGGAAGTGATGTGTAATATTTCTCATCGAACAACTCGATCAGAGAGGGCACTCCCATCACGATTCCGATCCGCTCCTTTGTCCTCCAAGAAAGGTAGGCGGCAAGGCGGTAATATTCGAAGTAGTCGGATATCAAAACCGTCATTCCACAGGCAGCTAACAGATCGGCTCTTGCGAGGAAATCCCGGCGATCGACATCTTTTCCGCCAGCCAGCAGGTTGCGCATCGTAAGCTCGAAAATCGGTAAGACCTCTTTATCCGCCATCGAGGGATCTTCTTTGATCTTCTGCAACGCACATTCTAACATATCAAAATTCACATGCGTTGGCGGACGGAAACTTCCCCGTTCAACTAAAACGGTTTTTTTATAGAGCGCTTCGGAAGGCTGAAGCACTTCGCCTTTGGCACTGAACATCGCGGCTCCACTCAAACCGAGCTGCACGAGTTTCAAAGCAATCAATCGGTTGTCTACCGCACGGAATTCAATCCCACGGAACTCAATCATATCGATCTCAACACGACCGGTGGTCAGCTTATCAAGAAGACTTTCAACCAATAGCTCAGGCTCATGATGTAAAAAGAATCCACCATAAAGGAGGTTCACCCCTACTATCCCGAGAGCCTCCTGTTGCAAAGAGGCTTCGGCATCGAGCATCCGAACATGGATCATGATCTGACTAGGCTCATCGTGCGGGCGGGATTGAAATTTCAGACCCATCCACCCATGACATTCGTTTCCGCCTTGATAGGAGCGAGCAACCACCGTGTCAGCAAAAGCAAAAAACGCCGTGCTATCTCCACGCTGTGAACTCAGCCTCTCGACATTGAGACCATACTCACGATCCAACATCGATTGGCACCTCGACTCAGATACATAGCGATCCCCACTACCATAAATCGCATCGCTCACCGTCATGTCATAAGCCGACATACTTTTCGCGACGGTTCCGGCAGCTCCGCCAACCCGGAAAAACCACCGAACAACTTCCTGACCGGCTCCGATCTCTGCAAACGTTCCATACCACCTCGGATCTAAATTGATTTTTAGGGCTTTTTGATGCGTATCCAATTCTAGCTCTTGTTGCATATGTGCGATTAAATTTTAGAGAAAAGAGCCAACATCCCGTCGGAAAATTTTGGCGTAAAAAAAGGTGGGATGATTTTCCCACCTTTTACAAAGCATATTTGATACCGATTACTTCACAAAATCTGCGGCTTTCATGTTTGGCTTGAATCCTTTGAACCCATAATTTGAAGGTTTGAAGTCGGCCGAAATAGAAACTTCCGCCTTTTCAGGCACTTCCAAGCCTAAACCCCAGTAGACTCCATTAACGATGAGTCGGCGTAAATCCTCGTCAACGATCTCTGTCGCGGCGCCCATCGTGGTGGTTAAAATTTTGTTGGTGGTTCCGGTTTCATTTTTCACTTCACGCGTCCAAACCACCGGCATCGTTGGTTCATTGACCTTTTGAGCTACTCCGCCCTTGGTTTTTTTCTCATAATCTGCAGGCTCATCCGTTGGATTCATTCCTTTGAGAACGATTCCACGCAGAAGAATCGTTGCATCCGCTGGAGGCGCTGCCTCATAAACATCCGTATCACCAAAAAGCTCACTTACACCTTTGAGCAGCGGACTTTTTTCGCTCCCTGGTTCGATCACGGTTTTGGTCGCTTCTTTTTTATGAACGCCCCAGTGACTAATCCAAGTCTCACCAAGAACTTTGCGTCCGAAACCGCCACTAGCATGATTCCATGACCATTCCGCCCACTTGGGGTTATTCTTGATATTGAAAGCGTGAGTACTGGTGCGAAGAGCGATCACCGGAACTCCACGATCAACCGCGGCTTTAAACTTAGCCATTGTTTCATCATTCCAGTCACGGAAACGCAACAACATCACCAAAGCATCGGCTTTATCCAACGCCTCTGCACCCATCAAACTCTTGGTTGCTGCCGGATTGATCGTGCCGTCTTCATCTGCTGAAAACAAAACCGTCGTCTCAAAACCATGTTTTTCCGCAAGGAGTTTCGCAAAAACTGGCATGACCTCTTCAGAGCGGTATTCCTCATCCCCCGCCAAAAGAACCACGTGTTTGCCCTTTCCTGGTCCTTCCCCACCACTGAAATTTAGCGTTCCAACGCCCGAGGTCATTTTCACCTCTGCGTGAAGGACTGCCATTGATAATCCGAATACTGCTACGATATGTCTGAATTTCATTATGTATCGGATACTCAAAAATTCGTTTTATCCTATCAAGAATAATTTATCATCTGAAACAAAGCTGCTACCGTCATTAACCAGCTCTTGCCAAATACACATCCATCCTCATGTTTATGCATATGAAAACTGCCGCATTGATATCAATCCTCATGGCTACCTCTGCTTTAGCGCAACAACATGCGACTGCAACTTGGCTGACAGCAACCAAAAGTGCAACCAACGGCGAGCCCATCCAAACCATCATCCACATGAAAGTTTCTGACGGATGGCACACCTATTGGAAAAATCCTGGCGAAGGCGGAATTCCCATGAAAATCGAAGCGATACTACCAAAGGGTTGGACGCTCGGCGAAATGCAGTATCCAGCTCCAAAACAATTCCTAACAGGTGATCTCCCTAGCATCGGCTACGAGGGGGAAATCATTTTTCCCATCACCATTCATCCTCCAAAAGATGCAAATGGTCCCCTACCTGAAATTAAAGCCACCCTATCATGGCTAACCTGCAACAAATCCAGCTGCGTACCCGGCGAAGCTGAGCTAACTCTCAGTTCAACTGGCGATGCCTCTAACATTCAAACTGCATTCAAAATCATTCCGAAACCTCTTGAAGGAGCTACACTTCAATTCGTTGCAGACGAAAAACAGGTGGTCCTGACTCTTACTTTACCTAAAAAATCCAAAATTGATCCATCCACCTACGACGTATTTCCAGTCACCCCTGATGCCATTTCCGCTGCGTCGAAGTTAAGCTTCAAAAAAAGTGAAGGCGAACCCAACACTTGGATCGCAACCGGCAAAAGTAGTGAGTATCTTGATCTAGAAATCAAATCCATCAGCCTTGAGCTTTTTAAATCAAACGAGACCACCTGGAGTGTTTCTTCAGCAAAAAAGCCATAACCAAAACAGCTCATCGATCAGAACTAAACGAAACTATCTATGCGATCATCCTCCACTGCGGATCTTTCAGGATTACTCACCACACTCCGCCATCTCATTCGTGAGCCCTCCGTAGTAGGCGCAGAGGATTCATTTTTTCGAGTGATTCGCAGAGAACTCGAGGAAATGGATATTTCCGTAGAACGCCACAGTGGACTCTTAGTTGCACGCGGCAATCGCCCGGATAGTTCCTATCTTTCCGCACACGTGGATCGCAACGGACTTGTATGTACCGGACCCAACGAATTTCAATACGCCGCCTTTGTCGCCAGCAATCGCGGCGAACTCACAGGTGATTCGGTCTCAGAACAAATGGTCGCTACGATCGCCGATCGTTTCACTGGGCAGAGAATCCAAGCTCACCTCCCCTACACCGGAACATACATCGGCCAAGGCACGATTTCATCTGGCTACCTTTGCCCGAAACGATCCAACCTCATCTTCGAAGTCGATGGCTTAGATTACCTCGAACCTGGCACTCCCGTTTCCTTCCTTGATAGACTAAAAGTGGAAAACGGTCGCGTATCCGCTCAGTTAGATAACGTCGTAAGCGTTGCGCTTATGATCTATCTATATCGTCTCGGTTATCAAGGCACCGCATTTTTCACAGCTCAAGAAGAAGCTGGCAAAAGCTGGCGTTACATCCTCGCATGGATTCAACGCGAGGGCATCTGCACGAAACGGCTGTTAGTCCTTGATACCAGCCCATACCCAACACAAGAAGAAGCTGAAGAACAAAATCTTACTCTGCGGAATCGAGACGCGACCTCGGTATTTGATCCGGACTTCACCAAAGAAATAGCCAACCGCTGCGATAGCTTAGGAATCTCATACTCTTTTAAAGATGAGTGGATTCAAAAACGAAATCTCGGTCGCGAAAAACCCTCTTCCCTAGGTAGAACCGAACTCGGGAGATTGATCACGGCCAGCGATGGACAAATCAGCGGAACCACTCTTCAAATCCCCACTACCGGCTACCACACCGCCAACGAAACCGCTTCGCTAAAATCCCTAACCGCAGCCCTTGGCTTACTCAGCGCGATAACCGGAAGTTAAAACTTCCTCAGCGTCGTCGGCTTCAAAAACCTCTCATCCATCTCCGGATAATCCATGGTGAAATGCAGCCCGCGTGATTCTCTACGCCGCAGAGCGCACTCCACAATCAGCCCCGCCACTGCGACCAGATTTCTCAATTCGAGAATATCCGCATTCACCCGATGTCCCCAATAAAACTCGCGAACTTCTTTCTTCAGATTTCTCAAACGGGCCGCCGCACGACGAAGTCGGTTATCCGTTCTAACAATGGAAACGTAATCCCACATCAGGCGTCGGATTTCATCCCAGTTGTGATAAATCACCACCAACTCATCCGGCTCCGCCACATCACCATGATGCCATTCGGGAATCGGTGGAGTATCCATCACCTGCTTGTTCGGCGGATAAAGCCTCATCATTTCATCCAACGCCAAACGCCCCACCACATTTCCTTCTAACAAAGAATTCGATGCCAGACGGTTCGCTCCATGCAGCCCCGTGCAACCCACCTCTCCAATCGCAAACAACCCGCGCACCGATGTCTTTCCTGTCACATCCGTTTTCACTCCGCCGCACATGTAGTGCGCCGCAGGAACCACGGGAATCGGCGCCTTTTCACAATCCACACCGAACTTCATCAACGTATCATAGATATACGGAAAATGCTCCTTCATGAAACCTTTCGGCTTATGCGTCACATCCAGATACACACACGCCGCACCGGTCTTTTTGATCTCTTGGTCAATCGCTCGCGCCACAATATCACGCGGCGCTAATGAACCCCGCGGATCAATTTTTTTCGTAAAATCCTCACCCTTCGCATTGCGCAGAATTCCACCTTCACCGCGTACCGCCTCACTCACCAAGAACGATCTAGCCTCAGGACCCGTTGCGGCTGGGTTGTAAAAACACGTCGGGTGAAACTGAATGAACTCCATGTTAGACATCGTCGCTCCCGCGCGCCACGCAAGCGCCACCCCGTCACCCGTCGCTGAGTCGGGATTAGTCGTATAAAGATAAACTTTTCCGCAGCCTCCGGCCGCTAACACCACCCGATCCGAGCGAAACACCGTCACCTCTCCATTCTCTCGATTCAATACATACGTCCCCAAAACCCTGTCGCTGGAAACAATATCCAAACGCACCGAAGTGATCAGATCGATGACGAAGTGATTTTCTAAAAGCGTGATATTTGGCTCATTCCGCGCCGCTTTAAGCATCGCCCTAGCGATCTCCCGGCCCGTCGTATCCCGCGCGTGTAAAATCCGCCGATGACTGTGACCTCCCTCTTTACCCAACGCATACTTATCATCCTGCTGATCAAACTCTACCCCGTAACTCAATAAATCATCAATGGTCTCCGCCCCTTCTCCGATGATCCGCCGCACCACCGCCTCATCACACAACCCAGCCCCAGCATCCAACGTATCCGCCACATGCTTTTCCACCGTATCTCCCCCATCACAGAGCCCCTCCGGTAAAACCGATGCAATCCCGCCTTGTGCCCACGCCGTATTTGACTCCTCCGCCTTCCCCTTCGTCAAAACCGTTACTTTCCCATGCTTTGCCGCCCGCAAAGCAAACGACAAGCCTGCGATACCTGCTCCAACCACCAAGAAATCCGATGTCATGTGAAGGGCATCATGCCTAGCTATCCACAGATGGAAAACTGAAAATACTGATTAATAAAACCAATTTTCATTATTTTAACGAAAATTGATAATTATTCTCGATTTCCCTAAAATTAAAGAGAACATATTTTTAATCAAAAAGCCCATTTTTTGATCTAAAAATTCTGGATAAAATTTGAGAATTTTTGGTTCAAATACACCCAAAAAAACCACATGAAATTGAATCCGCGCTGGATTTTATGTACCCTCGTAATTGCAGCATTAGCCTTCTGGCTAATCGCTCGAACTTCTGAAAAAGGTGATTCTGCAGTCAATGCTGATACTAGCAAACCAGAACTCAACAGGCCCTCTGCCAACCAAATCACTGATAAATCAGACAAAACCAGTTCTCAACTGGATTTGGATTCTGTCAAGGCACCGATGGCCGAGCCAGATATAACTCAGTATACGCCCGAACAAATCGCGGCCATCGAAGCCAAGATCGCGCGGATGTTTCCGCCAGCTCCTGATATCGACGTAGCGCGGATCACTGAGTTTAGCTCGTGGGCAGAGCGTTATTTGGCGGCGACACCGGAACAGCGGGCGGAGATGGAAAAGGAGGGTATAGCGATGGCCACTGCACGGCGTCCGGAGTTTCTCAAGATGATCAAGAGCGATCCACAGCGGGCGTTGGAAATGGCTGTGCCGCGGGTGGTACGCCAAGATTTGCCAGAGTCGATCACCAAGTTACTGGAGCAACCCGTATCGGCCAAGGGTGACTTGGATGTCATATGGGGTAAGGTTGCGCCGGGGATCACTCCGCCCAAGCAACCGCTGGTGTTTCGCTCGTTTCAGGTGGGAGACATGTTTTATACGCCTTATGTCTATGGGGGGCTTGCTTCCGCAACCTCGCGCAAAGGAATTCCATTGCGCGGTGTGGCGCTGGACGGCGAGCTGGCCGTCGCGGAGAATGCAGTTCGTCGGCTAGAGAATGGAGAGCGGATTCGCAAGGGTGCCAAGGTGGAGAAAACCTGCCCGATCTCAGGAAATACGAGCGACTCGGTCTCGGAGGGCGAGGCAGTTTCGGACGCGACGCCGACGGTGGAAATCGCTGAACGGATCATTACCTTGTGCAGCAGTTTCCACATTCAGTTTTTGGAGGAGAATTTCAGAAACTACATCCAAGGCGCGGGCACGGGCGGCGGTGGCTTCTTCATCGACAACTATCCCGGCACCGCCTCGAAGGCGATTGGCAATTTGCGCTGTCTGTATATCCGGGTGACCTATCCGGATCAGATGCAGCAGCCGATCTCCGAGGAGCTGGCGTATTCGGACATGCGCGACAACGCGCGGTTTTATTTGGAGAGTTCTTATGGGAAGTTAACCCAAACCACGTCGGTGACGCCGACCCTGGTGCTGCCGCGTAACCTTCGTTGGTATTACGATTACCACGATCAAAACGGTGGCGGCAACAGCCAGACCGCATTCAGTCAGATTCACACCGACTCGCGTGCGGTAGCGAAGGCTGCGGGATATGACTCCGCGAACTTCGACTGTATTTTGGTGCGGGTGAATCAAGGGCCGTTGTTGGAAGGGATTTCCTGGGGAGGCGGCAATACGGTCTGGCTCACTTGGAACGGGATGGACGTGATCAACCACGAAGTGGGTCACTCACTCGGGCGCAATCACGCCAACTACTGGAATACCTCTCCCTCTGCGACCCCACCTGGAGATGGCACCCCTTACGGATTCGGTTCGAACGAAGAATATGGAAACATCTTCGACAACATGGGCAATGGCGGCGGGTTTGCGGCGCACTACAACACCGTGAGCAAACAGGCCCTGGGCTGGTTGCCGAGTAGCTATGTGCACACGCAGGTGATCAACGGTTCGTATCGAGTCTACGCGTATGATCAGAACCAGCTGGAAGAAGGCAAACGTTATGCGCTCAATATTGCCAAGGACGCGGGGCGCACCTATAACTTGGAATATCACCCGGCGTTGGGCAACCACCTGACGGATGCCGCCGTGTTGATTTACAGTGGTTCATTTTCCGGCACCAACTGCGGTTATCTACTCGACACAACGCAAGGGACCTTGTCTGGCAAAAACGACGCAGGGATTCCGGTGGGCCGCACCTATTCGGATCCGGAGGCGGACCTTCATTTCACCACGCTCAGCAAGAACAACACGATACCGGAATCCATTGATGTGATGGTTAACAAAGGGCCTTTCCCGGGGAATGTGGCGCCGACGGCCAGTTTCACGGCGAGTGCGACCACCATTACGGCGGGAGCCAGTGTGACATTCACTGCGACAGCGAGCGACGCAAACGGGGATACCCTCGCGTATTTCTGGGAGTTCGATGACGGCGTGACCGGGGATAACACCTCGACCTACACGCGAACCTTCAACACGACCTCACAGATCACCGCGATGTTGACCGTCTCGGATATGAAAGGCGGTTCGGTGCGGCGCTCGACAGTGATCAATGTAGGCAGCCACGGCAGACAAACCATTTCAGGGACAGTAACAGCGGGCGGCGTAGGGTTGCAGGGAGTCTATGTCAGTGGCGGAGGGAAAGGTTGTTACACCAATGCGGACGGCACCTATACATTATCATACCAAACCGGGACGCCGTCGCTGACCGCGACGTTGGCGGGTTACACCTTCACCAACCCGCTCTCAGCTGCGGCCGGATCGACCACCGCCAACTGGAGTGCGACGACCGGGACACTGGTGACGTTGGCTAAATTAGTGGATACCGCGGAAGGCGGGACGAACGGGACCTTCCAGTTCACGCGGACTGGTAGCACAGCGGCGGCGCTGACCGTGTATGTCAACCCACCGGGCGGAACGGCAACCATGACCACGGATTACTCCATGAGCCCTTCCCCTACGACTTCGGGATCTTACCGAACCTTTACGATTCCAGCGGGCGCAACGCAGTTGGATGTGACTGTGACACCGGCCAACGACACGACGGCGGAAGGACCTGAGACAATATCGATGTGCATAGCGGGCTCGGGCTCGGCAGGCAGTTATTATGCCTCGGGCAACAACTCGGTGGTAATGACCATCGCGGACGACGACACCACTTTGCCGCAAGTCAGCGTGACCGCGCCTGACAGGTATGCGATGGAAGCGCCGGGCGGCGATAACGGGACGTTCCGATTCACGCGCACTGGGGCGACGACTGCGTCGCTGGCATTAACGGTTGCATGGTCTGGAACGGCGACCAACAGCAGTGACTATAACACTCTCTCGACCACGGTGACCATTCCTGCGGGTCAGAGCTTTGTGGATGTGAGTGTGGTGCCGATCAATGACACGGTGATCGAAATTCCTGAAACGGTGATTGCCACCATTAGCACGAATGCTGCGTATTTGCTGGATACTGGTGCGACCAACGCGACGGTGACCATCTCCGATGATGATGCGCCAGTGGTCACGGTTTCGGCACTGGATCCGATTGCCACTGAAGGCGGTGCGGATACCGGCGTGTTCATGCTGACGCGGACGGGCAGCACTGCGGCAGCATTGACCGTTTACTACGGATTGCGCGGAGTCGCGCAACATGGCACCGACTTCGCGTGGTTGACGGGAGAGGTGCTCATTCCTGCGGGTGCTGCAAGTGCGCCAGTGGTCATTTATGCGTTCGACGATGACATTGCCGAGCCGACCGAGACCATGATCCTCGCGGTGACGACATTCAATAA
>JANOKJ010000029.1:0-31229 GCA_031419275.1 Akkermansiaceae bacterium | reverse complement strand
AAGCATTTCGCGACGGCGGGCGAAAGCTACACGCCCACCCCACCCACCGTCAATACGTTTTCTTGCTTTTTTTGAAGTTTTTTTCAACCCCCTCAAATCCCTTAAACTACTTGGGATTACAGGCATTATGGACATTCATTAGAGGGATTTATTGCCTCTTTTCATACATAAAAAACCTCCCATGAGCCCGATCGAACCCACTAAACGCCAAATCACTCAGCTGAGCTCACTTGAAATCGCACATCATCATTCGCTTCTCAATTACTAGATACGTAGTAACTAAGCCCTCATCGATTACAGACGAACGGCGAATTTCACCTTGCTACCAATTGGATAAGCCTGCGATGGCACCAGTTGCATACGGCGATGAATTCCTACGAGCAGGCCCACGGCCGCGAGACTGAAAATCAAACTTGTTCCGCCATAACTGACAAATGGAAGGGGCAATCCATCGTTTGGCAGCACAGCGGTTGTCACACCGATGTTAACCATCGCCGGAACGACAATGACGCAAGTTAAGCCCAAAGCGATGCAGCGCTCGAAAACTTGTTTCACTTGAAGCGCGATTCCGATGCCACCGATGGCAATGAGCACGTAGCAGAGCACGACTCCCAATGTTGCGATCAGGCCGAGCTCTTCCCCGATCACCGGGAAAATGAAATCGATATGAGCAAATGTAAGGGTTCCGAACTTTTCGACACCGTTGCCAAGCCCGACTCCCCATGGGCCGCCGTTACCCAAGGCAAGTAACGCGCGCCATTGTTGCATGCCGCGATCGAGTTGGTGGATAGGATTTTCTAAATCAAGCCATGCTTCGATCCGCCCCCAACGGTTCGCGTTGTTGTAGAGAAACCAACCTGCAAATGCGATGGCCGAGAGAGCAGTGGGAACCATGTAAATGATACGCGTGCCGATACAGAACATGATCGCACCTACCGTCACCCCGAGTGAAAGAGCAGTTCCCACATCCGTTTCAGCAGCAATCAAGCCGATAGGCACCACTGCGATCAAACCAGGAAGAACAAATCCTCGCCAGAACGTTTTCACTTCGGTTTGCCAGCGTGAGAACCACAATGCCAATGCGACGACGACGACGATTTTAGCTCCCTCGGAAGGCTGGAACTGACCGATGCCGGGAAGTTCGATCCAGCGTTTTGATCCGTAAAGTTCGACGTTGATTCCAGGGACAAAGCAAAGGGCTAATGCGATGCAACTCAATAAATAGGTAGCAGGAGTGAGACTGCGAATCCAATCCAGAGGCATTCTTGCCATGAAAACCGCTGCAACGATACCGACCCCCACCATCATGGCTTGTCGAGTAACGAAATGATAAGGATTCTCCAAGCCGCGCACCCAGAAGCCCGTACTCGCCAACATCACCAAGCCTAACCCACAAAGGGCGGCAACTGCGATGATGAGGATGGTGGAACTGTGTTTGAGCACGAATAAAAATTTCTAGAGACGGTTAAAGAACAGGATTATTGAATTTTGAGCACCTGACCCGCCTTGAGTTTACCTGGATCGGTGATCCCGTTCAAACTCATCAGCTCTTTTTCGGTCAAGTTGTATTGTTTCGAAATTCTCCACACGCTCTCACCAGGTTTGACCGTGTGGGTATTACCTACTGCTCCAGCTGGCACAGCTTTTGGTATGGCGTTAGGTAGACTTGCGGTGTTCTGCGTGCCGTTTGCATTGGGCAAAATTTCAACTAAACCACTCTCGGATTCATTTGGAATAGTTTGATTACGAATCGCCTCAACTTCTGGTGGCTCAGTTGCAACAATACGTTTCGCTTGTGGAATACGGACCACAGCACCCGCACGGACTTCAGTTCCACGATTCAGCTTGCGAAGCTCGGCTTCGTCGACCGAAAACTTGGTCGCAATGATCGTGAAATTATCGCCTTTTTTCACCATATAGGGCTTAACTCCTGTGCTCAGCTCTGAAAGTTGATCCGCACGCTCAGGTGATACGGCGGCAGCAACGGAATCATCGGCCTTCTTCTCATTCGAAACTGCAGGCGCGGTGGTTCTTACGGAAAGATACTGCTTATGGATGAAAATCATTCCGATCGCTACAATATGGATCGCAAAAATAATCGAAAGCGAGCGCGAGATATTGCTACCCGAATCGTCGAAATCTTCAGGTGATGCGGTCGCTGCAGATGCGCGCTGCTTGCGGAATTTTGGTCTGTTGAAAAGACGAGCATAAACCGTCTTTTGCACCGGTTTACGACGAGTTGGAATTTGGTCGAGTTTCATAGGCTTTGTTAGAATAATTATTACTGAAGTTGTTGGACGATATCTCTGAAAACATTTCCGCGGTGTTCATATCCTTTGAATTGATCAAAGGATGAAGTCCCTGGAGAAAGTAAAATCGTAGAGCCGCGCGGAGCGACGGAACGAGCGTGGTGAACTGCTTGGTCAAGAGTTGAAACCGTGGAACAAGTGACAACCGTTTTGAAAAGATTCGCCAAAGGATGTGCGATCTCGCCGAAGGTGATGACTTCTATAACTTGTTTTTCCAAGAAAGGAAGCACCGATGTATAATCCAAGCCTTTGTCTTTCCCGCCAGCAATCAGAACTACCGGACGACTTTGCGAACGTATCCCACATTGCAACGCATGTAAGTTTGTTGCTTTGGAATCATTGAGATACTCAACACCATCTAGAGTGCGCACTAATTCACAACGATGCGGCGGTGGTGCGTAGCCTTCGAGCGCGTGGCGAATCGTATTTCCATCTATTCCATAAGCCATGCACGCTGCGATTGCTGCCATCGCATTCTCGGCATTGTGAAGTCCGCGCAATGCTGTTTCTGCTTCAATATCTAAAATCACTTTTTCATCGTGAATGATCGTCTTCCCGTTCGAGTAGAAATCTGCATCCATACACTCCGTGGAGAAAGTGATGACCTTGGGCACGACCTCACCAATTTCCTCACCGTAACGTATAACCACAGTATCATCTGCAGTTTGGTTTTCGAAAATACGGAGCTTAGCGCTTTTATATGCCTCAACCGTTGGATAACGATCCATGTGATCAGGCGCGAAATTCAACCAGATGGAAACGTCTGGATGAAGCGTATGAATCGTCTCAAGTTGGAACGAAGAGAGCTCTAACGAAACCGCTGCAGGAATTTCGGAGCCTAGAACCACTTCAGATAATGGCATGCCATAATTTCCACATGGCGTCCCACCCTTTCGAGCCTCTTTCAGAATCCGAGAAACTAACTCCGTGGTGGTGGTTTTTCCGTTGGTTCCAGTGATTCCAATGATTCCACCGCAATAGAATCTCGAGGCGAATTCTGTCTCCCCCATCAAATCAGCTTTAACAGCGAAAGCCTGAACCAGCGGTGAATATGTATCTATACCTGGACTAAGGACGATCATGTCCGCAGAGAAATGATCCGCATCACGGATTGAAAGATTCGCGTGAATTTCAATACCAACTGGCACGTTCTTAAACACCTCAAGATCACCCTGATCCCACATGGTAACCTTTGCTCCTTCTCGCAACGCCAAAGTGGCGGCAGCAACGCCAGAACGCCCAGCGCCAAAAACGGCGATGTGCTTTCCAGAGATGTTGAAGTTTTCGTTCATGAATTTTCAGGCGATTTTCAGTAAGGCGATTCCAAACAGCGCAAGCATGATTGAGAGAATCCAAAACCGGATAATAACTTGTGATTCATGCCACCCGAGCAACTCGAAGTGATGATGAATCGGTGCCATTTTAAAGATGCGTTTTTTGCGGAGTTTGAAGGATCCGACTTGTAGCATGACGGAAAGCGCTTCCATCACAAATACTCCGCCGATGATGACGAGAAGTAGTTCTTGCTTGGTGCAAATCGCAGCAGTGCCGAGTGCCCCGCCGATGGCGAGCGATCCCGTGTCGCCCATGAAGACTTTCGCGGGATGACAGTTGAACCAAAGGAAACCAAAAGCCGCACCTGCCAAAGCCATAAGGAAAACAGCGAGCTCAGCCAGATAACGATTGTGAGGGATCACGAGATATTCGGTCGCCATGAAAAAGTGTCCAGCGAGGTAAGCGAGCATCGAATAACTGAGCGCCACAGAAATCGTGCAGCCAGTAGCAAGACCATCGAGTCCGTCTGTTAGATTCACCGCATTGGAACAGCCGATGATGATCAGCACAAAGAACGGAATGACGAAAATGCCAAGGTCAATCAATGGCGTCTTGAAAAGTGGAAAGCAGATCTCTCCGATCCCGATTGGAGTGTCACGCAAACGGAATCCAGCGACACCGTCTTGAATCTGCTGGGCGGTGGCACCGAAACCCGAAATCTCTGGTTTAAAATAGATGAAGCTTGCAGCGATCAGTGCGATGACCAACTGCCAGAACAGCTTGGTTCGGCTAGACACACCAGCGGAGTTTTTCTTTTTCACCTTTGCGTAGTCGTCGACAAAACCTAGCAAACCACATGCGCACATGGTGCATGCGCAGACCGCAACGAAAGGATTGAAAACTCGCGCGCACACGAATGTGGAGATCAAAACACTCGCGAGAATCAGCACGCCTCCCATCGTCGGGGTGCCAATTTTGCCGCCTTGAAGTTCCGCCAGTTTGTGAACTTCTTCAGCGGTGCGGATGGGTTGATTCACTTTCAGTGAAATGAGTTTACGAATGATCCATGGGCCGAGAATGATCGAAATCGTAAACGCCAGCAGACCGGCCGCGGCGGCACGAAACGTAACGTATCCAAACAGATTGAGGAATGAAAAGGTATGCGCCCAGCCTTCTTTACCAGAGGCGATCTCTGCTTGAAGTGCGGCGTGCCAAAAATCGTAAATAGCGGTTAACATGCGGTTGGAAAGGCGGTTTGAAGAACTTTTTCAATGGCGGCTGAGCGACTTCCTTTAAAGAGAACGATGTCGCCGGAATTAGTGTTAGATTTCAACCACTCTGCTGCGCTGTGGCTGTCTGGTAAATGCATGGACTCGCCACCAGTGGCGATTTTTTCCGCGCCATCACCCACGGCAATCAGGCAGAGACCTTTGGATTTCGCGAGTTTACCAATACGTAAATGTGCTTCGGTGGCGAATGTTCCGAGTTCTCCCATCCTGCCGAGAACCGCGATGCGTTGACCACCTTCTGCCACTTTCATATCGCATAAGGTATCCAATGCCGCCTCCATGGATTCTGGGTTCGCATTGTAAGTGTCGTCTAGGATGGTGATCCCATCGCATTGGATGCGTCGCATACGCCCAGAAGTAAGATTTACGGATGTTAGACCTTGGGCGATTTGCGCAGGAGTAAGTCCTAACTTCCAACCCAGTGCTGCGGCGAGTAAAGCGTTGGTGATCATGTGTTTACCCAAAACCGGAATGAATACTTCGAAGGGCTCTTCACCTTGGATGACTAGATCAATCCAAGTTCCGTCTGACTGCGGTCTGGGATTCTCAGCGCGAACGAATCCACGTCCATTACCAACGTGGATGAGCTTGGCACTTGTTCTGGACCGGAAAAAATCATTAAAATCACAACCCGCAGGCGTGAATAAAATTCCAGTCTCAGGAAGGTAACGAGCGAGCGTGCATTTCTCCTCCGCAATCGCCTCGCGAGATCCGAGAAATTCAATATGTGCCGTCCCAATATTCGTGATGATTCCGTATTGCGGACGAGCGATTTCACAAAGCGGTGCTAGCTCACCAGAATGATTCATGCCGATTTCAAATACAGCGGCCGTGTGATCTGGAGTCGTTGCCAGAACACTGAGCGGCAGTCCGATGTGATTATTCAGGTTGCCTTTAGTTGAATTAACAGAAAATTTCTGTGAAAGCACCGAAGTCGTAAAATCTTTCGTAGAGGTTTTCCCATTCGATCCGGTGATACAAACAATAGGAATATCCAACTGACTCCGCCATGCATAAGCGAGGCGCTGCAAGGCAAGCAAGGTATCCTGAACTTCGATCACTGCTTGATCATTACCCAATTCATCGCCTTCCCATTTCTGCACCAAAGCAATGGATGCTCCAGCATTCAAAGCCGACCCTGCAAACTGATCTCCGTTGAAATTTTCTCCGCGAAGCGCCACGAAAAGTCCACCAACGATGGGATTTCTTGTGTCAGTAAAAACCCCATTCGCAACCGTAGATCCAGAACCCGCGACGACTTTTGCGTCGAGGATTTCAGAAATGTGTTGAGCTGAGAGCTTCATGGTTTTTAGATAAATGTTAGAATCGAGGAGCTGGGTTCGCACGCATTTCAGCAATCGCTTCTGAGCGCTTTCTCAATGCGAAATCAGCTTTTTTCCGGTCATCAAAGTCAATCGTGTGATCGGCGAATTGCTGGTAAGTCTCATGGCCTTTACCTGCGATCAGTATAATATCACCAGAAAGCGCATTCTGAATGGCAGCATCAATCGCTTCTGCGCGATCCAACACACTGATCGAATGGCATTTTTTAGGCAGTCCTTTTTCGATTTCACGGATGATTTCCGCAGGATCTTCCGATCGCGGATTATCCGAAGTGATGACCATTACATCGCTGAAACGAGCCGCAGCAGCAGCCATCAGCGGACGCTTGCCTGTGTCGCGATCACCACCACAACCAAACACGGTGATCAAGCGACGTGGATCAAGTTCTTTCAGAGTACGGCATGCATTTTCCAAAGCATCCGGTGTGTGTGCGTAGTCGACAAAAACCGTGGCACCACCTGAATTTCCGACATTTTCCATTCGTCCCGGCACTTGTGGTGAAAGAGCGAGAGCAGCAATCGCTTGGCGAGGCTTGATACCGCAGGCTGTTGCTCCGGCGATTGCAGCGAGGAGATTGTAAGCGTTGAATCGTCCGATCAACGGAGCGCGAACGAGATAGGTTCTTGCCTTAACCGTAAGTTCAAAAGTCATGCCATCACGGCCTTGCTGCAAATTGTTAGCTCTAAAATCAGAATTTACGGAAAAACCGTATCGAATGACCGGCATTTTGCCATCAAGCTCTTTTGCTAAATCACTTCCACGTGCATCATCGATATTGATTACTGCGGTCGATTTTTTGCCATTTGGATTGCGAGCCAGATCTCGAAACCATGAAGCTTTCGCGTCCATGTATTTTTCAATTGTACCGTGATAATCCAAATGATCCTGAGTGAGATTCGTAAAGATCGCTGCATCGAAGGCAAGATGCGCGACACGCTTCTGATGAATCCCATGTGAGGAAACTTCCATCACCGCACCGCGGCAGGCGTTGTCCTGAAACGTTTTGAGAATTCCGTTCAACTCGATAGATCCTGGAGTTGTATGTTTGGCAACCGTAACCGTTTCGCCATCATCAATATGAATCGTGCCGAGCAAACCCGCACGATGCCATTCCGACTTCATGATGTGATGCAGAAGAAACGCGATTGTGGTCTTACCGTTAGTGCCGGTCACTCCCGCCAACTTCAATTCGGCCGCAGGATTTCCATGAAAACCAACTGCAATTTGCGCGAGCGCATCTCTGGAATCTGCTACATGCAGCCAACTGATATTTGCAGAAAGATCCACAGGAGGCGCGATTTCTGCCAGAATGACCGAGGCTCCGGCTTTGATGGCATCGCTGATGAAATCATGTCCGTTGATCGAAGTGCCACGGATCGCGGCATACAAACTACCTTTCGAAACCACGCGTGAATCCGCCGTGATGGCAGAGATTTCCATATCCACGGATCCTGTGATCGTGACTTTTTGTAATGATGAAATGAGATTTCGAAGGAGCATTTTGCTTTTGATAGACACTACCGATTCGCGACGGCTTTAGGGATCGGCTCGGTGGGTTGAAGATTCATGTACGTGGCAAGCCGTTGGGCGATGTTTGAAAAAATCGGGGCAGCGATCTGGCCGCCGTAACGTGGAACTTCAGTGGTCATCGGTTCGTCGATCACGACATAACAAACAAACGCAGGTTTATCCGCAGGCATGAATCCAGCGAAGGAAACCACGTAGCCTCCGTCGATATAACCACCACGCTTTGGATCATGTTTGATGGCTGTACCGGTTTTACCACAGACCAAGTAACCAGGAACCGCAGCCTTAGTGGCCGTGCCGCCAAGTTGCGTGACTTTAAGCAAAGCAGCGCGCATTTTTTTAGCTGTCTCAGGTGAGATGACTTGGCCACGGCTTTCTGTCTCAAATTCCTCAATGATCGTGCCGTCGTTAGCAATCAATGACTTAACAATTTTCGGACGAAGGAGGCGACCGTCTCCAGCGATCACTGAATATGCCGCAGCCATTTGAATCGGCGTTACTCCGATGAAATAACCATATGAGGAACGTGAAAAATCAACCGGAAGTTTCGGAACCGTCGCAGTTCCTGGATTTTCACCACTCAGCTGAATTCCAGTTCGCGTACCAAAGCCATATGCATGAACATAATCGTAGTAGCGCTTTACACCGAGTTGTTTTGCCAGCTTCCAACAACCAGTATTGTTAGACTTCTGTATAATTTGTTCGAAGGTCAACATGCCACTAGAATGTCCATCCTCAACCGTGAATTTATGCTCCTGAATGACACTAGGACAATGGAGCACCGTGTTCGATCTAACCAACAACTCCTGCAGTGCCGCTGATGTTGGAATAATCTTAATCGTCGAGCCCGGTTCATACTTCGCTTGGATTGCGTAGTTGAAAGAATTTTCAGCGAGGTTCTCCTTATGATTGAGATCGAAATGCGGCCGAGACACCATTGCCAGAATCTCGCCATTGTTTGGATCCATCACGATCACCGCACCTTGCTTGGATTTGTATTTTGCCAGGCCCGCATCGAGTTCTTCCTCGATGATCGCCTGCATCCCAATGTCGATCGTGAGTTTGACATTCAGTCCTGCTCTTGGTGGCAAGAGGCTACCGGAATTCCCGGGAACAACCAATCCACGTGCATCCCTAAGATGCTCCCGGCGACCGTCACGCCCCGCTAGATATTGTTCCATTGCCGATTCGATTCCGAACCTTCCGACCATACGGTAGGATGTCTGACCATTCTCAAGCTGTTCTTCGATCTCTCCAGTAAATCCTGTTAGATGAGTTGCGATCTTGGGGTTTGCGTACCATCTTTTGATCGAATTTTCGAAGACAAAACCCTCGATGTGATTCTCGTCCACAATCTCACGAAGTCTCTCTGCGATATCGTCAGGGATATCTTTTGCGATAGGAAACCACTTAGCCTTACTTCCTTCGATTTTATCCCGGAGCTCGTCCTTACGCATTCCGATAGGTCTTGCAAGCAAGCTGATCGCATACGCCATGTGTTTCTGAATGATGATATCTGGCTCTACAGTTGAAAGAATGTCACCACGCACTACGCGAATTCTCTTAAGCCTATCTTCAGGACCCAATTCATCCCAACCCGATTCTTTTGAAACTTTCTCATAAGCCAAGCCGAACGAGGCGAGCTTCGGATCGAGTAAATGGTTTTTATCCACATAGATCGAGGAAACCGGAATGCTCTTCGCTATGGTTTCTTCGTTGCGATCGACAATCATTCCGCGGATCGCAGGAATCCGTTCAATCCTATGGTAAGCTTTGGCTGAAGACTCCGCGTAACGTTTGCGGTCGACGAGTTGGATTTGAATCAGACGCGCCGACAGTGCACTGAGTAGGGCTACTAGAACCAGACACAGGATAATGCAGCGATTTTGAAAAGCTCGATTCACAGATTGGTATTCGAAGAGGCGACGGCGTTAGGCTCGGACGGAAGGACTTTTTCGGAGACTCCGGGTGGAATTGGACGTAAATTGGTACCTAAATCCTCAAGTGTCTTGCGCATGGCAAATAGGTTTAGGATCTGATCCTGACGCATTTGGATCGTGCGAATATCTAACTGATGTTTTTCGATGCGTTGCTCAACAACATCGATATCTCTCATGGCTTTGATCTGGCAGTTGCGGTAGTAAACCCGCAACACGCCTCCGACCGCGCCGATAGCTAGGGCGAGGATTAAGCAAAAGATCGCAAATGATGAAATACGGTTTTCGATTTCGTGACGGCGGCGATTCATGGTTTTGAAAAATGAGTTGTTGGAATCACAGGGCTAGAAAGCTGAGCAACCCGAAGCTTTGCGCTGCGGGCTCGAGGGTTAGAGGAGATCTCTGTTTGACTTGGGGCTATTGCTTTTTTTGAAATGAGCCGGAATTTATAATCGGGGTTGGGCCGAGGTGCCGGCCAGGTAGGATCGTCAATGTAAGGTTCCGAATGATGCCGGAGAAATCGTTTCACCATGCGGTCTTCCAAACTATGGAACGTAATAATGAGTAACCGACCTCCGGGCTTTAATACTTTTGCAGCGGATTCGAGAATGGATGCGAGCGATTCGAGTTCTTCGTTGATCGCCATTCGAATCGCTTGGAACGAACGAGTCGCGGGATGAATTTTACTATTTCGACCCACAGCACTTTCAATACACGCGGCTAATTCTAAAGTCGTTTCGAAGGGTTTCTTCTCACGCTGAGTAACGATCGCGTTGGCGATGCGGCGCGATCTCGGCTCCTCGCCATAGCTAAACAGAATCCGTGTGATTTCCGCTTCAGGCCAGGTATTAACTAGCTGAGCAGCGGTCATGGTGGCGTTCGGACCCATACGCATATCGAGCGGACCTTCACGCATGAAAGAAAAGCCACGCTCAGCAGAATCGAGCTGACGTGAGGAGACTCCCAAATCTAACAACAAACCATCCGCCAACTCGCCGGCTTCAATTCCTTCGTAAGATGGAATCTCGGAAAAATTCGCTTGGAATGTCGAAAACTGGGAACCGAAGGCAGATAATCTCTCCCCTGCATGCGCGAGTGCTTCAGGATCACGATCTACTCCTAAAACTTTAGCACCCGTTTTGAGTAAAAGTTCAGAATGACCGCCGCCACCCAAGGTGCCGTCGATGATGAATTTTCCTGGTCCGGCTTCCATCATTTCAATGACTTCATTCGGCAACACAGGAAGATGATAATCTTTAGGTGAAAATGATTCGGACGCCGAAGCCGACAACCAGCCAGCAGCGGACTCGACGCCCGATTTACCATAACCACTTACTGTCCCGAGCTCGTGGTTTTGTTTCCATTGGAAAAAATTAACCGATGCGCGCGCTGACAACCAGCCAGGCGCAGCGCTGCGCAACGGTTCAATAAGCGAATGAAGCTCTGTCCCGAGAGACTTCATTTGCTCAGCTAATGAAAGAGGAAACGAACGCCGTGCCGACAACCAGCCAGGAGCGGAAACGGCGTTCGTGTTTTCGAAACCGCGTGCTGTCCCTAGCCCTTGGTTTCGTGAAAATGGTGAGAACACATCTTTCATGAAAGACATCCACACACCCCATCCAAACCCTGCCGTGTGGCGGATCGAATCAGTGTTAGAGATGGCTGAATGAAACAACATGTTTTATATGTTAGAAAATTGCGAGATGATCATCTGCTTCAGGAACGGCAGAAAGACCGAAGATTCCCTCAAACTTCGCGCGATTCCATATCTCGAAGTGGCTATCGCCAGCGGAGAGCATCACTTCGCTGTCAGGTAAAATGCCGGCATAATCTGCTAGATCTTTAGGAATAAGTAGTTTGCCTTGCTCGTTGACGTTTGCTTCACGCAATAGACGCACCAACTTTGTCTTGAGTTGCGACTCTTCTTTCGGCGAGGTCGCGTGCTGTTTGATGCGCTCCACCCGGTATTCAAAAGCCTCTTGCGTGAGCACTTTAATTACCTTCACTCCCTCTGAAAGAGACGGCATCAAATTCAATGCCTCTCCCTGAACCGGACGCCAAGACGGCACAACATTGACCCGATTTTTCGAGTCAGTCTTGTACGGGAACGAGCCCTTGTATTGTTGGAATTGCGGTATCATCGAGCGACAGCTGGCGAATTTGACAGCACCTAGATACACTTTCGTACACTTTGACCACAAGTAGAAAATGAAGATTTTTGAAGTAAATTTGCTAATCTTTGCTTTTCAATGAGTTACGTAATATTCTTCATGACAAAATTCTCGATTTTTACCACGTTTCATAAATAAATTCTAAAAAATATCCCTCAATAACCTCTCGGAATTCAATTATTGGAGATTCCGCGCGCTAAAATTTCAAAAAAATATCCCCAAGTGTACGAAGAACCTCATATTTTGGAAACCCCGTTACGACGGCTTAACAAAAGTTGAGATTGCCGGCTCGACAAGTTGAGAATAGACCCAAGTGGCTTAGATGATCACCAGATCGAGTGCCAAGTCATCCTCAACCTTTTGTCCCAATCTTTTGGAAAAAATATTGAACCATCGCAGCTTGCGGGTCGCCGTAATCGGTTGTGGTGCGGCGGGCGCATCTGCTGCTGTATTTTTGAAACGCGCCGGACACGAGGTCGAAGTCTTCGAGCAAGCTCCCGAATGCCGCGCCGTTGGTGCAGGTTTCCTCATGCAACCGAGTGGAATGAGCGTTCTGCGCGAACTAGGCATTTACGATGAAATCATTTCTCATTGTTCTAACATAAGCCGACTCCATGTCATCGAAAAAGACGGTCGCGACCTTATGGAACTGCGCTATGCTGAGCTAGGTGAAAATCTTTTCGGTGCTGGGCTGCATCGGCCTGTGGTGATGAACACTTTGATCAAACTCGTCGAATCAGAAGGCATCAAAATTCATTGGGGAGCACGAGTGGAGCACGCGCAGAAAACTTCCGATCACTGGCTAATCGATGATAAAAAGTTTGATCTGCTGGTCATGGCCGACGGCGCGCGCTCTGCCATGCGCCAAAGTCTCTTAGGAAAAGGTCACGATAGAGGATATGGTTGGGGAGCGCATTGGTTCATTGGAAAAAATAACCATGTTTTTCCATCAGCAGATCTTCATCAAATCGTGAATGGCACCCGCGAGCTCGCAGGATTTCTTCCCACAGGCTACGAAATCGGCGGCAGTGATGAATTGCTCAGCTTATTCTGGAGTGTTCGGATCGAGGACGATAGCTCCATCCGTCGCCAGCCACTTAAAATCTGGAAAGATAAAATCCTCGCACTCTGTCCGATGTCGGAAAACTTACTTAGTCAGATTGATGATTGGGAGCAAGTGCTCACCGCGCGTTACGGCGATGTCAACATGCGGAAATGGCACGGCGACCAATGCGTCTTTCTCGGCGATGCTGGCCACGCCATGAGCCCACAGCTCGGGCAAGGCGTGAACCTCGCACTCGCAGACGCAAGTTGTCTTGCGTCCTGCATCGCAGAATTTCCTCTAGAAAAAGCACTCGCCCAATACTCGCGCCGCCGCGGCCCGAATCTCCGCTACTACCAACTCGCGACCCGCAGCCTCACGCCCATTTTCCAATCCGATCACGAATGGATAGCCCCCTTCCGCCACCCCGCGTTCAGAATCTCCCAGCGCATCCCCTTCATCAGAAAAATGATGACCAAATCCATGGCTGGCATGATGCGGGGAATATAGAAATAACCCTGATCCACCTATTTCGAACCGTTACGTTTTCAGACTGAAATTCACCATAAAAAAGACCCACTTGCGATGAGCAAGTGGGTCATGATTTTAATTTTTAGATATCCGATGAATTACCAAGTGCTGGTACCAGTCGGCACGTGTCCACCATCTGCTGCAGCAGCTAATGAGCAGGAAAGAAACACTGCGCCTGGAGCTGCGCTTGCTGTGCTGTAGCTGTAGGTTCCACCAGCTGGGCAACTAGGCTCTGGCAAATAACCTTCAACTGCAGCGGATGCAGCGACTGCTGGTGTGCCTGCGACTGGGTCTGCTGCCACAGCTGCTACTGCTGCTGCACTATAGATATCTGTCGTTGGAGGAACCGTGTTGGGTGTGTTCATCATATTCATGTGACCGCGAGCTGCTTGTTGCACATTTCGAATGTTCATGATGCAGCCAGCTCTGTCGGAGCCCCGTTTCCAAGCGCGAGCACCAATGAAGAGGATCGCGATGAGTGAGAGCAAAACAAGAATGACGACGGTGAGCTCAAGGAGAGTCATGCCGGACTTGATTGCTTTGTTATTGTGTTTTTGTGTTAGTTTCATGGTTTTATTATTTGTGTTTTCAATTATTTTTGTCGGAGCGAGATTTTTAATGATTTTGAAGGATTTAAAGCCTTCGACGTCATCAAGAAATCTCAAAAATTTTCAGGAAGAAGATGGGTCATTTGTTGAATTCACTTCTAAACGGGTTTTAGATGAAAAAATAAGAAATGGTTTTTTCGATTAGATTTATAGGAATAATGTATTTTTATTTTTTAGACAAGTATTTTTTGCGTATGGAGGCATTTTTCTCAGATTCACCGTTAAAACCTCCAATATCGATTGATGAATCTCTTATAAAATAAGCAATCTTATCATTTTCTTAGGATTTATTTCCCATTGAATGATTTACCGTAAGGGAGCTAACGGGAGCACTTTACTGGGGCGCTCGGGCTTCGTTTTCTATGCGGACGAGCGTTTTCGCGGCGACGTCTCGAATTTTAGAGATGAAGCGATACCGATCTTCGCACTCGGCAACCCGCATTGGAGATAGTAATTCCCAATTTTTCGATTCATCCCATTGCTTGGCGATCGTATTATATCGGTCGAGGCACTGATCGAGAAGAACTAGACCGTCGCGCATTTGTTCGACTGTGAACGTGGAGGATTCGTTGTGGGTGTGATCCGTGAACATCAAATCGAGGATATTCGTGCAGGCTCCTGCTGCGGTAAGTGCTGGGCGGGGATCATTTTCCTGCTTGAGGCAATAATTAATGGTTTCCTGCGCGAGTTTTAGGGCGCTTGGGGTGAGTTGTGGGCGGGTGCCAATCGCAGGTTCTGTGAGGAAAAGGTGGAGGGAGTTGTAGTTTCCATAATGCGAGGGATCCATCTCATAGGCGAAGCGGAGTTTGTCTTCAGCCACACGGCGGAGGTGATACTTGAGTCCTTCTCCGCGAGGCTTCGGATTGGTGCGAAGGTGACTCACTTCATTCATGGAGCTGATCAAACCAAGCAATTGCGCCTGTAAATGGGTTTCTTTCTTACTCTCCGCAGGAGCAGTGTGATCGTGATCAGAGTGATCATGTTTACAGTGCTCATCGTGTACGTGTTTTTCCTCCGGCTCGGTGGTTTCGTTGCATTTCTCGCCGGGGCCGTGATTATGACCTTCATGCCCCATTCCCGCGTGAAAGTAGCTCTCGATTGGACTTTGCATCGCCATGGCGAAGACTTCGCCATAGGGACTGCGATTGATTCCAAGAGGATTCAAAGGCACGTCGAGGTCAGGATTTTTAACCAGTGGACGTGCGGCAAACGTCCATGCGAGCGCGCCAGATCCGATTAGACAGATAGAGATGGCATTCGAAGGAATATGCATAGCGGTGATGCGATTGAAAATTAAGAGATTAGGTGAGGATTTTTGTGCGGAAACAGAGGCGCGCGATGCCGACATAGACAGCAAAGATTCCGGTGAAGTAGCCTATCATGGTCCAGAATGCGGCAGTTGGTAATACTCCATCTTTGAAAAGCAAACGTTGAGTAAGGTCCGCGTAGCGATACTGTGGGGAGTAGAGCCAGATACTATGAAGAATCGAATTCTCCTCCAATCTAAGCATATTATCGAGGTAACCAACTCCGTAGAGGCCGTAGATCGCGAGAAATAATGTAAATGTGAATCCGGCAATACCGCCAAAGCGAGAAGAAATCGATATAGCAAGAACGAGCAAGGGCGCGATAACAATAATGAAGAGTGCCGCATACTGGGCATTAAGCACCCACCACATCGAGCGTTCAACGGGGTCTTTTGGCGTTGCAGCGAACTGACAGACGAGCGCAGCGATAATCGCAAGCGGCACAACGAAACAGATGACCGCAAGCCAGATTTCAAAAAGTTGGCGAGTGGCCGAGACACCGGAGGTAAGGAAATATTCACCGATACCGGATTTAGCGTTGTTTTCACCTTCATGGGCAGCAGTGAATAAACCCCAAGTCAGGGCGCATATCCAAAGTACATTCCAAACAGCGAGGATTCGAGCGGGCTGTATCAGCAGCGGCTTTTCGGTGGCGCTTGAAATCAACGGCAAAACGAAGGGAAGAATAATCAAAGCAAAAGCGCAGATTGCCCATGCCTTACGGGTGAAAATCGTGGCGAATGTTAGGCGGAAGAGTCTCATAGTTTAGCTAAGTAGGGATTTGAGTTGGCTCCAAGTTTGGTCATCACTTGCGAGGTGACGGGCGGATTTCCCTTCGATTAGCAGGGCACTGGGCATATTCATCGAATCGTAATCCGGATGGCAGCTGACTAGACGTAACACGTTAGCAGAGGATTCTTTCCAAATTTCCTCGAATGCTTGGCGAGCAAAAGCATCAAGACCGCTGAAGGGCTCGTCGAGTAAAAGAATATTCCCTACATCCGGCTTCACGGAAAACTCGCCCATGATCAAGCTGGTCTTGCGGCGATTCCCAGTGGAAAGGCGCCCATAAGGCTTTTTCACATCCAGCTCAATACGAGTGGCGAGATCCAGTGCTGCTGCTAATTTCGCTTTGGGAATAAGCATACGAAAAATCGTGGCTGGCGTAATCTCAGGATCGAAGCGCAAATCCTCAGGAAGATACTGCACGAAGCCCTCGACGCGAAATTTTCCTGTTACCGGTTTCAAGGTACCTGCGAGAGTGCGAAGCAAAGTCGTCTTGCCGCGGCCATTGCGTGCCAATAGAAAATGGGTGCCTGAGCCCAGATTCACTACATCGCCGAAACGAGCAAGCGAACTGTTATAACCAATTTCCAGGCCCGAGTCGAAATGAATAGATGGGATTGGGTTTGTCATCGTCTGATTTTAAATTCGAATGATAGATTATAGAAACTCGTCATTAAATTAGCCGAAACATTTTTCAGCGTCAATAGCATGTTAGGCTACTTTTTAGTATCGCGTTGGTTGAGGATAATGTTCTCTTCATGCGAGACAATTTTAAGCAAAACATCCACCCCGATTTTTTTACCCATGGATTTGAGCAAGCTGCGAATCGACTCAGCCGTAAGACCTTCCCTACCAATCAACATCGCAACATCACGCTTTACCAACACAAGCTTTAGACGTAGGACTCCTGGTGAAATTTCACTGATTTCGATCTGCAATTTTGAGGGTTCGTCGACGAGATTGATCACCAAATATTCGAGGAAATTTTTCAGGCTCTCAGTGAGTGCTTTTAAATCCTTCGCTTTAATTTTAGTTTTTGGCACCTTTGTGGAGGACTTGGCCGTAGCTGCCTCGACTAGGTCTTTGGACTTCCTTAGCTCCCACTCTATAACTTGAATATTGCCCAAACGCTTCAACGCGCTACCGATTTCAAGATCCTTGATATCGGTGTGTATAATTTCCCTGAATTTTTTCTTACCAACCTCTTTCTTTTCCAGAGGTATATCCTCTTTATCGACTTTTGGACGGTGTTTTGACATGAAGCTTTGTGATGAACTAAGCTCATTTTATTCGGTAATTCAAGCTCCCTTTCTTATCGCCACAGGGTCGCGGGGATAGGATTCAGTAGGTAAAAAATAAGCTCATCGTCTGGCTTGCCAGCCTTAGCCTCTGCGAAGGCTGAAGGTGGGGGAACGCCTCAGCGATTTATCGCCCCCTAAAACGCGAAGCGCATTTCGCTTACCCACCGGAGCCGAACGACCGGAGGGAGAGAGGCGGAGGTGGGAACGCCCCAATGATTTATCGCATCACAAAACGCGAAGCGCATTTGGCCTACCCATCGTAGACGAACGACCGGAGGGAGAGAGGCGGAGGTGGGAACGCCCCAGCGATTTATCGCATTATAAAACGCGTAGCGCATTTGGCCTACCCTCCGTAGCCGAAAGGAGCGTAGCGACTGGAGGCGGAGGTGGGAATCGAACCCACGAATGACGGTTTTGCAAACCATTGCCTTACCACTTGGCGACTCCGCCGTTGCCGGCGCGGGAGGCGATTGATTACGTGGGATCGTGGTGCCTGTCAATGCCCGGATTGGCAGAAAATGCTTCATGGTGAATTCTTCCACTAGCGAAGGCGCATTTTCCGCTTATCCTCTGCGCGTGCCAAAGAAATCGGATCAAACACAAAAAAACGCACATATCGCCCTGCGCGGCTGCCGCCAACACAATCTCCAGAGTATTGACCTCGATATTCCGCTTGGAAAACTCACGGTAGTCACCGGCCCATCTGGATCCGGAAAATCATCGCTAGCTTTCCATACTCTCTACGCAGAGGGCCAACGCCGCTACGTAGAAACCTTCTCTCCCTACGTCCGGCAGTTTTTCGATCGAATGGACAAACCCTTGGTCGATTCCATCGAAGGCATTCCTCCAGCGATTGCCATAGAGCAGAAAAACCACGTCCGGACCACCCGTTCAACTGTCGGCACGCTCACAGAAATCAACGATTACCTGAAACTCCTCTTCGCTCGCCTCGCGGTAGGCTTCGATCCCGTCACCGGAGATGAAATCCGACCCGATTCCTCCGACTCCGCCGCCGCATGGGCGAACGAGCATTTAAAAGGCGAAGACATCCTCATCGCCTTTCCAATCCCAATCGCGAAAGACACGCAAGCCAGCGAGTTATTCCCCTTCCTAAACTCTCAAGGCTACCTCCGAGTTCTCATCAAAAATGAAATTCTCCGCACTGATGAAACACCGCCTGCTAAACTCCCCCCCTCCCTACTCATCGTTCAGGATCGATTAAAAAATACACCCGCCAATTCCTCTCGCCTTCTCGAAGCACTCGAGGCCGCCTTCCATCTCGGTAAAGGTCACGCATCCATCATCCATCCAAAACATTCTCACGCATTCTCTAACACTTGGACCAACCCAAAAACCGGCTTCACCCTTCGACCTCCGACCCCTGGCCTTTTCTCCTTCAACTCCCCACTAGGCGCCTGCTCAAAATGCCGAGGCTTTGGACGCATCATCGGAATCGATCTCGATAAATCCATTCCCGATCCCACACTCAGCATCAAGCAAGGTGCGATCAAACCTTTTCAGGGCGAACGCGGCGAAGAATGCCAACGTGATCTCATCCGTAATTGTAAAGAACGCGGGATCAACCTCACCACCCCATGGGAAGACCTCGATAAGGATACTCAAGAATGGATCTACTATGGAGATCGTAGATCCAGCAAACCCGAAGAGTTAGAAGAACTCTGGAAATCAGGTGGATGGTATGGAGTAAAAGGATTTTTCGATTGGATGGAAACAAAAGCGTACAAGATGCACGTCCGCGTGTTCTTATCCCGCTACCGCTCCTACACCACATGCGATTCCTGCCGCGGCAAACGCCTCCAACCCGAATCCCTCTGCTTCAAAGTCGAAGGAAAAACGCTACCTGAAATCTGGGCGCTTCCTATCTCCGATCTACTTCCCTGGTTTTCTTCACTGATCACAATGGAGCGAAGCGACATAGAGGCGCAAAACTCTATTAACATCGCCTCAAATCACTGCTCACTCGGCACTCCTACCGACAGCACCCTCAAACTTGTCCTAACAGAAATCCACTCTCGCCTGCATTACCTCAACGAAGTCGGACTCTCCTACCTCACTCTCGACCGACAAACGCGCACCCTTTCCGGTGGCGAAGTCGAACGCGTGAACCTCACCACTTGCCTCGGAGCTTCACTCACTGGCACCTTGTTTGTCCTCGACGAACCGACGGTAGGACTGCATCCACGCGACATTGATCGACTCGTCGGCATCATGCACGGCCTGCGAGATAAAGGAAACACCCTCGTTGTCGTCGAACACGAGCAAACTGTCATGCAAGCTGCAGACAACTTAGTCGATATCGGCCCAGGCGCGGGCCAGCACGGCGGAACCGTCATCTATCAAGGGCCGCTACAGGAGTTTGCTAGTTCTCAGTGTTCAGTTTCAAGCAAGAGTAAGAGTCAGCTATCTGCGTCTTCACTGAAAACTAAAAACTTAAAACTAGGAACTTTACCATGGCTCACCGGCGAAAGATTCATCGCCATCCCAAAAGTTCGCCGCAAACCCAGCAAAGCCAAAATCCAAATCAAAGGCGCCACCCGCCACAACATTCGTAAGCTCGATTTCGATCTCCCACTCGGCCTCTTCACCTGTCTAACAGGTGTTTCCGGTTCCGGTAAATCGACTCTTGCCCACGAAGTCCTCTACCAAAACATCACCCGCAAACTTGGGATTGAAACTCAAGAAGAGGCAGCGCCCATCAAGGAAATACTAGGAACCCAGTATCTCAGCGGAGTGGAACTCGTCGATCAAACCGCTATCGCCCGCACCCCGCGCTCGACACCCGCCGTATTCCTCGGAGCTTTCGATCCGATTCGTCAGCTTTTCTGTGAAACCGATGCTGCAAAATCCGCAGCGTTAAAACCCGGGTTCTTCTCCTTCAACTCCGGCGAAGGTCGCTGTGACCGTTGCGCGGGAAATGGTTTTGAAAAAGTTGAGATGCAGTTTCTTTCCGATCTCTACGTCACCTGCCCCGACTGCAATGGCCGCCGCTACAAGTCCTCTACCCTTGATTATACTTGGAACGGAAAATCTATCGCCGACGTCCTCGACCTCACCGCATCTGAGGCCGTAACAGATGTTTTTCATCGGAATTCAAGCCACTCAAAAAAAGATCAACGGCTCATCGAGCAAATCCAAACCACCCTCGAGCCCCTACTTCAAGTCGGCCTCGGCTATCTAAAACTCGGGCAAGCCCTCAACACCCTCTCCGGCGGCGAATCCCAACGCCTAAAACTCTGCCAACTCCTCGCATCTTCTTCCTCCAAGCTCTCTGCTCCCTACTCTAAGCTCCTCATCTTGGATGAGCCGACCACCGGTCTCCACTTTTCCGATATCGAAAATCTGTTAGCCGTATTTCAAAAACTTGTCGATTCCGGTCATTCATTGCTCGTCATTGAACACAATCTCGACGTGATCAAATCCGCCGACTGGATCATCGACCTCGGCCCTGAAGCAGGAAATTACGGCGGCCAAATCGTCGCCCAAGGAACACCTGAGGAAATAGCCAAACACAAATCCCCCACAGGCACTTACCTCCGTGAATCATTAGCAAATTCACGATCACCTTTACGCTCTTCTCCTGCCAAATTTCAAATTTCAAATCTCAAATCTCAAATCAGTCTTCGCGGCGCCCGCCACCACAACCTCAAAAACATCTCTATCGATATCCCTCGCGACCAACTCGTCGTTGTCTCAGGTCTTTCTGGTTCGGGAAAATCCACCCTCGCCTTCGACATCCTTTTTGCCGAAGGACAACGCCGTTTCCTCGACTCCATGTCCGCCTACGCCCGCCAGTTTGCGGAGCAACTTGAGAAACCAGAAATCGATCAACTCCAAGGCTTGCCGCCCACTGTCGCCATCGAACAGCGCGTCTCTCAAGGCGGTGGAAAATCCACCGTCGCCACCGTTACAGAACTATGGAATTTCATCCGACTGCTCTACTCAAAACTCGGCACCCTCTATTGTCCGGAATGCCAAGTTCCGGTAGAAAAGCAATCCCTCTCCGCCATCGAGAACCACATACGCGCCGAGCTAAAAAATGGATCCATCAAAATCTTCGCTCCACTCATTCGCGGAAAAAAGGGCTACCACACCGAGATTGCACAATGGGCAATCAAACACGGATTTACGAAACTTCTAGTAGATAAGCAGTTCAAACAAGCCGAAGACTTCACCCGCCTCGAACGCTTTGTTGAGCATGATATTGATGTAGAAGTTGCTAGTTTTCAGTGTTCAGTTGGAAGGAAAGAAAAGACTATAAAAAAGACCTCTTCCCTTGAAACTGAAAACTTTGAACTAGCAAACTCTATCTCCAAAGCCTTGGAGATAGGCAAAGGCCTAATCAAACTTTTCACCGCGGATAAAAAATTCATCCTCCTCTCCACTCAAGCCAGTTGCCCACGTTGCAACCGCTCGTTTGAAGAACTCGACCCCCGCCTGTTCTCTTTCAACTCTCCGCACGGATGGTGCAAAGAATGCCGGGGCCACGGAAAAGTTCCGAAACGCCGGCAGTTCATTGATGCCTCGCGATTTGATTCCGTGCTCGAAGCCGAGATAGATGCAGATCGCTCCATCGACCGCATGGAAGATACCGAGCTGATTGAATGCCCCACCTGTCATGGCTCGCGCCTGAATCCTGTCGGCGCAGCCGTTCGACTGACAGATAGCTCCATCGCCACTATCTCCAACCTCTCGATCAACGAGGCCTCCATTCATTTCAGTAAACTCAATTTCACCACCTCTCGAGAAAAGCTGATCTCCCGCGACATTCTCCCGGAAATTTCCCAACGCCTCAATTTCCTCCAAGAAGTCGGCCTAGGTTATCTTCACCTGAACCGTTCCGGAAACACTCTTTCTGGTGGCGAATCCCAACGTATCCGCCTCGCTGCGCAACTTGGCTCCAACCTTCGCGGCGTCCTCTATGTATTAGATGAACCAACCATCGGTCTGCACCCACGCGACAACGCAGCCCTCCTCAAAACCCTCACCGCTCTCCGCGATCAGGGTAACTCACTCATCATCGTCGAACATGACGAAGACACCATCGCGGCGGCAGATCATCTTATCGATCTTGGCCCAGGAGCGGGACGTTTAGGAGGAGAGATCGTTTACGAAGGAAAGCCGCCGCAGTTGGCTAGTTTTCACTGTTCAGTTTCAACTAATAAGAAAAAGAGCGATCGCACAGCCTCTTCGCTGAAAACTGAAAACTTGAAACTAGCTAACTCTCCAACCCTCCGCGCACTTTTAAACCCCATCATCCACCCCACCCGCGGCGAGCGACGAGCTGTTGGAAAATCCCATCCGTATCTCAACATCACCGGTTGTAACGCGAACAATCTAAAATCCATCGACGTCGCTATCCCACTTTCACGACTAACGGTCCTAACAGGAATTTCGGGTTCCGGAAAATCTACAATCATGCACCAGTGCGTGGCTGTAGCGGTGATCTCCGGTCGCCGTTCCGCAACCAAGCAACCCTTTAAAAGGGTCACTGGCGAAAAATCCATCAAAGCCGTTTACGAAGTAGATCAATCTCCAATCGGAAAAACCTCCCGCTCCTGCCCAGCGACGTATGTGAAAGTATTCGATCATATTCGTGCTCTCTTCGCCCAACTTCCCGAGGCTCGCATGCGAGGCTTCGACGCTTCGCGTTTCTCCTTCAACACCGATGGCGGTCGTTGTCCCGATTGCAAAGGCAACGGCAGAGTGAAGCTCGAAATGGATTTCCTCCCATCTACTTGGGTTCACTGTGAGGAATGCAACGGCATGCGCTACAATCCAGCTACCCTAGAGATCACATTCAAAGGTAAAGACATCGGCCAAGTGCTAGCCATGACCATCGATGAAGCCTCTACGTTTTTCGAATCCCAGCCACGCATCTCATCACCGCTGAAACTCATGGCCGACACCGGACTCGGTTACCTTCAGCTTGGCCAACCCTCACCCACCCTCTCCGGCGGCGAGGCCCAACGCATCAAACTCGTTTCCGAACTCATCAAAGGCCGTGGCGCGAAAGCCCAACTGACGAATCGCCAATTGAAAATCTCAAATCTCTACTTGATCGAAGAACCCACTGTCGGCCTACACCACGAAGACATTCGTCGATTGATCGACATCCTCCATCGCCTCGTCGATGAAGGCCATACAGTTGTCGTCATCGAACACCACATGGCCATCGCAGCAGAAGCCGATTGGATCCTAGACATCGGCCCGGAAGCCGGAGAAAACGGCGGAAAAATCGTCGCTCAAGGCACTCCAGAAACCATCATCAAATCCAAAACCTCCCGCACCGCTCCGTTTTTGAGAATCGCTCTGGGTAGGGATTAATTTCAACGCAAAGCCGCAAAGGTCGCAGAGGGGTCGCAAAGCAGAATGAGCGCTAGCGAATAAATTAGGTAAGGGCGAAACCCTAAACGCCTGGACGGAACGAAGTGGAGTCAAAGCCATCCATGCGAAAAATTTAATGTCCCCTTAAAAGAATTAGCCTTCCACTCATAAATAACTTTTCCTCTGCGTTACCTCTGCGACCTTTGCGGCTTTGCGTTGAAACAATCCACTTTAAACATGAAACCAAACATCTTCATCATCATGGGCGTTGCCGCTGTGGGTAAAACCACATTGGGAAAAGCCCTAGCTGATGCGACTGGCGGATTATTTTTTGATGGCGATGATTTTCATTCCGCCAGCAATCGCGAGAAAATGGCCGCAGGCATCGCGCTCACTGATGAGGATCGGAAAGATTGGTTGGAAGCCATCGCACAGCTCATCGTGACTCAAGCGAACGAACCTTGCCCTACTTACATCGCCTGCTCTGCATTGAAACAAAGCTATCGCGACATCCTCCACGCAGCGGATCCGTCACTAGCTCTCCTTTTTCTCACCGCTAACCCCGAAACCCTTTACCAACGTCTCACAGCCCGCCACGAATCCGGCGAGCATTTCATGCCGGCTTCTCTGCTCGATTCCCAACTCGCAACCCTCGAACCACCCGCCGATGCGCTAGAACTCGATTCATCAAGATCCATAACGGAATTGGTTTCTGCGGTGAAAGCAAAATACCGTTCTTTGTTTGAAATTTGAAATTTGAGGTTTGAGATTTTCACCCTACGCTCGTCCTCGAATGGATCAAATCGTCATCCGCGGTGCGCGTCAGCATCATTTGAAAAACCTTACGGTATCTATACCGAAAGGGAAACTCACGGTCATCACCGGACCTTCGGGATCGGGTAAATCTTCGTTGGCGTTTGATACGCTCTACGCGGAGGGCCAGCGCCGCTACGTGGAGTCGCTCTCCGTTTACGCGCGTCAGTTTCTCGCTCAGTTGGAAAAGCCTGACGTCGATTCCATTGAAGGCCTCAACCCCGCGATCGCGATTGAGCAACGCGTTGGTGGACTCTCGCCTAGATCGACCGTGGCCTCCGCCACAGAAATTTATGATTACTTGCGCATCATCTGGGCAGCTATCGGAGTACCGCACGATCCAGTAACGGGCGAAGCGATGACTCGCATGGGCCCCGAGGAAATCATTTCCGAACTCACCGCGCAGCCCGAAGGCACGAAGCTCATTCTACTCGCCGCCGTGCCTGAAGCTGAAACAGAAGAGCCTGAGCGCTTACTCGGTGATCTCCAACGCCAAGGCTTTATCCGCATCCGCTTGAACGGAGAGATTCAAGAAATCAGCGAGGTGAAATTTGAGACTCCCGGCCCACACCAAATCGAAATCGTCATCGATCGTTTGGTGATTCGCGATGGGATCACTTCACGGCTCGCCGATTCGATTGAACTCGCCCTGCGCCTCTGTGGAGCAGAAGCAAGAGTCTTACTGATGGCTCCCGGCGAAACGGATTACCGTGAACTCACTTTCCAAACCTCCTACCGCAATCCCCGAACCGGAGAAATTTTCGGTGATCTCTCACCACGCCACTTTTCCTTCAACACCCTAGAAGGCGCATGCCCAGAATGCGAAGGCCTCGGTTGCAAGAAATGCGGCTATCTCCGCCTAAAAAAGGAACTCCAATTCGTAAAAGTAGCGGCGATCTCCGGTCGCCGTTCTTCAAGTTCGTTAGGCATCATGGAATTCTGCCAACTAGGTATCGACGAAGCAAAGATCTGGATCTCCTCCTTAAAATCCAACCCCGCACCCATCCACGAACTCGCGGGAGAAGTCGAAAAACGCCTGACGTTTCTCGAAGAAGTCGGCCTCGACTACCTCACGCTGGATCGCTCTTCAGGCACTCTCTCTGGTGGTGAAGTCCAACGCATCAAACTCGCCACCCAACTCGGCGCCGGACTTTCCGGCGTGATCTACGTCCTCGACGAACCCTCCATCGGCCTGCATGCGGCTGACACTCAAAAACTTATCTCCGCAATCATTAGACTTCGCGACATAGGAAATACGGTAGTCGTAGTAGAACATGACGAAGAAATCATCCGCGCCGCCGATCATCTCATCGATATGGGACCCGGCGCCGGCCCACATGGCGGAGAAATTTTAGCCGAAGGTCCACCCTCATCCATTCAATCCCCCACCGGAAAATGGCTACGCGGAGAAATCCCTCGCTTCTCAAATCAAAAAACCAAAATCATCAACTTGTCCGTCGTAGCCTTGGCGAAGTCGGATCATCAATCGTCAATCACGATAGTCGGCGCAAGAGAACATAACCTAAAAAATCTAACAGTAAAAATCCCTCTCCACCAAGTCGTCGTTCTCTCCGGTCCTTCCGGCAGCGGAAAATCCACCCTCGCCAACGACATCCTCGCGAAAGCTCTCGCCAAACATTTTCACAACTCCAAAGAAGAACCCGGCGCACACGATTCGATCAGCGGATTCGAATCCATCGAAAAATTCATCCTCGTCGATCAATCATCCATCGGTCGTTCTCCAAGATCCAATCCCGCTACATTTATGGGCGCGTTTGAATTGATACGCGATCTCTTTGCCAAGCTCCCGCTCGCCAAACAACGCGGCTACGGCAAAGGCAGATTCTCATTTAACGCGAAAGGTGGTCGCTGCGAGCGCTGCCAAGGCAACGGCCAACTCAAAATCGAAATGCATTTCTTGCCCGATGCATGGACTGAATGTCCCGCCTGCCTCGGGAAACGTTTCAACCGCGAAACTCTCGAAATTACCTACAAAGGGAAATCCATCGCTGATGTGCTTGAGCTTTCAGTAGCCGATGCGAAAGCGCATTTTCGTCCGATTCCGAAACTCTACCGTATTCTCCACACCATGGACGAACTCGGGCTCGGTTACCTCGCCCTCGGCCAAGCTGGAAATACTCTCTCTGGAGGCGAAGCCCAACGCCTGAAACTCGCGCTCGAACTTTCCAAGCCTTCCTCTCCCCACACTCTCTACCTTTTTGATGAGCCCACCACTGGCCTCCACTTCGGCGATGTCGAAAAACTACTAACAGCCATCTTCCAACTCCGCGACGCGGGGCACTCCATCATTATCATCGAACACCATCCCGATGTCATCGCCACCGCCGATCACCTCATCCAGCTCGGCCCCGGTGGAGGGATAAACGGCGGAAGATTGGTTTAACGCGTTGATGGATATTTTGCGCCAACACCTATCCACTTTCAGAAACCTATTTCTTAGGCCATGGCATACTCTTGCCGGTCTCCAGAACTGTTTTTAAGGACGAAGCGATGACTGGCCAGCCACCCCTGATGTCGGCAAAAGTCTGATTCTCTGCTTCAAATCCTGTATGAGAAATTGTTAGAGAGCACATGGCATCACCGATCGCTTTAATCTCGTATGTCACGCGTGTCTCTGGATCTTCTGAGCCAGCAAACTTAAAGGTATGCCCCAAAGTTTTCGGAGCTTCGAACTCTGTAATCGTGCCGATGATCATCTCCTTATCAACACCATAGCTGATCTTCCCGCCTTTCTTTAGCTCCAAAGTATGCAACGGAGCCATGTAGTATTGATCGACCATTTTCTTCTCGGTCAACGCGCTCCAGACATCCGCAGCAGGCTTTGCGATCAAGATCGTGTAGTGAAATTCAGGCTTCATGGGTTGTGCCGACAATAACGCCGCGTTAGCAAGGAAGGCAATGATTATGGATTTCATATTGTTTTTCTAACTCCACCTTATCTCAGGATCACGGAATAAACTACACACCTTTTCTATAAATTTCTCATCCACCTTATCAAACGCAGCTGGTGAATCCGAGTCCACATCGAAGACCGCGCGAAGTTGCCCCTTTGCATCGAACACCGGAACCACGATCTCGGATTGGGTGGAGCTGGAGCACGCGATGTGATCCGCCTCCGCGTGCACTTCGGTAATGTTCAGGGTTTTTCCCGTCCGCGCGCATCTACCGCAAATCCCTCTGTGAAACGGAATCACCAAACAACCATGCCCGCCTTGGTATGGCCCGACCTTTAATAATTCAGGCTCAACCACTCGATAAAATCCCGTCCAATTGAAATACGGAAACGCATAATGCAGCTCACAAGCCACGGTCGCCATCAACGCGATTTCATCAATCTCTCCAGCGACCAACGCCAAGATGCGCTGATACACTTCCGCGCAGACTTTTTCCTTTTCAAATGAATCGTTCATCTGCGCACAACGCTCTCAGTTCAATCTGAACGGTCAAGCCAGGTTTGCGAATTTAGTTTGCCGTCTTCAACCACTCCAAATTGAATCGCGCGCAAACGACACTATTTCCCTTCTCATACAAGCAAAGCACCGTGCCATCGGGCAACACGGCCAGATCTGAATAAGCCGCGCTGCCGGCATGGAGCACTTTGTTGACGGGCCAAGTTTTGCCATCGTCCTCGCTGAGCTTGATGCAAAGGTTTTCTCGAGTAGCCCACACCGCAGGGACTTCGTTTCCATCTTTGTCACGCTTGAGGCTATGAGGATTGGAAAAAAGCAGCATGCCCGGCTTGGAAGGATGCGCGATGATGCTGGCCATACAAACCGGCTCCCAAAGCTGGTCGTGAAACTCCGGCTTGCTCCATTCGGTCGCTCCGTTCGGGCTGGTGCTGATGATTTTTCGGTTTTTGTTAGATCTGCTTCGGGCAACCAACATCACACGGCCATCTGACAAAGTGGCCAGCATGGTTTCATTCGGACTGGCGAAATCATCTTTATTTGGCACTGCAATATCGCCCGCTTGCCAAGTCTTGCCGTGGTCATCACTGAAGATAGTCGACACCGCAGAAGGCCCGTGCGCACCCTCCTTGCCGTATGCAATCCAGACAGGAACGACAAGTCTGCCACTCTTTAACTGAATTCCGTGTCCCGGCCCGGTGGCGATGACTTTCCAATCATAATGCTTTCGAATCAGCTCAAAGCTTGCGGTGATATCCACGGGTTCACTCCATGTCACTCCATCGTCCGTGCTGCGCATCGAGTAACAACGCGCGTAGTTGATGCAGTATAGAAACTCGATCGATCCGGTGACTCTATCCACGATCGCAACGGGATTGTTGACGGTTTGCTCGCGCTCTCCTCCCTTCTTCTTGTGGGGATTTCCTTCAAGCCGCATCCCGTGATGTGCGATGTGCTTGCTCGCTTGCCAACTTTTTCCTCCATCTGTCGAGCGACGCATGTGGATTTCAATCTCTCCCCAATCCGCAGCATCATGCTTCCTCGCTTCCGAATAAGCGATCACGCTTCCTTTGGTCGTCACTACGATTCCCGGTATGCGGTAGCGCACGACACCATTCATCCCCGGAGGAAAAACCTCAGTAATCTCGAACGAAGGAGCTGCCTTTGCCAGAGACGGTAAAATCAAAAGCGCAAAAAACAGAAAATATTTCATCGGCTGTGATTACAGATTATCATGTAGATTTCTTACAGTCTTGTTGGAGCAAAGGCAGAGAATCAGATGCGCTCCAGCTTAATCGGATAGGTATTTCCTGAAAGGAACTGAGCGACATATAGCGAACCATCTTTTCCAATCGTGAGATCATGCGGGTGAAGAAAAGTATCCGTGGTGGATTTCATTTTTCTTAGCTTTCCGGTATCGTTATACTCTGGCTGACTGCCGCCGATGTTGGAGATGACTTTAAATTCAGAGTCGAGCACGGAGACGAAACCACGACTCTCGCGGTCGGTTGGCCAATTATCAGCGAGATGAGGAATGAAGTAGTGACCTTTATACTTTTCAATCTGACGCGGATTACCGCCGGGAAGTGGAATGCTGGCGAGTTGTTTTCCCTCAAGATCGAGGCGTAGGAGATTCTGCTGATCGCTCATCGCGATGAGCAGACTGTGTTCACCTGCCTCAGTCGTTTCTATGATTCCACCATGAGGACCCCAATGAGGGATGCCGCCTTCTTTACCGCCAAAGATTCCTGCATATTTTCCTTTGGCATCATAATGTGAAATGAAGTCGAGGCCATAACCATCGAGCACGTAAAATCCGCCCTCCGGATGATGTAGCGTCCATGCCGGTTTATATTGGGTGGACTTCTCGTATTTTCCAGAAGTCTCGGGGAAACCCCATTCGCCAATGATTTCACCTGAGGTGGTAGCTTTGAAAACCTTGTTCAATCCAAGGTCGGTGAAATAGAGAACTTCTTTGCCTCCTTCCTTCACCAGCGACAACCCATGTGCACCGGGATATTCTTTTCCCCACTTGTGAAGAAGCTTGCCCGATGAATCGTAGACGATGAAGTTGTTCGTCACTTCATCGGTCAGCAGGATGATATTTCCCTCCGCATCGCATACGATGCCGTGACAGTTTTTAACGGGTGTCTTTTCATCAAGCACACCCCAGCCCGGAACGACTCGATAGCGAAACTCTCCATGACCAAGTACCTTCGGTGCCTGCTGATCTGCACGGGCTGTAACGACCGATGAAAGCGTAGCGCCACCTAATGCGAGAAATTTTCTACGTGAGAGGTTCATCAATCTCTTCCATTCATCTCTTTGTGTTCTTTGCGATCTCTGCGGTTAAAAAAAATCACACCAAAATCTTCTTCACCACATGGCCATGCACATCGGTCAACCTGAAATCCCTACCTTGAGCACGATAGGTAAGCTGAGTATGATCGAAGCCAAGCAAGTGAAGGATCGTCGCGTTGAGATCGTGGACATGAACTCTATCCTCGACCGCATTAAAGCCTAGTTCGTCGGTTTTGCCCATTTCGACTCCACCTTTCACTCCACCGCCAGCCATCCACATCGTGAATGCATTCGGATGGTGATCGCGACCGTCGTTGCCGCCTTGCACCATGGGCGTGCGACCGAACTCACCGCCCCAAACGATGAGCGTATCATCTAACAATCCGCGTTGTTTGAGATCGTTGATGAGTGCTGCGCATGCTTGGTCCACGTCTTTGCAGTTCTGTTCCAGATCTTTTTTCAAGTTGAAGTGCTGATCCCAAGATTCATGGAAAAGTTCTACGAAGCGCACACCGCGCTCGATCAATCGACGTGCCAACAAGCAGTTGTTTGCGAACGAACGCTTGCCCGGCTCAGCACCATACATTTTTTGCACGGACTCCGGCTCTAGGAAAATATCCGTCACTTCCGGTGCGACGTCTTGCATGCGGAACGCCATTTCAAATGCCGCAACTCGCGATGCGATTTCTGGATCGCCGACCGATTCGAAACGTTTGTGGTTGAGCATGTTGATAGCATCAATCGTCTGACGTTGTTGCTGACGCGTGATGCCTTTTGGATTGGAAAGATAAAGCACTGGCTCACCGGTGGAGTTGAAGCTCACACCATCGTGCACGCTCGGCAAGAAACCGGAGGACCAATTGCTATTTCCTCCAGATGGGCCTTTTTTACCCGACGAAAGAACCACGAAACCGG
>JANOKJ010000028.1:0-8143 GCA_031419275.1 Akkermansiaceae bacterium | reverse complement strand
TTCTGATTTGAGCGAGATTCCTGCAGGAACCGAGAAGTCGAGTTTGCCTTTTGGGCCTTCGACTTTGACGGTGTTGCCTTCAACTTTGACGGCAACCTTTTCAGGAAGAGAGATTGGTTTGAGTCCGACTCGTGACATAATTTTTAGTAGTTCGAGTTTAAGGATTACCAGATGTTGGCGAGGATTTCTCCGCCGAGTTTCTGACGTTTTGCGGATGCGCCGGACATTACGCCTTTCGAGGTCGAAAGGATAGAGATGCCGAGGCCGGACAGGACGCGTGGGATTTCCTGAGAGCCGACGTATTGGCGGCGGCCAGGTTTTGAAACGCGTTTGAGATCAGTGAGGACGGGGCGGCCATCAACGAACTTAGGGCTGAGTTTGAGCTCAGTGCGTTCGCCGGTGACGACTTCGTATTTCCAGATGTAACCTTCTTGTTTAAGAATCTCGGCGATGTCAGCTTTGATTTTGGAGTAAGGGGCGGTGAATTCTTCGTTGCCTGCACGAGCCGCGTTTTTGAAGCGGGTGAGGAAGTCGGAGATAGGGTCTGTGAGAACTGCCATAATGTTAGTTTCCTTTAAATTCTATGGGGTTATGCGGTGGCAAGTTCAGCTGGAGCGGCGGTGGTATCTTCACCTTCGGCTTTCTTGATGTCGCGGAATGGCATACCGAGTTCGATGAGAAGCTCGCGGCCTTCTGCGTCGGTGTTGGCGGAGGTAACGAAGATCAAGTCGAAACCGATCTGGCGTTTGACTTGGTCGATTTCGATTTCCGGGAAGATGGTTTGATCGGAAATACCGCAGGCATAGTTGCCGCGTCCGTCGAAGGATTTAGAGGAAATCCCGCGGAAGTCGCGAATGTTAGGAGCGGTGACGTTGATGAAGCGATGAAGGAATTCCCACATTTGGCTACCGCGGAGAGTCACGCGAGCGCCGAGAGCTTCACCCTCGCGGAGTTTGAAGTTAGCGACAGCCTTTTTCGAGAAAGTGATCGAAGGCTTTTGGCCGGTGATTTTCGAAATTTCTGTGACGGCATCGTCAACTGCAACCTTGCGGTCTGGAGCTTTGCCCATGCAGGAGGTGACGACGATTTTTTCAAGTCTAGGGACTTGATGCGGATTGGTGTAACCGAGCTTGGTCTTCAAGTTCGGCACAACCTTGTCTTTGTAGTGTTGCAGTAGTGCTGGTGTACTCATTTTGTTTTAGCGGGTCAGCGCGTGGTTTGTGTTAACGCTTAAGCGCGGGCGGCCTCCTTGCGGTGGCTTAGCCCAGTTTCTTTACATTGGAAATATGGACGGGTGCATTGACGGTTTTGATACCGCCATCTGGATCCGCTTCGGAACGGCGAACGGCTTTTTGGACCGTGCGGCCACCTTCGACAACGACTTGGCCTTTGACGGCGTTGACGCTAAGGACGGTGCCTTTTTTGCCTTTGTGGTTACCGGAGATGATTTCGACTTGGTCGCCTTTTTTGACGTGTGTCTTGATGCTGCTCATGAAAGTGGGATCGTTAGAATTGGATTAGAGAACCTCGGGTGCGAGGGAGACGATCTTCATGAATTGTTTTTCACGAAGTTCACGTGCAACCGGTCCGAAGATACGGGTGCCGCGTGGGTTGTTGTCTTTGTCGATGATGACGATGGCGTTGGAATCGAAACGAAGAACCGAGCCGTCAGGACGACGGACAGGATACGAGGTGCGCACGATGACTGCTTTCACCACGCTGCCTTTTTTAACGGAAGCGGTTGGAATGGAATCACGGATGTGAGCGGTGATGATGTCACCTAGGCGGGCGGAGCGGCTGCGTTTACCGAGAACTCCGATCATTTTTGCTGTGCGAGCACCGGTGTTATCAGCAACGGCGAGCTTGGTTTCCATCTGGATCATGGCTTAATAGATTTGAAATTAGGATTAGAGATTAGAATCCGGATGAGCCGGGCTTAGTGAGAGAGAATTTCCGCAAGTGCCCAACGCTTGAGTTTGGATACTGGCTTGGTTTCGATGATACGGACGCGGTCACCGATGGCGGCCTCGCTTTTTTCGTCATGCACGTAGTATTTCTTGGAGCGCTTGACGATCTTGTTGAATTTTGGGTGAGGAACGCGGGCAACGTGTTCGACGACGATGGTTTTTTCCATTTTATTGGAAATGACAACACCAACGCGAGTTTTGCGCTTGTGAACTGCCGTTGTGGCTTCCTGGGATGATTCGCTCATAATGATGGATCGGTTAGAATAAGTAGGCGGGTTAGCTAACAGCTCAGGCCTTCTCGGTGGTGATGGTGTGGATTTGTGCGATCTCGCGGCGCACTTGTTTGAAGCGAGCTGAGTTTTCAAGAGTTCCGGCTGCGCGTTGGAGGCGCAGGTTCATGGATTCTTGTTTGAGATCACGAAGGCGTTTGAGGCGTTCGTCAGCAGAGAGTTCGCGGATGTCTTTGGCTTTAGAAGTGGCCATGGTGTTTATCTGTGTAAAAGGTTATTGGTGCGGGTTACGGGTCACGAGGCGGGTGCGGAAACCGAGCTTGTAGGAAGCAAGGCGCATCGCTTCGCGTGCGGCGGATTCTGGAACGCCGGCAACTTCGAAAAGCATGTTACCAGGGCGGATAACGGCTACCCAGGTATCGACGGCGCCTTTACCTTTACCCATCCGAGTTTCAGGGGGACGGCGGGTGATGGATTTGTGAGGAAAAATCCGGATAAAGACTTTGCCTTTACGTTTGAGGGAGCGGTTGATCGCTACACGGCAGGCTTCGATTTGGCGGGTGGTAAGCCAACCGCGCTCGAGAGTTTGTAGTCCGAAGTCACCGAAGGCGACGGTAGTTCCGGTCTGGGCATTACCAGAGCGTGATCCGCGGTGACTCTTGCGGAACTTGGTTCTTTTGGGCATCAAAGGCATGGCTTATTTCTCCTTGTGAAAGTTATGTTTTAAGTGAGGGCTTGTTAGGCTATTTGAATTATTGAGCGGAAGGTGCGCCTTGTGGGCGGTTATCTGGACGGCCACCACCTTGGCGGCGGTCGCCACCACGGTCACCACCACGGTCGCCGCGGTTGTTGTTGCGATTTCCACGGTCGCCGCGATCATTGCGATCGTTGCGCTCTGGGGCTTGACGTCCGTCGTCTTCTTTTTTGTTGATCCAGCATTTCACACCGATGATTCCGTAGACGGTGCGAGCTTCTGCGAAGCCGTAGTCGAGAGGAACACGGAGGGTTTGAAGAGGCACTTTGCCTTCGCGGTAGCTTTCAGCACGGGCGATGTCTGCACCACCGAGGCGGCCAGCGCAGCGAACGCGAATTCCTTCTGCGCCAAATTCCATGGCGGTTTGGATGGAGCGTTTCATGGCGCGGCGGAAAGCGATACGACGCTCAAGTTGGATGGCGATTTGCTCGGCGACAAGTTGAGCATCGAGCTCAGGCTTGCGGATTTCGAGGATGTCGAGTTTGACTTGAGAATCTTTGCAGATTTTTTGGATCTCAGCGGTCATGACCTCGATCTCTTTGCCTTGGCGACCGATGATCAAGCCTGGACGTGAGGAGTGGAGGGTGACGCGGACGCTGTTCCATGCGCGCTCGATGATGACGCGAGCAAGACCTGCATTGACCAATTTACCTTTGAAGTATGCGCGGATGGCGAGGTCTTCGTGGAGTTTATTGGTGTAGTCTTTGCCTGCGGCGAACCATTTGGAGCGCCAGTCTTTATTGACGGCGAGACGGAAGGCGATCGGATTTACTTTTTGGCCCATGGTGTTAGGTGGAGAGTGATTGAGTGAGGTGAATTATGCGGAAGCGGCTTCAGTAGTAGCTGCGGTTTCTTCGGTGGCTGGTGCATCGGATTTCTTAGCGGCGGCTTTCTTAGGAGCGCGCTTTTTCTTTTCCGGAGCTGCACCGACTAGGGTGATGGAGATGTGGGAGCTGCGTTTGAGGATCGCGCCGGCGGAGCCTTTGGCACGAGGCATGAAGCGACGCAAGGTCGGACCGGCACCGATGACTGCTTGTTTGATTACCAAGGTGCTGGTATCTAGGGAGAAATTGTTTTCCGCATCAGCGATGGCAGTCTTAAGGGTCTTCGCAATGAGTTGCGCAGCCTTTTTAGGCGTGAAGTTAAGGATATCGAGAGCGTTCGAAACGGGGAGTCCTTGAATCTCGCGGGCAACGTCACGCGCTTTTTTAGGCGAGAGACGGACAAATTTAGTGGTGCTGGTGACTTCCATGGTCGGCGGTTTGGTGAGAGTTAGTGAAACTTAGTTTTGGGTAAGGAGGACGGCGATATCGCCGAGGCGAGGTGAGTGATCTTTAGATTCGATTTGTTCGACGAATGCACCGGAAATTCCCTTACGGACATCTGCGAGGATGGCTGTTCCGTAGGATTTTTGTCCTTGCATGAGGCGGAAGGTCATTCCGATTTTTGCACCTTGGGTTTCCCCTAGGTTAAGGACAAGCATTCCAGATTCTTGGTCGAGGCTGACGATCCGAGCCTGCTGGAGGTTGCCGGTTCGGATGTCGGGGAGGGGTTTCTGGCGGAGACCGCTGAGAGAGTCAAGCTCTCTCATAGCAGTTTCGACACGAACTCTTGCTTCTGGATCCGAGACGACTGCCTGGCGGAGGTAGTCTTGGACGCTGACTGAAAGTTTGGCGGCTGAAGCTTCGAGATGAGTGATGCGCTCGTTGGCGATCTGTAGGTCAGCTGCGGCTTGGATCAGACGGCCATCGCCTCCGTCGAGAAGGTTTTTACCGAGGGCTTCGAGACGTTCGCGAACTTGGTTGAGTTGTTCGCTGGAGTTCTTTTCGGCCAGGTTTGCTTCTACGAGAGCGAGCTGCATGGTGCGGTTCTGCTCTTGGAGTTGGGCGACCGTTGCTTTCAGTTGCTCTGCGGAAACCTTCTCTTCTCCATGGCACGGCACGGTGATTGCGAGCAGCCCGAGGGCGGCGGCAATGCAACGTTTATGACTTAAGGTGAACATGGGAATTTTCAATTTTCAATTTTCAACTCTCAAAAAGAGCCGTCGGTCGAAATATTTGATGGTTGAGAAAAATTCTTCTTTGAAGGTTGAGAATTGAGAGTTGAAACTTATTTCTTACCGATACCACCGTGAGCACGGAAGATACGGGTCGGAGCGAATTCGCCGAGTTTGTGGCCAACCATGTTTTCGGTCACGTAGACAGGAATGAATGTCTTGCCATTGTGAACGGAGAAGTTGTGACTTACGAAGTCTGGAGTGATCATGGACTTGCGTGACCATGTTTTGATCGGTTTACGATCGGAACCGGCTTCGGCAACGGCATCGATTTTAGCGAGAAGCTTTTGGTCGACGAATGGGCCTTTCTTTAGGGAACGTGGCATATCTGGTTTAAGTTGGAGATTCTAAAAGGGATTACTTATTCTTGTTTTTGTGGCGCGACTCGACGATGAAAACGCTGGTGGTTTTCTTCTTCTTGCGGGTCTTCTGACCTTTGGCGTGACCCCATGGTGAGAGCAAGTGTTGGCGACCACCACCGGACTTGGATTTACCCTCACCACCACCGTTCGGGTGATCCACAGGGTTCATACACATACCGCGGACTGTTGGGCGGACACCCTGCCAGCGTGTGCGGCCAGCTTTACCGGAAACTTCGTTCATGTGATCGCGGTTACCGACGACACCGATGGTGCAGAAGCAGGCTTCGTGAAAGCGGCGGATTTCTCCGGAACGCATTTTAACGAGAGCCCAGCCGCCGTCACGGTTGGAAAGGACTGCGCTTTGACCAGCGGAACGGGCCACTTTACCACCGCTACCTGGAAGGAGCTCGATGTTGTGGATTTCGGTTCCGAGTGGCACTTTGCCGAGTGGCATGGCGTTACCCACTTTTGGAGCGACATCTGCACCTGCGATGATCTTGTCACCATCGGTCAAGCCGGCTGGAGCAAGGATGTAAGATTTGACACCGTCTTTGTATTGAACGAGTGCGATGCGGCAAGTGCGGTTTGGATCGTATTCAATGCCGAGCACGGTCGCTTCGACGTTGAGTTTGTTGCGTTTGAAATCGACCAGACGATAGTGGCGCTTGTGACCACCACCGATGTGGCGGGTGGTGATGCGTCCAGTATTGTTCCGTCCACCTGAGCGCTTGAGCGGGGTGAGAAGGGACTTCTCCGGTTTGCTTTTGGTGATTTCGTCGAAAGACGGAAGCTCCTTGTAGCGCTCGGATGGTGTGTTGGGCTTGAAAGTTTTAAGTGGCATGACTCGCTGACGTTAAAATTGGTTTCGTTTTGATTCCCACCGGGTGGCGGGGATGCTGGCTTAGATGAGGTCGAGGGATTCACCATCCGCGAGGCGGACAATGGCTTTTTTATAGCTCGGGGTACGGCCTTGGTCTGCACGGCGTTTGCGGCGGACTTTGCCGTCGTAGTTTGCTGTGCGGACTTTGATAACCTTTTTATCAAAAATGGTCTCAACCGCTTGTTTGATTTCGAGCTTATTGGCGTTACGATCGACTTCGAGAACGACCTCATTATTCTGCTCTTGGAGCAGTGAGGCCTTTTCACTAAGGCGGACGTTTTTGATGACCTGGTAAATGTCTTTCATGGTCGTAAAATTTAGATCGTTAAGGGATTAGGCGGTGCGCTGGGCGAGGGTCGAGACGGCATCACCCACGAGGATGATGACTTTAGCGAGGAGCATTTGCTCAACGTTAATGTCGGTTGGAGTTACCAATTGAGCCCAACCCACGTTACGAGCGGCCAGTTTGGTGGAGTCGTCGAAGTTACCAACCAAGAGAACTTTACGATCTGCTGGGGTGATGGCGTTGACGGCTGAGACGAAGGATTTGGTTTTGCTATCGGTGATGGCGAAGGAAGGAACCGTGAAGAGTTTTTCAGCACGGGTCAGATCACCAAGCACGCGGCGGAGGGCGAGTTTGCGGACGGACTTCGGAACGCTTTTCGCATATGAGCGATTGCGAGGACCGAAGACAACACCACCACCGACGAAGATCGGGGCGCGTTTGTCGCCGTGACGGGCGTTACCAGTGCCTTTTTGTTTGTAGATTTTCTTGTTGTTACCACTGACTTCACCACGGGTTTTGGTGTGTGCGGTGCCGGAACGGCGGTTCGCACGGTAGGCGGTGATGAGGTCGTGGACTGCTTGGCGGCCTTTGTCCTCACCAATGAGGACAAGATTTGCGGCTTCTGCATCTGCGGCTGTGAAGGCTTTTGCTGACATGGCGGAAAGTTTCAGTTGAAGGGATTAAGTGGACGGATAAGCAGCTTACTTTTTCTTAGCTGCGCGGATCGTGAGGTAGGCACCTTTGGCGCCTGGGACGGAACCGGAAACGAGGATGACACCGTCTTCCTCGCGCACGGCGATGACTTTAAGATTTTGCACGGTCGATTTGGTTGTGCCCATGTGACCTGGCATTTTTTGATTTTTCCAAACGCGGCCTGGAGTGGATCCGGCAGCGATGGCGCCGGAACGACGGTGCATCATGTGACCGTGTGCCATTGGCTGGCCAGCGAACTTGTGGCGTTTGACAACACCTTGGAAACCGCGACCGATCGTGTTACCGATAACGTCCACGAATTGACCAGCTTCAAATAGGGCGAGACCGGGATGTTCGCTAGGAACTTCGGTGCCATTTTCGAAGCGGAATTCTTGAACGCGGCGTTTTGGAGCAGAGCCTGCTTTTTTGAAGCGAGCAAGGTCTGGTTTGTTGACGCGGAATTCTTTTTGATCGTCGAAACCAACCTGAACGGCGGTATAACCGTCGGTTTCAGGAGTTTTGCTCTGAAGGATCGTGTTTCCCGAAACGTCGATCACGGTAACAGGAATGCTGGAGCCCGCTTCTTTATCGAAGATGCGGGTCATGCCGAGTTTTTTGCCGATGAGTCCTAGTGACATAGAGATTTAAAATTTGAGATTTGAAATTGAAGATGCGGGGTCAGAGCAACGCCTATATGCGGATGGTGATGTCGACACCTGCTGGCAGGTTGAGTTTTTTGAGCTCATCGACGGTGCGTGCGGTTGGATCGACGATGTCGAGGACGCGCTTGTGAGTGCGGATTTCGAATTGTTCAGCGGATTTTTTGTTCACGTGAACCGAACGGTTAACGCTGAATTTTTCGATGCGGGTTGGAAGCGGGATAGGACCAGCAACACGTGCGCCTGTGCGCTTTGC
>JANOKJ010000027.1:0-13078 GCA_031419275.1 Akkermansiaceae bacterium | reverse complement strand
GCCGCCTGGGAAATCAAAATGGGCATTACCGACCAGATCAAACCAGCCGATACACTTTTCCGCCGCGATTCGCTGAACCGTGCGGGGTGAAAGCCAACGGGAAGCAAGGACGGGGTAGGGTCGTGCATTCGGGTTGGAAAGACCAATCGATCTCATTTTCTGATGGAAATCCGAAGATTCTATGTTCTCACGCAGACGCGAAACCAGCATTGCCACATCGGATGGTCGAATACTCTCCTTTACTTCCACAAGAAAGAGCACGCGTTCTCCTCCCGGCGTATTCAATTCAGCGGCAATGTCGATTCCTAGATCGGGATCCACCATGGTCGCGTAGAGATCCTCAGTCGGTCTCAGCCAGGAAATTCCCTCCATCCAGTCCCAGAAACGGTGGCTGAGCTGGAGTTCAAGATCCTGGGAATTTTCGGTCGAGGGCATTTTTATTGACGGAAGAACCCCTCCATAAGACCACATGTCCGCCAAACTTCAAGTCTATTGTTCACGTAATTCGCGTGTTCACGCATGTTGTGAACACGCAGATTGCAATAGTCTGTTCACGAATTTAACCAGTTCACACGCGGCGTGAACCAAAAGCAGGAGGAATATTCCTCCGCAATATCTGCGCCTTGCCCCGGACTCCCGTTTCCATGAGTCCAGGTAAGCAGAAATCATTAATCTGAAAACTATGTCAGATTCTACGAATTCAATTACAAAACCCGTTATTCTTCCTTATAAGCAGTCTATTTTTGATCGCCTTAGTGCGGTTGCTAGATCCTGCCTGTATGTGGATAGAAAATCCATTACGTGTCTCAAGCTGCGCGCAAATTTTCTTCTTGTAGGGCCTACTAGCACAGTGAAGACATTTCTTGCTAGGGCACTCGCTGAGGAGATGAAAGTGCCTTATTTATCAGAATCGATTTCGGACTGGTTGCTTCTCGGTTCAACAAATCGTGGCGGTTCATGCACATGGCCGGTGATTTTCGATTTTCTAGTAAGTCAGGTGACCAATATCCGTGCTCCTATGTTGCTGGCTGTTGCAGGAGATTTGAACACGGCTTGCGCCAAGGAGTTTTATCATCCGCGGATCAAGATTGGCGGACATTGGATGGTTTGCCATGGTGCGGTGGAGCATTGGGTGATGAGAGAGGAGGCAAGGGTTGCGTTGCGTGGGAATCAAGAGCCGATGTGGCTTTGATGCATGATGGCGAAAACGAAATTACAAAATATATGAATTCAGAAAGGATTACAAATAGAGGTGAAATGCCGAATTTAATGCACCAACTCGACCTTACGACGGGTTACCACGCGATTCACCGTATCGATACGTTCTCTCGACCTTTGGTGGAGAATTACCGCAATTTGCTGCCGTATGGAGGCGTAGTGCCTATCTACGAAGGTCAATTCAGCGTCGGCATTAATGGGGCGCGCTTTACCTTATCCTATAAGAATGTGCCAATTCTTGAAGGTGGAATTGGAATCGGATGTGATTCAACTTGGATCGAGTTGCATAGCGTAATCAAAAGCTTGGACTGGACTCTCGAAGCAACGCCCCGTGATGGGCTTTGGCTAGCAGAAGTGCCGCTCGCCTCCATCTATGAGCTCAAAAATGAACCGATCAATTGGGTTTTTGACTTTGTTCGCCATCTTGCAGTCGCGATGATCGAATCTGGTTCAAACGGACCAGTATGATGACGGACAACCTCGCGTCGTGTGTGGATGCAAGCGGTTCATAAAGATCGTTGATTTAGATCCACTTGGATTGGCCTTTCGGCAAATCCGATGGGGGAGTAATTAGCGTGTTAGACTCGGATAGAAGAAGGACTTGGATGGAATAAGCGGTTAAAATATCTGACGACCTAGGACAACACGAGAAGCTCAAAAAAAAACCACACAAAATCATGTCACTTTTTGGAATACTATTCGGTATCATCATGCTCTTTCTTGTTGCTAAAGCGCTGATCGAAACCGCCTACGGACTCATCTTAGTCATCACTGGGATATTTTGCCACATGGTTGCTTGGATTTTGCAAGGATCTGCGATGTTCCTCAGGCTTCTCCATAGTCTGAACAAGACTGCTAATTGGTAAGCGTTTGGAAATCTAACAATAAATTTCTAGTTGGGAAAGTGTATGTTCTGTGTGCTCAGATTATCCCAATATAAGAGTCGGTGTAGTTGTGGCTATTGAGTTCATTTTGCGACTTTTTAAGACTTATACGGGACTTCCGTCCCGCACCCAAATCTCGGGGCTCCACACCCTTTCGGGCGTTTCGGCCGAGTAAATACCCTAATGATTATCTGATTACTTACTGACATCCCGTTGGGATCAGATTCACAAAACCAAAACCAAAAAATAACAATACTATGAAAAAAATAATAGAATTCCAGATTAACACACCGGGCGAGCTGGAGCTTATCCAGCCACTGCCTGTATCCTCACATGCTCCTTTCAGGGATATCGTCCTAAAGGCGGAATATGCAGGGTATAAATACACATTACCACGAGGTTCGTCCACGTTCAGAATTCTCCCTGCTATAAAGGGTAGTTCAAAATGGATGACCCACATTGACGCGATCAGTCATAAAAATGGAAGGCATGCTCATCCCAAAAGCATCAATCCGTTTGCGTGTAGCGTCTTTGACATCGCTCGCGAATGGCTGAAGCAAAATCAACCTGAATTGCTCTACACTAAGAACAATCAAAATGGTCACAAGCTCTGGGCATCTTCCGTTGCAGCATGTTGGATTCTCGTGGGTGAAGGTGAAAATACCCAACTACACATCCTCCTCAACTCAGCTTTTGCTGGGTCGAGGCAAAGTAGTAGAGCGGGATTGGGATATCAGATTTCTGAACTCGTCCGCCATAACAGTCAGTTGCTCGATGCGGATGCAGGATATCAAGTCCAGGTTACGAGATCCTTCTCGCCAGGCAGTAAGTTTCCACAAACCGAGCTATCTGTCAGTCGAAGCGCTCGTTCGTTGAACCAGGCGTTAGGTGAACTTTCATCTGAAGATTTGAACCTTGTATGCCCGATTGGCGACACCATTAGGCAGGTCAGTATCGAGCACGAATGGGTGCTGCTTGCAGCGACCATTGGCCAAGATGTAACTGATAAAATTCGCGCCGCTACCACATCGGCATAACCAGTCTCCGGAGGGAGGTGTTCGGGCTATAAGCCTGGAACAGGGCAGGGGTCGGGCCGAAAGGCTCGGCCCCTGTTTGCTTTTATTTTACTTGCCGTCAAGTTTCTCCCCTCAATCCCCGCTGGGGACTTCACCCCATTCCCGTTTCCCCACTGGGGAAAGGCGAGGGAGGTATTGGAACTTTCAGATACATTAATCTTTGTGCTAATCATTAATGTAAAATTTCGTTAGATTGTTAAGTTTAGATGTTCGACTTATTGCGAGTAGGTATTAGCTTCGATCGGTAGTCCGAAGGGCTCATGTTGAGTTCTCGGCGGAAGAGTCGATTGAAAAAGGATAACTGATTGAAGCCGTGTTCGAGGGCGATGTTAGTGATCGGGCCAGAGGTTTCGCGCAGGGCCCGGCATACGGCTTTAACGCGGACTTGGTTAATGAATGTGGAGAAGGATCGACCGGCGTGCAGTTGGAATTGTTTGGAGAAGTTGGCTCGACTCATACCCGTGAGCTGGAGCAGTTCAGGTAACTTCACTTGTTCTCGATACGATTTCATCATCCGCCAGAGCATGTCAAATTGCTCGGCGGATCATGCGCATCATGCTTCGCTAATTGCGCCAATCCGGGAAAATTTATAATCCTCGGACGCGGGTGAATTACGAATCTTGAGATGAAATTGGAACCGCCTCCCTACGGCATATATTATCTATAAATTGTCTTCCACGGCGGGCACGCTCCAACATCTCAGAGGGAGAAATTTCGTCACTTCCCGCAAGCTCGAGGATGAGTGCTCCATTGAAATTCGACTTCGCTAGCTCATGAATAATGCGGTTCCAGTCGATACTACCTTCGCCAGGGACAAGATGCGTGTCCCAGTCGCCATTATTGTCGTTTGCATGAATCATTCTGAGATGCCCTGACATTTTGTGGACGACATTGAAAAGTTCTCCCGAAAGATTGGCGTGTCCGGTATCTAGACAGGTGCCAACATTCGTTTCCTTGATTGCGCCAAGCATATAGAGGATGTCGCTGGTGTGCCCGAATAGTAAGTGGGGAAGCATGTTCTCCAATAGCAACTGAAGTCCCAGCTTCCGGCAATGTGTGGCAACGATGGATAAGACTTGCGAGCCATTTTTCATTCGCTGATAGAGCTCCTCGGCAGGGGGCTTGCCTTCGCGCTCCGGTCCGGGATGGATGACGATATGACGTGCTCCGAGAATTGCGGCGGCATCGCATGCGGTGAGCAGATTTTCGAGCGCTTGTTGGCGGTGGTAATCGTCCAGCGCAGTAATATCTATGTGGTTTGCGAAGGGTGCATGGAATGAGAAGGCTTCTAGACCTAGCCTGTTAAGTTCATCACGCGCCCGGTTCACCGCATCCTTGTCATGGTAAGGCAGGTGATCTGGAAACGAACAGATTTCAAGGATTGTAAATCCGCCGTCACGGATATCCTTCAGAATATTGATAATGGGTGTCTTATAAAAACAACCTGTTGAAATTCCTATGGGCCAATCATTCATACTTATGTTTTTTTGAGTTCAGTTTATCGCATAAAGATGCAAGAGAGCAGTTTTCCCCATTGCTGTAACAGAGATCTTTTTCCTTCGATGAGGTGCAGTTGAAATCAATCAACCGGTCTATCCCATCCGCCACCTGACCAGCGAAGAGTCGTGTATAAAACTCCGCTCGCACACCCGGATCATAGCGATCCCAAGCATTTCCCCAACCAGCACTTGGATCCGTAAGTCTGAATCTAATCAGCCCAGCGATATGACGGGGATGCCAATCCTCAGCCAAAAGAGAACGCACCACCATCTGCATTCCGGCTGGCTTCAGAAGTAGATCATTCGGATTCTCAAGGATTCTTCTTACGCACGATGGCAGAGATCCGAAATCCGAGCGAGCGTATGTTTGATCCCATAGCTCCGGAGGATACTGCTCTTGATCGTAGTATTCCTTGTGAAACTTTCTCAAAGATGAATTAAGATATTCAGAAATCAGACGATCCATTCCGATGCTTTCATCGGGAATTCGGACGGACGCGCGTTTTGCTAGATCCATGACAGCATCTTGATTGTGACGAATTTTTAGTGCCTCTTGCACGTTCATTTCATGAAGGGGTATGACGAACATATCAGGATGCTGGTAACAATCATCGAAAAATCCTGAAATCCAGGTTCGCTGCGTCTTCATATACTTCGTGAAGGGCATACGGATCATCCGACTGTGCATTGGATCAGCATATTCGGAAACATCTAGCGAAACGATTTCTCTTGGCTTGCCGTATTTCCAAGGACCAGAAATTACCGCTGTGGTATCGACAGGAACTGGGGTGCGTTCCTCCGCCAGTCGCTTCACTTCATTCGCCAAATATTCCATAACTATACCGAGCCCAATGAACGGACGCAGCGAGCCACCGCAGTTCTTAAATTCAATTTTACATGCGGTACGTTCATATGCTTCCCTGATCCATTCCTGAGCGGGCGCTAGCTTTTCCAGCAAACTTTCGGTTTCAGAATGATGAGGAACGCGCCAGACAAAATGATGCCCTTGGCCTGTTAGCAGATGCAGTGGAGTTATGCCCCATTTCAAAAGGAGCTCCTCAATCACATCGATGACAGGTTGCTGGATTTGAAACGCCCTTTCTGGATCTGAGAACGCCAGAATCGGTGAATCGAAATTCACATATTCCACATCAAAATGGATCAATAACGATTCTGAATCACAGAGAGAGCGTGCGACTTCCTTGCCTGCCTCCAGAAACCAATCCAGATCAAGTGAATGACAGATTGAGTCCTCTGAAAATATATCCGCATCACATTGGGAAAAAAAATCAGACGTGATACCGGATCCACCGAATCCTCCGGCGTATTCGATGAGCCGATCTCTCACATGACTATTACCGTAGTAATCATCCATAACCTTTAGCATGCTGTCTCGGTTCCAAGATAAGAGCTGGTTGGATTTATCTCTCAGCGTTTCTTGTTGAGAGCAGTGCGTGATTTGACTGCATTACCCCAAGCACAGGCATATCCGAACACCACATCACGGACAATAAATGCGGAGAAATGCCCCGGGCTTTCCGCTACAATCACGTCATGAATGATTTATTTCCCCCGGAAAAAAATGGTATTTATGAGGTAATGCCGCTCCGTTGCCAAGATTGCGGGATCGAAATCTCCGCCACGCGACTGGTATTGCTACCGATTGCAACGACATGTCTGGGTTGTCAGGTACGGAGGGAGTTTGACCTGCCGCATGGAACACCTTTCACCCCTCTTGAACCTCTAGCCAGCGAATCGCGTGGCGGAGAACGGACGCAGCATCCTTCAACTCAAGTTTAGCTCGGATATTGGATTTATGTACGTCGACGGTTTTTGGACTGATGTTCAAAGATTCCGAGATTTCCGATTTCGATCGGCCTTCTCCAATCAGTTGGAACACCTCAAACTCGCGATCGGTTAGCTGATGTACACCATCGCCAGCCCCATTTTTTTGTTTGCCTGAAAACGCATGAATGATCTTTCTGGACATTTCTGGACTGATCCAGATACCGCCATTTGCAACCTCTCTGATTGCTTCAAGCAGCGACAATCTCGGCGCGTCTTTCATAATGTATCCTTTTCCGCCAGCCTTCAACACGCGTTGCGTATAAAGGGTCTCATCATACATTGATATGACGAGAATGGGTAGGCTTGGCGCAATACTTAACGCATCCTTGATCAATTCCATTCCATTGCGCCCAGGCAATTTCATGTCGGCGATGAGTAGATCCGGCATATCGCCTTCTAAAGATTCAATGGCTTGCGCGAGATTACCAGCAGTCCAACAACACTCGAAACCGGGTTGCGCTTTCACAAGTTGTTCGAGACCTTCACGCATCATGGGATGGTCGTCGACTATCGCCACTTTTTTGACCGCATTACCGATTGGCGTCTTCGTTTTCATATTTTATTCATAATTCTCTCTTTTTTAAGCGGCACGTTGCAGACGACCCGTGTGCCTCCGTCAGGTAGGTCGCCTGGGAAAAAATCCAGAGCAGCCCCGATCGCGTCGGCGCGGAACTGAACGAAATGCAGACCCATTCCATCGCGCCGCCGTTTCGGTCCAAAAAATGGTTTTCCATCGTTAATCACCTCAAGGCATAGGCCTCCCATCGTTTTATGAAGGCCCACGACAATGCGTCTCGGGCAGGCGTGTTTTGCCGCATTGTTCACAAGCTCCTGCGCGATCCGGAAAATGTTAGAAGCTGTTGTCTCGTTAGTGACTTCCACAAGCTCAGGGCAGTCGAACTGGCAGGACACCCGGAAGCGCCCCTCAATCATCTCCGTAAAATGTCTGAGTCCCTCCATCAAACCTTGAGCTTCCATACTGACTGGCGAAAGCCCTTTGGAGATCATCTTTGTCAAAGCTGTTGCCTCCTGCAACTCTGTGATGATGGCTTGCAGCGGTCCCGCTTGGGGGTGAACATCCGTTTCCAAGTTACTTTGAATCATTCCGCATTTCAACCCGATGGCTGCGAGCCTCTGGCAAAGGTCATCGTGTAAATCCTGTCCGATTCGCAAACGCTCTTTCTCAGCGACTTCAAGAAGCTTTCTTTCCAGTTCCTTGTATTCCGTGATTTCCGTTGCGACACCTGTGAAGCTGATAATGAAATCATTTGCCCCGTAATTCGCATAACGACGATCCCGTATCCACCGGATTTTCCCCAATTTGTCGCGAATACGATAAACTTCATCGAAATCCCTCTCTATGCCATCCCTCAATTTATTAAATCTCCGAAGAACCTTGGAGCGGTCTACCTCAAGGATAGCCTCATTCCAACTATCAAAATTCTCATAAAGCAGCTCGGCAGAGACTCCCCAAATTTCCTCAAATGCCGGACTTACAAAGACGACGCGTTTACCCTTTGAATCTATCATTAAGAAAATATCTCTGATCGTTTCGCTTATGTAACGGAGACGGGTCTCACTTTCCTCGTAACTGCGGCGAGCTTCCAGGGTCTCAAGACCACGAGTCACAACCAGAGCAATCAAATCTAGGAACGCAGAATCCTTGAGTATGAAATCCAACGCCCCCAACCGCATCATTTTAACGGTGAGCCTCACATCACTGGTGCCGCTCACAACGATGAAGGGAACCGACTGCTTTCGTTTCGTGAGAATTGAAAGTAATTCCTGCCCGGTAATATCGGGCAGCCGAAGATCGAGCAACATCAGCGATATCTGGTTCATTTTGAGGAAATCCAGGGCCTGCTTACCAGAGTTGACCGCAGTGACTTTAATTCCCTGTTTGGCGAGCTTTGCCTTGATAAGAAGACACATGCCTTCGTCATCATCCACAAGCAGAACCTGATTTTCAGTATTCATTCAGTAAAATGACATTTAAATATTTCAGACGGTTTATAGTTCATGATGATATGGTGTTTGCTTTTTGGAAGCACTAAAAAGCCTCAGGGATTCCCGGATCTGGGAAGATTAATGGTAAAAACACTCCCCTTATCGGGTTGAGATGTTACCGATATTTCGCCATTTATGAGAGCTAGGGCGGTTCTCACGATATACAATCCTATACCTTGACCTTCGGAGTTTGCGGGATCCATTTGGTAAAAGAAATCGAAAATCCGTTGTTCGTAATCTCCCGCCATGCCTATCCCGTTGTCCCTCACTTGAATCATAACCGCATCCTCTTTCAGCTCACTGGAAATTTCTATGGTAAGCTGCCGTGTGGGTGATGAATATTTCAAGGCATTTTCTAACAGATTAGAAAATACCCTGCCGAGAACATCCCTGTCTGCCCGAACGATAGGTAAATCATGCGCGATAACCTCCGCACCAGCCTCCATGAATTCAAATTTCATCGCGGCCAAACTGGATTTCACCACATCGTTCAGATCAAGATCTTGGATCGAAAGTGGTTCGCTGCCCATGCGCAATACCACAAGCAGCCCGTTTAACAAATCATCGATTTTAACAACACCTGACTGGATAAACTCAAGGGAGAATTCCATTTCCTTGCTGATTTCATTGATAGTATTTTGCGCTTCTGAATTTCCTGCCGAAATGTTCTCCGTGAGTTTCTTCAGCTTGTTCACGTGTTCGCCAAGCATGGATGCAAAACCCTGGACATTCCGAAGAGGCGAGCGGAGATCATGAGATGCTGCGAAGACTATCGATTGCATCTCACGATTTTTCAGATCCAGATCATCCGCCTTTTGCTTCAATTGCTGCTCATGGAATTTCCTCTCTGTAATGTCCGAACGGATCGCGATGAATTTGCAGGTCCGTTTCCGCTCATCGAGAAATGGAACAATCGTGGTGTCCACCCAATAAATCGAACCATCTTTGCGACGATTGCATATTTCACCGCGCCAAACGGAGCCACTGAGGATTGTGCCCCAGAGATTTTCAAAAAACTCCTTCGGGTGATGCATAGAATTGATAATTCTATGATCCTGCCCCATTAATTCGGATTCAGAATAACCGGAGATTTCACAGAACTTTCGGTTTACGTAAGTGATCCTGCCATCCATTCCGGTGATAGAGAGAATCGCATGTTCATCTAGAGCCTGTTTAAAATCGGAAGCATTGTACAACGCTGGTTCCACTTCCTCAAACGAGTCTTGATCGCTTATATCTTCGTTACCCATCCTGTGTATTTAAATAACTTTAAGCCGATTTGCGACTCTCAAATCACAATGCTCCAGCTCTTTGCGGCGCTGCCGGAACTCCGATGGCGACTCGCCCGCAAATTTCAGAAAATTCCTGCTGAATTGGGATAGTGAGGTGAAACCCGCCTGTTCGGCAATTTCAGCAACCTGACGATAAGGATCACACAAAAGAGTCCTAGCCTTTTGCACCCTTTTCCTGCTGATATATTCCGTCATAGTGATGCCAGTATCACGCTTGAAAATCCTGCAAAGTTGAAATGAACCGGTTCCCGCCGCAGCTGCCACACCATCAAGATGGATATTGCTGCTGATATTTTCCGCAATGAAATCCATCGCTAGCATCACAGCACTACTACCTGCTGGATGCCGCTCAAGTATTACCCGGTTGGATTCATCACCCAGTTGCCGCGCGAAAGCTTCGAGTAAACCTTGCACGCAAAGCTGGATGTTTAACACGCTGCCCAGCGAATCCTCCACCTTGGTGGCTATCAACTGAATAGGAAATGTGCGCCCCACTGGCACAGGGATGGTTAAAACTTCTGAATCCGTGATAATCCCAGTTATCCGAAGTGAAAGCCTATAGCCCGTGGTTAGTTCGAAGGCATTTCGGTATATCAGAAACAGGCTGGAATTCTCCTGCCTTGCAACAAATGTCAATAGGGTGGGATTTCTTTTCATTAAGGGTGGGATTCCGAGTCAATCGGAGCGTGATTAAGACCCACGTCACCGTCTATAAGCGCCTGCTTCAAGTGATTATAATTTATTCACTTAGCTGACTAGGGAATTTCTTTAGTTCCCTTATGTTAGGAGTGGCTACGCCCGTCCTATCACATGTGGATCGGTTAAAACGAGAACAACCTTCCCTATCAGAACCTTTGACGCAAATAATGCTTACTTCTAGGCAAGAACTGCTGAGAAGACCTCCTTTCATTTGATTTATAAATGCAACCGTTATGAATGAAGGAAAACCGAATACTATTTTTGTAAATCATCGTGGCATCCTCTGGATTCTGCTGTTGATCATCCTGCTCTTGCTCATACTCGCCATGACTGTGCCAAGGTTCATTCAACCCGTGCCGAGGAAAATGGATATAAATATCAATCAGGGTAACGCATCCATTGAAACCGAAGTAAACGCCCAATGAATACCATCACATTGGCGCCAAGTTCACATCAAACAGCCTCTTCGGCTAACAGAACTGTAAGGCGGAAACGCCAAGAATATTCCGCAGTGAAACCAAGAATACTTTATGTCACTCCGGAAATTTCAAGAATCTCACCGCTGATGTGCCTGAAAGCGGAAAAGCTTCGCGTCAAATCAGGTGGATTGGCAGATGTTTCGGCGACATTGGTCGATTACCTTATCCAGGATGGTGCTGATGTGCATCTTGCTATTCCAAATTACCGAAATATTTTTCAAGGCAACGGATCTGGGCATAATATCTCAGCCACTTACTCTCATCCAAAATCCCGAATCCATCTCGCCGAGGATTGCGCTTTTTACCGGTGTGCGGGTAATTATCATGGCAACGCCGATCAACTCCGCGGTGCGGCCATCGCGTTCCAGCGGGAGGTCATCAATCACATCATACCCAAGGTCCGACCGGACATCGTCCATTGCAATGACTGGATGACGGGGTTGATCCCCGCAGCTTGTAAAAAACTCGGCATCAAGACGCTTTTCTCCATCCACAATATTCACCGAGAATACCCAACCTTGGCCGAAGTCGAAAGTAAGGGTATTGATGTCAGCGGATTTTGGAATCTTCTCCACTTTGCCTATTATCCCAATTCGTTCCAAGACGCTTACCATCACAATCCTATCGATCTCCTCTCCTCCGCGATACAAAACGCTGACTTCGTCAGCACGGTGAGCCCAACTTTCCTCGAGGAAATCACCCACAACCGGCACGGTAGAATCCCTCCTTCCATTCAATGGGATCTGCGCGTAAAGACCGATTCCGGGTATGCCTCGGGCATTCTCAATGCTCCGGATCCATCTTATAACCCAGCACTGGATGCTGCTCTTTTCGAAAACTATACACACTCGGAAGTGAGGCACGGAAAGAGCGCAAACAAACTAGCCTTACAGCGGCGTTTGAACCTCTTGGAGAACTCTAGCGCACCTATCTTTTTCTGGCCATCCAGGCTGGATCCGGTGCAAAAAGGCTGCCAGCTTCTAGCAGAAATTCTATACCATATCACAGCGGACTATCGTGCAGAAAACCTGCAACTCGTCATGGTTGGCGATGGTGTTTTTAAAACTCATTTTCATGAAATCGTATCCCACCACGGCCTTCATGATCGTGTCGCGATCATGGATTTCGATGAAGAGCTCGCACGGCTCGCATACGGCGGATCGGACTTCATTCTCATGCCATCTTCCTATGAACCATGCGGACTACCCCAGATGATCGGCCCTCGCTACGGAACGCTCCCTATCGCCCATAATACCGGCGGACTCCGTGATACTGTGACTCAGCTCTCCGATGACTTCAGCACCGGAACCGGCTTCATATTCGACCATTTTGACGCCTGTGGTTTGCGCTGGGCAATTGATCAGGCAATGGCCTTTCACAACACTCATAAAGATATCCATGAAGCCACGATCAGCCGCATCATGCGGGAATTCACCAATCATTTCAGCACCGAAATCATGTGCGCAAAATACTCAGACATCTATCAAAAGCTGGCGTAATAAATTACTGATGTGAACCCCTATGTATTATGAAATTAGAACATAAAGAAACCACTGTTGTGCTTGCGGATATGGAAACACTTCGGGTCATCAGGCTAGGCTCATACGAATCAGCAATTTCCCCACATGCCAAGCCTGTGATAATCGATGAAAAGAAATTTCCTAAAAAACACAAATACAACAACCCATCAGGTCGTTTTCCCCAAGGAAGATCCGTATCGGAAACCGCTGGCATGAGCCCCGGAGAGAAGCACGGTGAAGAGATCGAATATAAAAAAAGACGCATCAAACTTATCGCTCAGAAAATCACAGAACTCCTGATGCTTGAGAAAACCGGCGTCTGGTGCTTCGCCGCACCGGCTTCGATCAACAGGCAAATCGTCAAACTCATTCCATCTTCTTTGCGATCCTCCATGATCTCAAATATCAATTCAGATCTGGCGAATTCAGGTCGGAAGTGCGCGGCTTTTATTTCAGTTAGATAGGTATATAAAGTTTGGTGTGTTTCTGTCGAGACATCTTCGCGGTCGATTGTTGAGTTTATCCTGAACTATCCTGATCTGTTTCTCGGAGATGT
>JANOKJ010000026.1:0-13374 GCA_031419275.1 Akkermansiaceae bacterium | reverse complement strand
GCTCTTTCTCTAAGTGCAGAAGTTGTTGAAAGTCGAGTCGACCTGGTATTGCGAGAAAACCGGTTGATGGGATGCTTTGGGCATTGAGAAATTGGATGGATGCTGACATTACGTGAGAAATTCTTGGCAAAGACTGGGTTTTTTTAGATCCAGAAGCACGGATTTTTTACGTGAATCGTGCTTTCTGGGGGTTTTGATTATTTTTCCCATCTTCATATCGTGATTTGATGATTTGTATCTTGATGGATGGATTGGATGGATTAATCTACGTGCATGGCTCAGGCGGATCATACAGCGGAAATCGAACAGGAATTGGCAAAGCGAATCATGGTGCTGGACGGTGCGATGGGTACGACGATTCGGACTTACGGTCTCGATGAAGCTGCTGCGCGAGGGGAGCGCTATGCAAACAATGAGAAGGATCTGCTGAACAACGGCGACATTTTATCGATTACGCAGCCGCAGGTGATTGCGGATATTCATAAACGGTTTTATGAGGCTGGATCGGATATCTGTGAAACGAACACGTTCTCAGCGACCGGAATTGCTCAGAGTGAGTTTTTCGTCGAGGACCCAAGGGAAAAGGGTGGTCGGAAAGATCCGGAGTTCTTTCAGAAGATCTTGGAGAATGATTTTTTGAACGAACTGGCATGGGAGATGAATGTGAAAGGCTCTCAGTTAGCTCGTAAAATGGCGGATGACATTGGCACCGATACTGGGGTGAAGCGCTATGTGGCAGGAGCGATCGGACCTTTGACGGTTTCTCTGAGCAACTCACCGGATGCGGAAGATGCATCGTTCCGAGTGGTGACCTTTGATCAGGTCTTAGAAGCGTATCGGATGCAGGTGCGGGGTTTGATTGAAGGTGGGTGTGATATTTTGATGATCGAGACGATTTTTGATTCGCTCAATGCCAAAGCCGCAGCGGTGGCAGTTCGGGAAATTTTCGACGAAGACAAAGTGAATCTGCCTGTGATCATTTCTGCTGCGGTTGGCTTGGGTGGTGAGACGATGATTTCCGCGCAGAAGGTGGAAGCGTTGTGGAATGCCTTTGCGCATACCAAGCCATTGGCGATTGGATTGAATTGCTCACTCGGTCCGGATCTGATGCGCCCGTTTTTGGAAGAACTTTCCGATGTAGCGGGGACTTACGTTTCCGCATACCCGAACGCGGGTTTGCCGAACCCACTGGCACCAACCGGCTTCGATCTCGAACCACACCATATGAAGGATTTTATGAGAGATTTCGCGGTGAGTGGCTTGATCAACTTTGCGGGTGGATGCTGTGGAAATACACCCGAGCATGTAAGAGCGATTGCTGAAGGGGTGAGGGGTGTCGCGCCGAGAAAAATTGCTAGGTGAAGAATTTCAACGCAAAGCCGCAAATAACGCAGAGGTAACGCAAAGGAAGAAATGATGAAGGATTTTTTAAACAAGCTATCGAACGATGTGATTGGTGCAGCGATCGAGGTTCATCGAGAACTTGGGCCGGGTTTGTTGGAGTCGACTTATGAAGCCTCTTTGCAACATCAGCTTAGTTTGAGGGGAATCGCTTCAGTAAGACAGGTCTCGTTACCTGTGGCTTATAAAGATTTGGAGTTACCAGATTCATATCGGATCGACCTACTTGTAGAGAATGCTTTAGTGATTGAAGTCAAAGCAGTCGAAAACATTATCCCAGTTCACTCTGCACAACTTTTGACCTATCTCAAAATGTCTAAAAATCATTTAGGACTACTTATTAATTTCCATACCGTTAAACTCGCCGAATCGATCAAACGTATCGTCCATCAATTTCCTAACTCATAAAACTTTGCGAACCTTAGCGTTCTTCGCGGCTTTGCGTTGAAAATATTTTTACCTTATAATGAATCCAATCAAACCAGCACTCAGGCTCTCCGGGACGGAGGCTTATAACCACGATGAAGGAAAAGGTTTCCTCATGATCGGGGAACGGACGAACGTGGCGGGGTCGCCACAGTTTGCGAAATTGGTGCGAGCAAATGATCTTGAGGCGGCGATCGAAGTTGCTCGTCAACAGGTGGCGAACGGCGCGAACGTGATCGATATCTGTTTTGATGATGGCTTGATCGACGGTAAGGCGATGATGGCAAAATATCTCAATCTGCTCCAGGGCGAGCCGGATGTCGCACGAGTGCCTATCATGGTGGATTCGTCGAAGTGGGAGATTCTGGAAGAGGGACTCAAACATCTTCAAGGTAAAGGTATCGTGAATTCGATTTCGCTGAAAGAGGGTGAAGAAGTTTTCATTAAAAACGCCAAGCACATCATGAAATACGGCGCGGCCGTGGTGGTGATGGCATTTGATGAAAAAGGTCAGGCGGCGACTTATGACGAGAAGATCCGGATCTGTGAAAGGGCTTATCGAATTTTGGTGGATCAGGTTGGGTTCAATCCGAACGATATCATTTTTGATCCAAATATTCTAACTGTGGCTACTGGCATCGAGGAGCACAACAACTACGCATTGGACTTCATCAACGCGACGCGTTGGATTAAGGAGAATCTTCCAGGCGCTAAGATTTCAGGTGGTGTTTCGAATATTTCATTCTCATTCCGTGGAAATAACAAGGTGCGTGAAGCGATGCACTCCGCCTTCCTTTATCATGCGACCCAAGCGGGGATGGATATGGGTATCGTCAATGCAGGGATGCTTGAAGTTTACGATGAGATTCCTAAAGATCTTTTAGAATGCGTTGAGGATGTGTTACTGAACCGTCGGGATGATTCTACCGAGCGTTTGTTAGATCTTGCTGAGAGCTACAAAGGAATCGGCGGTAAGAAAGTTGAGGAGGATCTTTCGTGGCGAGATGAACCGGTAGAAAAGCGCTTGGAGTATGCGTTGTTGAAAGGAATTGATCGATTTATCGATGAGGATACGGAAGCTGCGCGGTTGAAGTATGGCAGGCCGTTGAAAGTGATCGAAGGGCCGTTGATGGACGGAATGGGCGTGGTCGGAGATCTTTTTGGCGCGGGCAAAATGTTCCTGCCACAGGTGGTGAAATCCGCCCGCGTGATGAAAAAAGCGGTGGCATGGCTATTTCCTTACATGGAAGCGGAGAAGGCGGAAAACCTCGCGGGAGATATCGAGGCGATTCAACTGAAGAATCCAGGGATGTCGTATGATGAGGCGTTGAAAGTTGCTGAACGTGGTAACTCCGCCGGGCGTTTCCTGATCGCGACTGTCAAAGGTGACGTTCATGATATTGGTAAGAACATCGTCGGTGTGGTCCTCTCTTGCAATGGCTTTGAGGTCACCGATATGGGCGTGATGGTGGCATGCGATAAAATTTTAGACAGAGCGATCGAGCTCGGCGCGGATGTGATCGGGCTCTCCGGTCTTATCACACCGTCGCTGGATGAAATGGTGCATGTTGCGAAGGAGATGGAACGTCGCGGTTTCACGGTTCCGTTGTTGATCGGTGGAGCGACGACCTCCGCTGCGCATACCGCGATCAAGATCGCCGAGCATTATTCTGGTCCGGTGGTGCATGTGTTGGATGCCTCGCGTTCGGTTCCCGTGACGACTTCGCTTCTATCGAAAGATGGACGTGATGAATTTGTTAGGGATCTGCGTGAGAAACAGCAAAAAGCGCGTGAGAATTTCCTAGGTGGACCGAAAAAAGAAACTCTAACACTTGAACAAGCGCGGGCTGCGGGCCCGAAATACGATTGGGATGCCTATACGCCGCCGGTGCCTTCGTTCATCGGAACGAGAACACTTGAACCCGAGATCGGTGAGCTTGTTGAATACATTGACTGGACACCGTTTTTCCACGCATGGGAACTTCGCGGTGTATGGGATCGCGATAAAAAGGAACTCAAGACCAAGAACGAAGGCGGTGCGGCCGAAGCTAAGAAACTCTACTTGGAAGCCTGTGAGTATTTGGAAAAACTGGTCGCCGAAAAACGCCTGCAAGCACGTGGCATCTACGGATTTTTCCCAGCGAACGCGGACGGCGATGATATTATCGTTTGGAACGAAGATGGAACCGAGCGCACAAGATTTCACACTTTACGCCAGCAATTGAAGAAGACCTCCGGAAAGCCGAATGTCGCGCTATCGGATTGGGTGAAGCCAAGTAGCGGCGATCTTCGGTCGCCGATTTCTCCGACCTATCTCAAGGGCAGTGAACCAATCGGCAAATCTAACGCCCACAGGTTGCCTCACTGGAATCAGGATGATGCTACTTATTCTGTTACTTTCAGATTGGATGATTCACTTCCGAAACATGTCGTTGATTCTTATCTCAAAGATAAACTCGAATTGGAACAGTTGATTAGCAAAGCTGAAACTGAAGGAGAAGAAACTACATCCAGAGACGCACGGAGAAAATTGGATAATCTGTTTTCCGAAAGGATGGAGGAAGCCTTGGAAGCGGGTTACGGAGAATGTCATCTGAAAAGTAAAGAAATCGCATCTGCAGTTCTGGAATCGATCCTAAGGTTCGAAGGTGATCGATTTGAATTAGGCGCATGGTGCGTGATGCCCAATCACGTGCATTTGATTATCAAACCTACTGAAGGTCATAAGCTTTCAGAAATTCTGCAGGGAATGAAGTCAGCCTCAGCAAAGGCCGCTAATGAGATACTTGGAAGAACAGGAACGTTTTGGCAGAAAGAATCCTATGATCATGTGATTCGTGATGCCGATGATTATCTGAATCAGAGAAATTATGTATTGGCTAATCCAGAGAAAGCCGGGTTAGTGAATTGGAAGTTTGTGGGTGAAGGCGGTATCACAAATCGGCGACCGAAGATCGCCGCTACAGACTACATCGGCGGATTCGTCGTCGGTATCCACGGAGCAGACGAGTATGCCAAGGAACTGGATGCGGCGCATGATCCTTATGGCTCCATCATGGTGAAGGCGATTGCGGATCGTCTGGCTGAGGCGTGTGCGGAAATGCTGCACCACAAGGCGCGGATCGATTGGGGATATGAGGCGGAGGGTGAGCTAACCAAGGACGCGCTGATCCATGAAAACTACCAAGGGATACGTCCTGCACCGGGATATCCGGCGCAACCCGACCATACCGAGAAACCGATATTATTTGATTTGTTAGCTGCCACCGATGCGACTGGTGTATATCTAACGGAAAGTTGCGCGATGCATCCCGGTGCGGCGGTCAGCGGGATTTATTTTTCCCATCCGGAGAGTCATTACTTCGCGCTTTCTGAGTTGCAGAAGGATCAGATTGAGGATTACGCGAGGCGGAAGGGAATGACATTACAAGAAGCAGAGAAATGGCTTGGGCCTTGGTTGGGGTATTAGGCGTAGCGGCGATCTTTGGTCGCCGTTATTTGAATTGGAAAAAGATCGGCGACCGAAGATCGCCGCTACTCTAAGAACGACCTCAACCTCGCGACGGTCTTCTCTTTTCCTAAGATAGAAAAAATATCTCCGAGATCGGGACCATGGGCGCGGCCTGAGAGGGCAACGCGGACGGGGAACATGAGTTGGCCGGGTTTGGCACCGTTGGCTGTGGCCACGGTGGTGATGGCTTCTTTGGCGATGTCGGCGGACCAATCGTTTAGAGTTGCCATGAGCTCTGCGAGCGCTGGGAGAAGTGCTGAGTTCGGATTGGCTTTCGCTTTCGCGATAGTTTCCTCATCGACGGGTGCGGTGTCAGTGAGGAGGAAATCGATGGCGGAGGGAACTTCCGAAAGCAGCCTGACTTTTTCCTTCACTGCTGCGATCACTGCGGGGTAGCTCTCGGTGATGGGGAGGATTTCGGCCTCGACGAACGGCTTCGCTAGATCCGCAAATTTCTCCGTGGAAATTTTAGCGATGTGCTGTTGGTTGACCCATTTGCATTTCTCAAAATCGAAACGTGCGGGAGCGCGGTTGATGGCTTCGAGTGAGAAGCGATCGATGAGTTCGGTTAGGGTGAAAATTTCATCATCTGATTTCGATGACCAACCGAGCAGGGCGATGAAGTTTACGACCGCTTCGGAGAGGAATCCTTGTTTCGGATAATCGCCGACGGCGGCACCTGCATCACGTTTCGACATTTTCGAGCCATCGGCATTGAGAATGAGCGGGATGTGGGCGTATTGCGGGGGCTGTGAGCCGAGCGCTTCGATGAGCTGGAGATGTTTCGGAGTGTTCATCAAGTGATCCTCACCTCGGATCACGTGGGTGATTTTCATTTCCAGGTCATCGACGACGTTTACGAAATGGAATACGTAAGATCCATCGCTACGACGGATGACCATGTCCGGAGTGTTCGATTCATCGCGGTAATCGATGGTAACTTCGCCACAAACGAGATCCTGCATCGTGATGGGTTTACGATCGAAGCGGAAACGATAGGCGTCGCCGTCTTTGTAGAGCCGATCGGCGGCGAGGAGTTTTTCGAAATAGGCGTCGTAGATGGGATTTCTTTGAGATTGATAATAGGAAGATGATGGAGAAGACGGCGACCGAAGATCGCCGCTACTTTGTGGACCTTCGTCCCAGTCGAGGCCGAGCCATGACATGCCGTCGAAAATGGCCTGGCGGGCTTCTTCGGTATTGCGGGCAGCATCGGTATCTTCAACGCGGAGGATGAAGGTGCCGTTGTGTTTCCTGGCGAAGAGCCAGTTGAAAAGGGCGGTGCGGGCGCCGCCGACGTGGAGGTAGCCGGTGGGTGAGGGTGCGAAGCGGGTGCGGATCATAAACTTTAAATTTTAAACTCTAAACCTCAAGGAAGAGGTAAATATGTGACTTATAAATATTAACCAATAACGTCTAACTCTGCAGCGCGCGCAGCGCGCCGCGGATGAGGGCTTCGGCGGAGGCGGTAGGGTCTTTTTCGAGGATGCCGCGGACGGCTTTGCGGGAGTCGACCTGCTTGTAGCCGAGGGCGATCAGGGCGAGTTCGGCATCGGCGGCTTGTGAGGTAACCTCCCCTGAGGCGGCGTCTTGCCAAGTATCTGTGACGCCAACTTTGTCTTTCAGCTCTAAAATGATGCGTTCGGCGGTTTTTTTGCCTACCCCCTTGGATTTGGATAATAGTGCGACATCTCCAGCAACGACGGCGGATTTAAAGGTCGTAACCGGCATTCCGCTGAGGATGGCCATGGCGATTGCCGGGCCTATACCTGAGACACGGTCGATAAGCAGGAGAAACACATCTCGCTCTTCCTCAGTGGCGAAACCGTAGAGAGTTTGGGCGTTTTCCCGGATATGGAGATGGGTGCGGAGGTCGACAAATGAGCCCTCAAGGGGGTGAAGTTTATCAAATGTGGAGATCGGAATGATAGCTTCATAGCCAACTCCGTGACAATCGACGACGAGTCGGTTCGGGTAGGCTTCGATGATATTTCCTCTGAGTCTTGCGATCACAGTTGAGGTTTCGGGTGAAATTGCGGAGGTTGCAAGTGGGAAGGTGTGGAAAATAGAATAAAATGTTGCAGGGGAGCGTATCATAAAGCATTAAATGAACCCGAAATTCGAAGTATTGGGCTTCGGGAATTGATTCTAGATTTACTATGTCGGAGACAGATGATGATATCGTACTTTGTTTTGCATGCGGAAATCCGATGTCTGTCATCGGTTTGCCTCCATATTCAAGAGTTGCGTGTCCGACATGTGGTGAAGAAAACCGAATCAAAAAGCAGTTCGGACCTTACACGGTAACTAAGCGCCATGCGATTGGCGGGATGAGTTCGGTTTTTGCTGGAATCGATACCACATTGAACCGTGAGGTTGCTCTCAAGATTTTGAGTGAGGAATACTCAAAAGATGAAAAACGAATTGCGGCCTTCGAAGATGAGGCGCGTTTGACGGCCTCTTTCAGTCACCCGCATGTGGTGAAAATTCTTACCACTGGTAGAGCGTTCGGGCTCTTTTACATTGCGATGGAATTTGTCCCTGGTGGGCATCTGGAGCATCGAATTTACGAGCAAGGGAAACTCCCTGAAGCCGAAGTTTTACCACTGGCAATCCAGATTGCCGAAGGTCTCAAAGGTGCGCAATCCGCAGGTTTGATTCACCGCGACATCAAGCCGGGAAATATTTTGTTCGATGCCGAGGGCAACGCTAAGATCGTGGATTTCGGTCTTGCTCTGGTCACTAAAGGTGGCGAGGCAAAGGCAGATGAAATATGGGCGACTCCATACTACGTGCCGCCAGAAGCGATTGAAGGTGGAGTAGAGGATTTCCGATCGGATATCTATGCTTTCGGCGCGACGCTTTATCATACGCTCTCGGGTGTGCCATCTTGCTCAGAGGACAGCATGGACACCAAGCTGTTGCGTATCGCTAAAACCAAGGTGATTCCTCTCAAACGGGTGGCACCGGATATTTCCTATGAAACCTGTGCGATTGTAGATCGTGCGATGTCTTACGATCCGAGAAATCGTTTCAGAAGTTACGATGAAATGATCATTGCTTTGGAAGGTGCTATCAAAGGATTAGAAAACGGAGGAGGACAGCATGCGGCCGCAGCTCATGCGCATGCACAGGCTCATGCTATCCAACGCATGCAGTTGCGGGAGAAACAAAGAAAAACGATAATCACGACTGTTGCGTCCATTGTGGTGGCTGTTGTCGTGATCTTTTTGCTGATCAGATTTATTACAGAGGATAATTCCAATGGTCCTTCAACGATTATCAACAACCCTGGACATGGCGAAGTTGATCCTGCCGATAATAACAAAGAGATCATCAGCCAGTATAACACGGCAAATGAATTGATGAAGCAGGGAAAACTGAGAGAATCAGAAGAAGCATTCATCAAGCTTTTCTCTAACTCAAAAGTTGAGGAACCGACTCGTACTTGGTCTGGATTAGACGGTGTGGTTTCGGCTTTATTAGATGGACGGATGAACGATGCGAATCGTCATGCTAAAGCTGTGAGTGGTCATATTGATAGTCAGGCCTCGAAGTTGCCTGCTGGTTTTCCGGGAGCATTGTCACCAGTACTTAAAAACCTCTACCGTTCGGATTTTCAGGATATCAAGAATTCTAATATCAACAAGGTAGACAATGAGCATTTGATGGCTTGTATGATTCTTGGTCTTAAAAATTGGGAGCAGGGTGGATTGGATAAAGCGGTTCCATTTTTCGAAAAGATCGTCAGTGAGGTTAAAACAACCCAAAGTGGTCCAATGGCATGGTATCGAAAAGTAGCAGAAAATTATTTGAGTGACTACAAGCTTCTCAAATCCATTGAAATGAAATCATTTCCTTCGACTTCAAATCAATGCAAAACCTCCAGTAAAGAATTGGAGAACATCTATGGTCAGTTGAAAACACGCGGCAGAGCTAGGTTCAACATTCGCTCCATGCAGAATGACTTGGCTCAGCATGAGAAATATCTTGAGAAATTATTGAATCAGAAATGATAGAGAGATTTTCTCAAATGAGATTTTTTCATAACACGCTCAGAGATATTTGAAGAATTCGGAACCATCAAAAATGAATTACCGAACGACTCCAGAGGAAACCACGAGAATGCCCTCTGGTATTCCGCATATCATCGGTAACGAGGCTGCGGAGAGGTTTTCATTTTATGGAATGAAGGCGATTCTCGCCGTTTTCCTGACTCAGTATTTATTTTTGATGGATGGATTGGGAGGTAAGGCGATGGATGAAGCTCGTTCAACCGAGTTAGTGCATTGGTTCAATGGTGCGTTTTATCTAACTCCCTTCATTGGTGCCATTCTTGCGGATGTGTTTTTAGGTAAATATCGGGTGATTATGTTTCTCTCTTTGGTTTACTGCGCTGGGCATGCGGCGCTTGCTTTGATGGGGCAGTTCGGAAATTCCGAATGGTGGATGATCACGGGAATGGTTCTTATCGCGCTTGGGGCAGGGGGGATAAAACCCTGTGTGTCCGCACATGTCGGTGATCAATTCGGTACGCAGAATTCGCATTTGCTCTCAAGGGTTTTCAATTGGTTTTATTTTTCCATTAACTTCGGAGCATTTGCTTCGATGCTACTGACTCCTTGGTTGTTAGAATGGTATGGCCCACATTGGGCGTTTGGCGTGCCGGGAGTTTTGATGGCGATCGCGACGTTTATCTTTTGGTTAGGTCGTCACCGTTTCGCTCATGTTCCTGCGGGTGGAGTGGGCTTTTTGACGGAGACGTTTGGAAGAGATGGAATTATTGCGATATTGAAACTCGCACCAGTTTACCTCTTCGTTGCTGTATTCTGGGCTTTATTCGATCAGACGGGATCGACCTGGATTTTCCAGTCCCAGAACATGGATAGAAATTTTCTGGGGTTCAACTGGTTGCCGTCTCAGATTCAATCGTTGAACTCCGTTTTCGTACTGAGTTTCATTCCGATTTTCAGCTACTTTATTTATCCATTCGTTCAGAAATTCTGGCCGTTAAGCCCTTTGCGGAAAATGGGTGTCGGGTTTGTGCTGATGGCAGCCGCCTTCGTGATGGTGAGTGTCGTACAAGAATGGATCGATGCGGGTCAGCGTCCCAACATCGCTTGGCAGATTGGTGCTTATGCGTTGCTGACGGCATCAGAAATTCTAATCTCCATCGTAGCACTGGAGTTTGCCTACACCCAAGCACCACGAAAGATGAAATCATTCATCATGTGTTTCTACCTCGCAGCTGTGGCGATTGGAAATTTCTTGGTTGCTGGTGTGAACCATTACATCCGCGTTCCGAGCGCCGCGGAGCAACAACTCCAAACGGCGATCGAAAATTTACCTAGCGATTGGCAATCATCTCCACGAACTGTGGTATTGCCTGGCTATGACGGTGTAACTGGCACTGAGGACGATTTCATCAAGCGACTCGAAAAGGGTGTGGCTAAGTCCCTGGAAGTTGAGCATCAATCAACACTCGATGAAATCGCCAGCAAGATCATCAGTGAGTCGATTGCGGCTGGAAACAGATTCCCCAAGCAAGCACGCGGTGATGAGTTGATCTCCACTTACCGCATTCAGAATAATGAGTTTCGTTATGAAATCCTGAACTCCAACTCCATCCGTATCCGCAGCGCTGGTAGTGATGGCAAGTGGAACACAAAATGGGATACTGGCATAATCGTGGATAAGCCTGAAGAAGAGGCTCCAAAAAAGGCATCATGGCTAGACGCGTTGCGTCCGCAGGAAACGTGGTTGTCTGCCAGAAAGAAAGCTATGGGTGTTAAAACTGTGGCGGATGCTAAAACCGCCGAGGAACTTTACACGAAAACAACTTTCAGTGGGGGACAACCCAAGCTTCAGGGAGCCAAGTATTTTTGGTTTTTCAGTGGCTTGATGGGATTGACTGCCATCCTGTTTATTCCGTTTGCTATGATCTATCGCCCGAAGAATTATCTTCAGCAGTAGATTCATCAAGCTCTGGTTCATCGAAGAAAAACACCTCCCCCTCGCTGCGTGCGACAATGACTGCTGCACAACTGTCGCTGTATACGTTGACTGCCGTCCGGCTCATGTCTAACAGCCTGTCCACCGCCAGCAGCGTGACCACGGCCACCTCTGCGTTTGGAATGCCAGAATTTTTAAGGATCAGCAGAATCGCCACTAAACTCGCGGAAGGAATTCCTGCCATTCCGATGCTGGTAAGTAAGGCCGCGACTACGATGAAAAACTGCGCTCCGAATCCCAGTTGGATGCCCATGACCTGTGCGACGAAAATCACAGCCACACATTCGTAGAGTGCCGTTCCGTCCATATTTACCGAGGTGCCCAGTGGTAGAGTGAAACTCGATATACGCTTGGAAACCCCTGCATTTTCCTCAATGGATCGCATCGTGACGGGAAGCGTCGCAGCCGACGAGGCAGTGGAAAATGCGAGCAATAGCGCGGGACGCATCGCTTTCAAATGAGCGATCGGGCTGATTTTCCCAATGAATTTCAATGCCAAAGGCAAAATGATCGCGAAGTGGATCAACAGTCCGAATAGCACGGTGAAAAAGTATTTTCCTAACTGTAAATAAAGATCGAGTCCGGCTTCATAAATCACCGGAAGGATCAATACGTAGACTCCGATGGGTGAAACTGACATGATCCATTTCGTTACAATGATCATCGCATCGTTTGCGGCTGAGAAAAAATCTCTTATATTGTTTCCTGTATCACCGGGAAGCTGAGTGACAGCAATTGCAAAAAGGAAACTCAATACGATGACTCCAAGCATCTGGCTGTTATCGCTTGCCGCTTTAATGATATTTTCCGGCAGCATCGCTTTGAATATCGCGAAAAAATCTTTTCCTTTGCTTTGATTGGCTGCTTCGACTTTCTCCAAATCCGCAGTATCTGCTGTGACTTTATTATCTTCAAATGCGGCGCGAATCGTTTCGTTTGGTTTGCCGTCCTCTAAGCCAGGCTGGATCAAATTCACCAATACGAGGCCAATCATGATCGCAATCAAACTAGATGTTAGATAAAAACTAATCGTTTTGAAACCGAGTCGGCCAAAGCCCTGCACGCCTTTCATGCCGGTGATTCCTGAAATCACCGCGGTTACAATCAAAGGCACGATGATCATTTTCAAAGCACGCATGAAAAGATCACCGAGGAATTTACACGTATCTATAACACTCAACACAAACTTTCCGCCTGCTGAAGACTCATCTACACCGATGTTTGAAGCACGAAGAGCAAGTGCAGTTACGGTTGCTAAAGCCAATGCGATGAGTATTTGCCAGTGAGTAGCGAGTCGCTTCATCTGCCCACCTAAAACGAATCAGCCTTTATTTGCAAAGATTCTCGCGGTTTTTCCTCATCTAGGTGTTCTATGGGTCTCTATTTATAAAATTTTATAGCATTGATTTTCAACGAGTTCTGTATTTTGGATAGTTCGTATCTGCAGATAATAAGGATATCTTAAGGATTTTTTTAAATTTTTGTGAGTAGGTGGGAAAAACCCCATTTGCGAATTTTTTTTTCACTACCTAGACCTGTGAATGAGATTAATAGCTGTGCCGTGGAACCCCCAAAATTAAAGGAAGACGACCTTACGGGTATCTCAAGCACCTACTACATGTGGTATTGTGAATAATTTGTGTATACTACATCTACAAAATCCGATTGACCCAGAGGACGAATTTCGTGCAGTGTCTCCCACGCTGCGTTTGACGTTAGCGCGGCTTTTTAAACCATTTTCAGCAACATTTCTAACTATCTAACTATGTCCACCACCACAGTCACCCTCGGCGCCCGCACCTTCATTCTCGATAAGGCAAAAGCAGAGCTGGCCTTCAATTCCAAGCGAGTCATCAACGGTAAGGTCACGATGTTCTTCAACATCCTCCCGCTCAAATATCAGTGGGCGTATGACCTCTATAAAACGATGAAGAACAATCATTGGGAGCCAGAGGACATCTCGATGCAGAAGGATGTGGAGCAATGGCGTTCTAACGAAATCTCCGATGTTGAGCGTTGGATCA
>JANOKJ010000025.1:0-18333 GCA_031419275.1 Akkermansiaceae bacterium | reverse complement strand
TGTTGCGCCTTACGGACAGCGTCCTTGGCGTAGCGGAAGAGCTTCGAGCGGAAACCGCGGAAGCCCTTTGCCCGAAGTAGCGTACGCTTGCGGCGTTTGCGACTTGCTGGGGAATTGGTTGCTCTTGGCATGTGTTTGTTTGGTTGTGAACAAGTCGTTTTTTATCATTCCTTCCGCAGTCTCACCTGTTCGTGTCTCCGGTTATCGGATCAGGCTGCGTAAAGGTCGTCCGTTACGCGGACGAGGTCGTGGGCTGTCGTATTTACTTCTCTATCAATGGAAAGGAAGGTTCTCTTTGACATTTTTGATGTCAGCAGCCGAAACAAGGCCCGCTTTACCGAGAGCGCGTTTGCGCTTGCGGCTCTTGCATTGAAGCAAGTGGCGTTTTCCTTGATGACGGCGTAGTACCTTCCCGGTGCCAGTGATTTTGAAGCGCTTGGCGACGGCCTTCCGTGTTTTTGCTTTTCCTCCTACTCTTGGCATGGGGCGCGAAAACTACCTATCCGTGCGATCTTGGCAAGGGGAAAGTGGAAGAAATTTTTATTCTCCCTTATGCGAGAGAACTTCGACCCGAACGGGGACGACGCCGTTTTTGACAAAGCCGAGTTTTTCGGCGGTTCCGATGGTGACGTCGATGACCCGGCCTTTTTTGTAGGGACCGCGGTCGTTGATGGTGACGACCTCGGATTTATTGTTGGCGAGATTGATGACCCGGACCTTGGTGCCCATGGGGAGAGTCTTGTGGGCGGCGGTTGGGGCGTTATTGCAAAGCTTCTGGCCACTGGCGGTTTTGGTGCCGTAGTTGGTCTTGATCGAGTACCAGGAGGCTTTGCCTTCCTCGGTTGATTTCACGACGTATGGATCCTTGTGATCTTTATGATCTCTTAGGTCAGTGGCGCAACTAGTAACGAGGACGAGACTTGCGAGAGCCAGCATCGCGGACTTATTGATGTTCCGTGTGTGTAACTTCATGGGTGTGGGTCCCCTGTTGGGGTGCGACCGCCATAGACGGGGATTCGGGGGGAGGCAAGAAGAAATGTGCTCGGGGCTTTTTGGGGGATTTGGCGATTGGCTGGGGATTTGGGGAGATTTCAACGCAAAGTCGCGGAGGTCGCGGAGGGTCGCAGAGCTTGGGTTGATGAAACGAGTTATGCTTATTTTAGTGGCTTACCTTCGTAAATATAAGGTGAAAGGGCGGTTATGAGATTCGCTACCGAGATGCGTCCATTTGGGGTATTTTTAATTGTAGCCGCTAATTCGGGAATGATGGGCTTCAAAAAGGTGATGAGATCGCATTTAGAATCGATTGTTTTGTCATCATCCTCAGTGATAGTGGGCAACCATAAGGTTCCAAGTAGGTCGTAATAATCAGAATTTGTGGGCGTAGTTTCGCCTGGTTTCAGGGAAATTTCATATTTTTCAACAAATGCGATGATATCGAAATCATCTGAAGATAAATCAATGGGTGGAGCTTTATGGATGAGGTTGTCAGGAATCCTTTGAGCTCTTTTGGGTTCTTGAGTCCTCTCACTCCACGCGAAGGCTCGCCAGTGGCTGACTTTGTCAGAGGTGAATTCCACGATAAATGAATTCATGTGGTATTCCTTTTTGGCGGGATGCTTTTCTGGCGCTGTCACGAAGGTGAGTTCCTTTGTTTCTTCCTTAGATGCAATCGAGTGGGGCTTTCCAAATATTGCTATGACATCGGCTTCACTCATTCCTTTTTTGAGTAGCTGATCTAATTCAGCCTCCGTGTATACACGATCTACATAGTACATTCCCATCTTAGCTCTCTCTGCCTTGAGTAGCTTGTATTCCTCATGTGTGTGGAATGATGGCTCAGGGTGTAGAAGTTGCTCGAGTGCTAGTTTTTTATTTTTGGCTGTGATCTTTGCTATTTCTTCCTCTGATTTTCCAGAAATGCGGCTGGCAAGTTTAAGGGCTTCGTCCGGTCCGTTGAGCCCAGAAATTTCAAAATTTTTGCTCAGTGTCTCGTTAACAATAGGAGCTGATTTTACCTTTCCATCTACAATGATCGCGATTCGATCTATCCCGTGGCGCATGGCCTTCGTTGCTTCGAACATTTTTTTGCCGCCTTCATCTGATAGGGAGACTGAAAGGGAATTTTCACGTTCGGGTGTCGGGTATGCCCCGGCGACATCGGCTGTAGTTACGATCGGTTGATCTTTCACGAAGATAAGTTCCTTAAGCTCACCATATGATATTTCAAAACGGGTGATGCCTTCTCCTGCCTCAGGAACGACGTGGCTAAGGCGAAGGATTTCGGAGTGTGCGGTCAGGCTGAGAATCAGAAGTAGGAATAAGGGCTTCATAATATTTAAACGGTGTGAATTGGTTTTCCGGCGATGAAGGCTGAAATATTCTGAGCGGTGATGGTCATGAGGCGTTGGCGGGCTTCGGTGGCAGCCCAGGCAATGTGGGGAGTGAGGGTGAGGTTTTTGGCACCGAGGAGGGGATTTGAAGGGAGGATGGGTTCGGCGGAGACGACGTCGCAGGCGGCGCCGGCGATGCGGCCGGAGTTTAGGGCTGCGGCTAGGGCTGCTTCGTCGATGAGTGGGCCGCGGGCGGTGTTGATGAGGAAGGCGGAGGATTTCATTTTCTCGATGGAATCTTTTGAAATCAGGCCTTGGGTTTCCGGGGTGAGGGGGCAGTGGAGGGAGATGACATCGGCTTGTTCGAGGATTTCAGCTATGGATGCCCATTCGAAAGGGAAAGAGGTGGTGGCGGAGCGAGAGCGGGAGTTTGCCAGAATCTTCATTTTAAAGGCGGCACCAAGCTCGGCGGTGCGTTGGCCGATCCGGCCGAAACCAATCACTCCGAGAGTCTTGCCGGCGAGTTCAGTGAAGTTGGGGTTTTTCCAGAAACAGAAATCCTGGCTGGTTTGCCATTCGCCGCCGTGAGCCATGATGCTGTGTTGGGCGGGCTTTTTGAAAAAATCTAGGATGACGGAGAATACGAATTCCGCGACGGCATCGGTGCTGTAGATGGGGACGTTGGAAACGGGGATGTTGTGCTGGGCGGTGTAGGCGGTGTCGATGATGTTGTAGCCGGTGGCTAGGACGGCGATGAATTTGAGCTCGGGCAGTTGGGCGAGGGTTTCAGCGCTCAATGGGCATTTGTTGGTGAGGATGATATCCGCGTCTTTGGCGCGCTCGACGATTTGGTCGATGGGGGTACGGGGATAAACTGTCAGTTCGCCGAGTGATTCAATTTCGGTCCACGGGTTGTCGCCGGGGTTTAGGGTATGGCCATCGAGAACGGTGATTTTCATGGAAGATTGCTAGTTTGCTAGTGTTCAGTTGGAAGGGGTAGGTGACGAGTGATCAGTGGTCAGTGGTCAGTGAAGCATTATTTGGCGAGTTGGTTGTGGAAGATTTTGATTTCTTGTTTCTCAAGCTTGCGAAGCGCGGCGCGGAAGTCTTTTACCGCTTGGTGGCGTTTGCTGGTTGCGAGAGCTAATTGAATCTTATCGCGGACGGCTTCAAGCGTCGGAGTTTCTGTGGGGAGGCGATCGGTAAGCTCGACGATGTGGAAACCGAGTTTGGTTTGGATGAGGGTGGGTTTATTCTTCTCTAGTAGAAATACAGGATCTGCAAAATCTTTTGGGAGACGGTCGCGGGACATCCAACCGAGATCGCCTGCTAGATTTTTTGAGGCTTGATCGTCGCTTACGGCGAGGGCGAGTTCGGTGAAATTTTTGGAACCGTTTTGAAGTTCGGTGAGGGCGGCTTGTAATTTTTGTTTCGCCTCTTCTGGCGGGGTGCCGAGGGTTGAGATGAAAATGTGGCGGGCACGGATGCGCTCAGGGATTTTCAGTCCTTCCAGATGCTGTTCGTAAAATTCTGTGATCTCCTTTTCAGAGACGACGACCGATGGATCGACCTGCATAGCGACGTATTTTTCCTGTTGGATACGGGCGGCGATACGATTTCTAAAATCCGTTAAGTTGCCGAAACCTTGGGTTTTGATGGCATTTTCTAACTCCTCGCGGGTGCTGAATTTTTTGGAAAACAGTTCGAGACGGGCATCGATTTCTTGATCGCTGACATTGAGCTCTAGGTTGCTCACTTTCACCCGAATGAGTTCGTGCTCGATGAGTTCATCGAGCGCGGCGGATTGGATGAAATTTTTCTCGGCTTGGCTGAGGTCGGCGATGGATTTGGCTTCTAGGAAAAGTCGCTCATGGATGGCGCGGTCGAGTTGGCTGCGGGTGATTTGATGTCCATAGACGCTAGCGATGACGCTTTCGGTTTTGGCATCGCCGATAGTAAATAGGTTAAAGGCTTTGAGTTGATGGCTCAGTGGGCCGTTGAAGACAAATAGATCGGCTACCAAGTATCCGATGACGACGAGATAAACGGCGAAGCGGAGGTTGGACTTGGTGGAGGACTTCATGCGAAAGGCTGAGGTCTAACGGATTTCGACGGTTGCACCTGGGCGGATGAGAGTGGGGAGGCGGACTGCGTCCCAGTTGCAGAGGCGGATACAGCCGGCGGAGCGGGAGCGGCCGATGGTTTCAGGATCGGAGGTACCGTGCATGCCGATGCCGGGGCGAGTGGTTCCGCACCAAATGATGCCAACCGGTGAGTTTGGACCGGGTGGAATCATCAGGGCGTTTTCCGAGCGTTTTCCGGTATCGAGGAGTTGTTGATCGTAACGCCACCATGGAAGCGCGACCATGTTGTGGAGTTTCCATGAGCCAAACTTGATGAACTGGGGTTTTCCTGGAGTGATGGGAAATGAGGCGAGTAGGGAGGTGTTGGCGACAGGGGCAGCGGGTGCGTTGGGATCGGCGATGATGGCAGGTCGCGGGGCGGCGGCGAAGATGCGGACCTGGTTCATCTTGGTATCGACCACGACGTATCGATCCGAGAGGTCCTCGAGTTCTTTCCATGCACGATCCGTTAGTTCTTCAACGAGAAAAGGCGTGACGTTTGGAACATTGATGCTGGCTTTCGGTTGTAAGCCGTAAATTTTTATTTCAGGGTTCAGGCGAATCAAAGTTGGGATGTCGGTATGGTAGCGCTCCGACATGAATTCGGCGATGGAGCGGTAGGCCATGCGCTTGGTTTTTGCTTGTTCACTGCGTTTGGTTGAAAGCTTGGAGTTGACCCATTCGCTCGCAATTTCAGGAACTAACGCGACAGCGTAAGGGTTGGTGATGGCCTCACGAGCTGCGGTGTTGACTGCGCTCCAATCATCTAACGGATGGCCATTGACCTCATTCCATGATTTCACGGCGAGTTCTGAAAATAGGCCAATTTTTCCATCGACCACACCGGGACCAAAGTTGGATTGTTCGAGGAAGATTTGCAACCGTGCGGCGTCATCGCCAATGGGCTTTTGGTTGATGGGTGGAACTTCTTCCGGTTTTTTTTCCGGAGTCTCTTCAGGGGTTTTCGTCGGTGTTGGAATGACTGCGGGTGGAGCGACAGGTTTGGGCGGTGGCGTGACTAGCACGGGAGCGGGTGTCGGCTCAGGTGCGATGGGATCGGCATCGACAGGCAGGGCTTTGAGAATCTTGGGCTCGGATTCTTGTGCGGCGAGCGGGAGGGCAAGAAGAAGAAATGTTAGAAAAAGGCGCATGGTTGCGATTAGTGTGGAATCAGGAATTCGTTGAGTTTTCCTGCAATATTTGCGGGGACGATGGCGGTTACGATGATGTCGTTTTCATCGTATTCCGTGGAGAGGACTTTTGCGTCTTTGTGGAGGAGGTTGAGAATGTCGCCACGAAATTGTGGAATGCGATAGTTTTCATGGGTGACTCTATCCGCGAGGACTTGTGTGCAGGCTTTGTATATGTCTTCCAGTCCTTGACCGGTGAGGGCGGAGGCGTGGATGGCATCGGGGAATTTTTTTTCCAAACACACCAACTCCCATGGATCGGTGATTTTATCGATTTTGTTTAGAACCGTGATAATGGGTTTATCGACCGCGCCGAGCTCTTCTAATACATGCAGCGTGGTGGCTTGAAAGATTTCGATTTCAGGAGCTGAGGCATCGAGCACGTGGATGAGGAAATCTGATAGAACGGATTCTTCGAGAGTTGCCTTGAAAGCCTCGACAAGACGGTGGGGGAGGTTGCGGACGAAACCGACCGTATCGGTGACAAGGAGCGGTTGGCCATCCGGTAAATCAATGCGACGGGTGGTGGTGTCGAGCGTGGCGAAGAGCATGTCTTTCGCCATGACATCCGAGCCGGAAATTTTATTCAGCATCGTGGATTTTCCGGAGTTCGTGTAACCGACGATGGCGACGTGTGGGGTATCGAGTTTTTCGCGTTCCTTGCGTTGGGTTTTGCGTTGTTTGCGGACGACCTCGAGTTCGCGTTTGCAGCGATCGATGCTGAGGTGGGCGAGACGTCGGTCGATCTCGATTTGTTTTTCACCCATGCCGCGTTCGGCACCGCCGCCACCACCGGATCCGGAACCACCGCCACCGCCTTCGCGGTCAAGGTGTCCCCACATGCGGGCGAGGCGGGGGAGGGCGTATTGCATTTTGGCGAGTTCGACCTGCAAGCGTGCCTCTTTGGTTTGGGCGCGTTTTCCGAAAATATCGAGAATCACTTCTTCGCGGTCGATCACGCAGAGATCGGCGAGTTTTTCCCACTCACGTTGTTGGGAGGGGGCGAGGTTGTTATCGATGACGATGCAGTCGCATTCGTGGGCTTTCGCGAGTGCTACCATCTCCGCGGCTTTGCCGGTGCCGCAGAGGAATTTTTTGTGCATTTCGCGGGATTTCGCGAGGACGGATTCGGCGATCTCGATACCGAGGGTGGACACGAGTTCACCCAGCTCCTCTAGTAGAGATGCGGATTCTTCTTCTTCGCTTTTATCAAAATAAAGCCGGACGAGCAGGGCGCGCTCGACCATTTCTGGTTTCTGTCTGACTTCGAACATCGATTTGAAAAAAGGGATTAGGAAAGGCGTGACATCACGGCGGCGGAAAGCGTTTTGCCATCGGCACGACCTTCGCAGAGTTCTTGGGTGCGTTTCATGACTTTTCCCATGTCAGCTTTAGAAGCGGCGCCGGTTTCCTCGATCGCTTGGGAAACGAAAGCGGCGATCTGCGCTTCGGTAAGGGCGGTGGGAAGGTATTTGGCAAGAATGGCGATTTCGGCCTTTTCGTTTTCGGCTAGTTCAGGGCGATTCGCTTTTTCGAACTGCTCGATGGAATCCTGGCGTTGTTTGATTTGTTTGCGGACGACCGCGAGGATTTCGGGCTCGTCCAGAACGGTGCCGAGTCCGCCTTTTTCGATGGCAGCATTTGTCATTGCACTTTTTAAGGCACGCAGGGAATTGAGCGCGACGGAGTCTTTGGCTCGCATGGCGGTTTTGATATCTTCGGAAATTTGGTCGGCGGAGTTGCTCATGAGGGATTGATACGATGGGAAGAGGGAATCGCCAAGGAAAAGAGCGGGTGGATTGAGTATACTTTCTGGGCGTCTGATTAAATCTCGATATTGAAAAGATTGCAAAATTTTGAAAATTACTATATTTCCTGTGCCTCCAATTATGTCCCATAGAAACTTACTCCTTCTTAGTCTTGCTGGTTTCGCCTTATTCTTGGCGAGTTGCGCACAAAATCCGAATGATCCGAAACTGGTCAAAACCCATCCTGAATATAAGAATCCGCATCAGCCTGGGACTTATGAATTTTTTGTGGCGGAGACATCTTATCCTAAGACCTATGATTCTTGGACGAACGAAGAGCTATTGCCTATTACTAAAGCCTCGAATTCTTGGTTGAATATCAATTTAGAGACTCAGCGTGGCAAGTTGATGAACGGTGATCAGGTGGTGATTGATTATCCAATTTGCTCCGGAAGAAAAAGTCATCCGACGCCTGAGGGGACCTACAAGATTCTTGAGAAGATCGTAGATAAGAGTTCAAATAAGTATGGTCGAATTTACGATGCGGAAGGAAAAGTCGTAAACAGCGATGCAGATACGACTAAAGATGCAGTCCCAGAGGGTGGAAAATTTGTTGGAGCGCCGATGCGCTATTGGATGCGGCTTACTGGGGATGGCATAGGGCATCACATTGGACCGGTAAAACGGTATCCAGCCTCACATGCCTGTATCCGCGGACCACAGAAAACGATGCCTATCATTTACTCGAAATTGGCTGTCGGCTCGAAAGTCGTGGTCGATTGATTCACAGCTGAAATTTTTCCAATCAAAAAGCCCGTAGGTTTATGCCTACGGGCTTTTTTGCTTAAGAGAAATGATTGAGGAGGGATTATTCGTCTTCCTTCATGAATTTATCATGACCTTGTTTTTTTGAATCACGCATTTGTTCGACGATGGTTTTCACTTTTGCGAGGTCTTTATTGAGGAAGGCGAGTTCCATATCGGCAAGGGTTGAGATGAGAGTGCCCATCATTTTGCGGTATTCAGCGGAGGCCTTGGCTTTGTCCGGGCCGTCTGGCATGGCTTTTACCAATTCAGGAATTTCTACGATGGCCTTGACCATGGCGTCTTGGGCTTCTTTAGCGAGAGCGGCTCCTTTAGCTGGGTCTTCTTCTTTACGTATGGCTTTGTAAGCGTCGTTCATGATTTCCATTTGCTTGGCAAGTGGGGTGTCATCAGCGGTCGCAGGAATAACGAACAACATGGATGCTGCGCAGGCAGCGATAAAAAATTTAGATTTCATAGGTGGCAGAATACGAATCGAAATTTCCCCATCTTCCAAGGGAAAAATGAGGGAAAAGGATGAATGGTGAAGAGTGAAAATCTAATCGCGGGCCATTGCAACTTGGGAGTTTCGTGATATCTGGAGAAATGATTCACACTCTTGCCCAAGAACAGTTTTTGCCCATCAGTCTAAAAGAGGCTTGGGATTTTTTCTCTAGTCCTGGGAATTTGGATGAGATCACGCCAAAGGAGTTGGGTTTCAAGATCGTCTATCAGCCGGGTGAGAAAATGTATGAGGGACAGATTATTGAATACAAAGTGATGATCGCTCCGGGCGTTTGGGTGCCTTGGGTGACGGAGATCAAGCTTGTGAAAACTCAGGAGAGTTTTATCGATGAACAACGGTTTGGGCCTTATAAATTTTGGCATCATCTGCATCATTTTGAAGAGGTTGATGGGGGAGTGCTGATGAAGGATTTGGTGCATTATGCTCTGCCTTGCTGGCCGTTTGGTGAAATTGGGCATGGACTCTTCGTTCGACCTAAATTGGAAAGGATTTTCGGATTTCGTAGGGAGATTTTAGAAAAGCGTTTCAAAGTATGAGAGAATTATCATGGATTGCGTAAGATAGGATTGTCATAGATGAATTTTATCCTATCACATTCCGTATGCACCGGCTTTCGTCCAAATCCATTCTATGGCGCTACCGTTTTGCTGCGTGCCTGCTGGTTCTGATGATTGTTGGATTAGTTCCTGCGGTTGGCATTTTGGGATACGGGGTATGGACGCGGGATCTGCTATGGATTGTGAATAGCGGCTATGTCTTTGGTGGCATTATTCTGATGTTGTTATTCAATATGCTGCTTACATCTAGGCTGCGCTGTCCTCTTTGCATGGTTTCTCCCCTTCAAAATAGAGGCTGCTCCAAGCATCGGAATGTGCAGCGGATTATGGGAAGTCATCGACTGAAAGTCGCTAAATCCATCCTAATGGACGGTCATTTTCTCTGTCCTTACTGTGGTGAAAGGACCGCGATGGAAGCGAGATCGAAAAATCGCTGAGGTCGAATTGGATAAGAAATGCCCCAAAATTTCATTTTCGCTAGGATTGTCGGTTGCACTGTGCTGCGGGAATGGCAAGTTAAGCCCTGTTAGCTATGACTACAGAACAACTTCAGGAACAAATTTTCGAAAGCAGCGGATGGATCCACGCGGTCAAGGATGAGATGGGCAAAGTGCTCGTCGGCCAGGATCAATTGGTGGACCGACTACTGGTTGGGCTTTTATGTAACGGACATATTTTGCTGGAGGGCGTGCCTGGTCTGGCGAAGACGCTGGCGGTCAAAGCTCTTTCGGGCTCGCTCTCTGCCTCGTTTGCGAGGTTTCAGTTCACACCGGACTTATTGCCAGCGGATTTGGTGGGAACCATGATCTACCATCCCCAGGAGATGAAATTTGAGCCCAAGCTCGGGCCGATTTTTAACAATCTCATTTTAGCTGACGAGATCAACCGCGCTCCAGCCAAAGTGCAATCAGCCTTGTTGGAGGCGATGCAGGAGAAGCAAGTAACCTTGGGGGATCGTTCCTATCCACTGCCGAGGCCGTTTTTGGTGTTGGCGACCCAGAACCCGATCGACCAGGAAGGAACGTATCAATTGCCCGAGGCGCAGCTGGATAGGTTTCTCTTAAAAGTGAACGTGAATTATCCGAGTAAGGATGAAGAGTTGGAAATTTTGAATCGGATGGCGACATCGGCGCCAGTGTATGAAACCCGAAATGTCGCCACGCCAGAGCAAGTCAGTGCTTCGCGGGAGTTGGTGAACCATATTTACATCGATGATTCGATAAGGAAATACATTGTCGATTTGATCGATGCAACACGTCATCCACTGCAAATTGATGCTCCTTTAAACAACTGGATTCGTGCGGGTGCATCACCGCGTGGAACGATCAATCTCGCGTTGGCGGCACGTGCGCGTGCTTTCATGAACGGACGTGCGTTTGTAACACCACAGGACGTGAAAGACATGGCGATGGATGTATTACGTCACCGGATTTTGCTGACCTATGAAGCGGAAGCCGAGGGGATCACCACGGATGCGATCATAACCCGGATTCTCTCAAAAGTCGTGGTGCCTTAGTCGATCTTTGAGCGATGACCGAAGAACAACATATTGATGAAATGATGGCTCGGGTGCGAAAGCTCGAGTTGAAGGCGCGTCGCTTGGTGCGTGAATCGTTTTCTGGTGAGTATCTATCATCGTTTCGAGGTCAGGGTTTGGATTTTGATGATTTCCGAGAGTATCAACACGGAGATGAAGTGCGGTTCATTGATTGGAATGTCACAGCGCGGATGAACGAGCCGTTTGTTAGGAAATTCCGTGAGGAGCGTGAGCTTTCGGTCATTATGGCGGTCGATGTGTCGGGCTCAGTGGATTTCGGAAGTCAGCTTTTGAGTAAGCGCGAGTTGTCTGCAGAGATAGCTGCAGTCTTGGGTTTCAGTGCTTTGCAAAATGGAGATAAGGTAGGGCTTTTGATTTTTGCTGGAGAGCCCCTGATGTTCGTTCCTCCGGCAAAAGGAACACGCCATTTATTGCGTTTGATCCGTGAGATCTTGATGGCACGTCCCGTCAAACGCGGGACTTCGATTGAAGATGCCTGCAATGTTTTGATCAAATCGCTGAAGCGTAAGTCGCAGGTATTCATGATTTCTGACTTTCAAGCTGATATAATCGATAAACCTTTAGGTAAATTGGCGAGGAAACATGAAACCGTTGCGTTGCGTGTTTATGATCCGGTGGAGCAGATTCTACCAAGAGTAGGGAAAGTGGTTTTAGTGGATCCTGAAAGTGGAATGGAAACCATGGTGAATACCAATAACCGCACTCTTGGGATGGCGTATAAACAACTCATGATGAGACAATCCGAGGATGCGGCTTCGATATTTAAGAAACACGGCATCGACGCTGCTAGTTTAGCAACCGACAGCGATATGTTGCCCGCGTTGCATCAGCTTTTGAAACGAAGAGAAAAACGGCGAAAATAGAAAGCATGGCCGATAGTAAAACTAAATTAGAACTCGTTGAGAGCCATGAAGCGATGGATTTGGTTCCGTCATTCGAGCTCGAGTGGTGGTGGATTGCTTTACCTCTGTTTATTCTCGTTATGTTGGTTGTGTTGGGTATTGTGATTTTCAAGAAAACGAGAGGTTACGATTCCTCCAATTTGAAGCGCGAGGCATTTCAGCAGGCAATGGCTAAGCTTGCTCAATTGGATGTGGCGTTAGGAAAAGAAAATGTGATCACGGTTTCTTTGGTGTTGAGAGAATATCTGGCGAAGATCATGAATGAGCCCGCACTTTATGAGACGCATGAGGAATTTATTGGACGGCATGATGCGATTAAGAGTCTTAACGAGGAGCTTAAAGTAGAGCTTTCAGAATATTTTTCAAAGCTGGCGACGCTTAAATACGGACCCGATGAGGGTGTTGTCTCAGATGTTGATTTGCTCAAGCGTGGGGCTGAAAATATGTTAGAAAGGATCCATTCGTCATGATTGAATCGTTTTTCACCCATTTCCGTTTCGCTCAGCCACAATGGTTGTTGTTGCTGATTCCGTCTTTGATATTTTTCATTTTACGTAGGGGACGAGGCGCAACAGGTGCTGTTGTTTTTCCGAACTTAGGCGTGCTTTACACTTTAGGAAAAAGGGTTAATCGGATGGCATGGAATATCGGACTGCCTCTAGTTTTCATTTCTTTGTTTTTTGCGATTCTAGGCATGGCGCGTCCCGTCTGGAGAAACGAATACCAAAGTCGCATCGCTAGCGGGATTGATATTTTAATCGCCTTCGATGTTTCTCTTTCGATGGATATCGATGATTTCAGGTATGAAGGCAGACCGTTGAAGCGGATCGACGCTGCTAAAAAAGTTGTGGATGCATTTATTAGCAGAAGACCGGATGATAGGATAGGCTTGGTGGCGTTTGCGGGTCGGCCTGTTTCTATAAGTCCGATCACGATGGATCATGATTGGTTGAGAAGTGGCTTAAATCGTCTGCAACTGAATCGGAACGGTATAGGGACAGTAAAAGAACAAGGCACAGCGGTCGGTTCAGCCTTAGCAACAGCTGGAACGCGTTTGGATAATCGTAATTCAAAAAGTAAAATCATTGTATTGATCACAGACGGGGCGAGTAATTCAGGAAAAATTTCTCCTTTAGATGCGGCGAAGCACATCAAAACGCTTGGGATAAAAACTTATACTGTGGCGATCGGGACCAAAGACGGGCGTGTTTCTGGTTTAATCCAAGCATTTCCGCGTCAGGAATTTGATCTCCCAACCTTGAAAAAGATCGCTAGCGATACGGGTGGCGAGCATTTTTGGGCACAGAGCCTTGAGGATTTGGAGAAGAATTTCCAAACCATCGATCAATTGGAAAAAACAGAGTCACGTAGCTTAACGGTGACGGAAGATCGGGAGTTATATATTTGGTTTATTGGGCTATCGTTACTGGCAGCGACAGGTTTAGTGGTTTATATGTCTGTATATCGCACGAGTGTTTAAAATATGAATTTAGCAAATCCAGAATGGCTTATCATTTGGATCGCATTGCCGATCCTGGTGATTATTGCCGTTTTGCTGGAGCGTTTCAAAGGACAGCCCTGGGAACGGCTGACGGCAGAACGTTTACGAGGGCGGCTGATCCGGAAAGATCATTCCTTGCCGCGGTGGATGGCGATGGGTTTCTTGTTAGCTGCAATGGCAGCGTTTGCTGTTGCTCTCGCTAGGCCGCAAGGCGATGCCGGAGTGAAGACTGAGACTGCTAAGGGGCGTAATGTCATCATCGCGTTAGACCTGTCGCGCAGCATGCGAGTCACTGATGTGAGCCCTGAACGCCTGGGCCAAGCGAAAATTTTGATTTATGAAATTTTAGAGGCTCTGAAAAGTGATCGTGTGGGCTTGGTGGGTTTTGCTGGGACGCCGTATTTGTTTGCACCGTTGACGATTGATCATGGCGCATTGACAGAAACTGTTGAACAGATTGACGAACAATGGGTGCCGATGGGTGGTTCTGATATTGCAGAAGCAATTAAGTTAGGCACCGCTACCCTCAAAGAGACCGGTCAGAAGAACAACCTACTGATATTGATCAGCGATGGAGAAGAGAACGAAGGTGACTTGGATCCAATTGTCGCTGAAGCAGAGAGGGCGGGAGTGAGGATTTTTTCGATAGGAGTTGGGACTGATGATGGTGATTTTGTTCCTCATAAGGATTTCCCTGGAGGATTTGTGTTAGATGAATCAGGAAATAAGGTGCTGAGTCGCTTGCAAGCAGAGGTATTGAGAAAGCTTGCGACAGCTACGGGAGGTCAATATGTGGTCGCTGGCTCGGGCGGAGATATTCCAGCTATGATTGAAGTAGCGGTTCAAAGAATGGACATGTTTGAAATGGAAGCTGGAGAGACGCGGGTTTTGATAGAGTTTTATCAATGGGCTGTGTTGCCTGGAATTGCTTTTCTGATGGCGGCTATCGTTGCAGGGACGCGTTGGAGATCAATAACCTTGGCAGTATCCGGTGCTTCGATATTTTTGTTTTCAGGTGACTTGCAAGCAAGCGAATTGAGCGAAGCGAAGGATGCGTTTTATGAAGGTCGCTACGATGAAGCGCGAGATATGTATCGCCTCTTAGCAAATGACAAAGCAGGGAATGCTGCTGCGAAACTACGTTTGGCCGAAGGTCTTTCTGCTTACGAAGCTAAGGATCTGCGTGGTGCTCGAACGGCATACAGTGGAGCCTTGCTTTCAACTGATAATAAAGTTTTGAGCGAGGCTCACGAGGGATTGGCTAATACATTGTTTCAGTTGGGTTGGATGGGCGTCTCTGGTAGTCGTTATCCCACGGGAAATGCGGCTCCTGATATGGAGAAATTCGATGAGCTAGTTCGTGAGCAGTTGCAAAAGATGGGCGAAGGAAGCGTACCGGAAAGCGGCGAAACGAATGGCTATATCCGCTTTGAGGCTATCATGTTGAATTGGTCAGATGCTGTGCGGCACTATCGTTCCGCGAGTGCAAAGAATCCGAAAGATGATAAACCACTGCATAATGAGGAAGTAACCATGGCTTATTTGAAGCGATTGGCTGAATTGCTAGATGAAGAGAAGAAGCAAACTGCTGAAGAGATGATGCAACAACAGCAAAAGGGTGATGGAGAATCGGATCCGAATGGAGAACCAAAAGAAGGTGATGGAGAATCGGATCCGAAAGGTGAACCAAAAGATGGCGATGGAAAATCGAATCCAAATGGAGAGCCAAAAGAAGGTGATGGTAGCGGAGAAGACAAACCGGGAGATAAAGAGAACTCACCTGATTCCAAAGAAGGAAAAGATGGCAAAGATCCGAAAGATGGTAAGGGTGAAAAAGAGAATGAGCCGAAGGAAAGTGACAAAGAAGAAAAGTCAGATGAATCTGGCGCAAATCCCAATGAATCACCTGAAGATGAAGCGCGTAGAAAATTGAAGGAAAACTCAGATATTCAAAAGGGTCCGCTTTCATCCGGGCGGAGAGGATTTCTAATACCCAAGAAAGATTGGTAACTATGAATGCATGGATTAAAAAAACATTTATTTTACTTCTGTTGACGTTGACCCCACTGGCGGGTGCGTCGATTGAATCGAAAATTTATTCATCCTATTTAGCAAGAGGTGAAAAAGTATTGTTAGAAGTGACGCTCGATGGAATTGATCGCGATAACATTCCGGTGTTTCCGAAGTTGAAAGATGTTGATATCAATTTGATAGGTTTCGGCCCATCTAATGCGCGTCCTGGAGAGAGGGTTGTAAATCGCTATCGTTATGTGGTTTCCAGCTATGCGGTAGGTATGCATACGATTCCTCCGGCTGAGGTGGATATTGCTGGCGTGAAATATAAAACCGCTCCCATTTCCATTGAGATTTTCAACCCAGACGATCTGAAGTGGAATGAGGCAGCATCCAAGCCCTTGGCATCTCAGGAGAAGGTTAGATATGCGAGTATTATCAAAGCTCCGAATAAGAAAATATATCAGAACCAGACAGTTCGAACTGAAATAAAGATCTATGTTCCTGAAAATATGTTGGATTCGATTAGAGATTGGGGAGTGCCCGAGTTTGAGAGAGAGGGGCTTGCGGTATGGAGATTCGAAGCCAGTGATGCAAGGGGGGAGGTTAATCTATTGGGCCAATCTTATGTTGCGATGTCTTATTGGACGACAATGAGTCCTTTGAAGTCTGGGGTAGTAACGTTAGGGCCTGCTACGGTAAGGCTAACTTATGATAAAATCATTTTTGATCGATTTACTCAGCGGTTGCAATTGGAGGCGAGTCTTGAAGTTCCCAAATGTGATATTCAAGTAGCCCCGCTTCCGGAAGGTGCGCCAGAGGGCTTTGATCAAGCAGTGGGTCGGTTTGAAATCGGATCTGCAATCAAGCAGACTAAAGTCACCGAGGGTGAGCCGTTGGCCTTGGATGTCATTGTTACAGGACGTGGAAATCTAGATACTTTACGATCACCAAAAATGTTAGATTCAAAGGGTTGGAAAGTATATGAAGCGACTGCGAGTCAACGGGGTGAGGAGAGACGTGAGGAAACTGGTTTGGTGATTTTCAGTCAGTTTATCCGGCCATTGGAATTGAAGACGATGGTTCCACCGTTCCGCTTGGTGTTTTTTGATCCAGAGCTGGAGAAATACGAAACGGTTATGACTGAAGCGATCCCTATCACGGTGACTCCTGCTGCGATGTCTGGTTTGCAATCGTCTGGTCCGCAGCAAGTTTTGCCAATGCCACTTGAACGTATGACAGATATTCTTGGATTGCTGAATTCTGGAAGCGTGTTGACAGAGGAGAGGAGTAAGTTTTCGTTTCAGATGGTTCAGATGATTTGTGGACTGCTTGCATTTATACTCATCGTCAAAGCTCTATGGATGCGTTATTCGCATTTGTTGGAGTCAGATAAGACCAAGCAGTTGATGAAGAAGGATTTCCAAAACGTTTTGAATGCGGAGGGGCGTGGCGGCTTGGATTTTTTGAGATCCGCAGGGGGCTTTGTTGAAAAGTGGGTTTCTACTCAAGATGATGGGGAAATTGCCGAGATTCTTCAAGAGCGTGACCGGTTGTGTTTCCAGAAAGATAAAACTGAGGCTGAGTTGCCAGCCAAACGTCGTCAGCAGATGTTGCGTGCCTTGCGTCGTGTCGCTTTTGGAATGTTGTTGATGGCTTTTGTTTTGCCTCAGTTGAGGGGTGAAGATGTGATGGCGAGGGCCACCGAGGCATATAATAAAGCCAAGTTTGAAGAAGCGGCAAAGTTGTGGTTAGAGGCTGGACCGTATTCACAACTTTCAACTGATACTCTATATAATATTGGAAATGCTGCCTATAAGATGGGTTCTCCTGGTGATGCTGCGCTTTATTACAGGCGAGCTCTTGTAAGAGATTCGAGCCATGTGGAGGCGAGACAGAACCTGCGATTTATCGAGCGTAAATTCGGATCTATCACTGTTGCGCGTCCGACTTATCAATACGTTTTAGCCCGACTTTCCTTGGATACTTGGCGGGGAGGTTTGTGGTTAGCTGGATGGATTTTTGTTTTGAGCATCCTGGTATTTTTTGCGACTAGACCAGGCAATCATCTGCGAGTTTGCGGAGTTATTGGTTTGATTATCGCTCCTTTGCTTATGACTCTCGCTACGCTGGGTTGTGTTTATTATCCAAACGATGCGCAATTTGCACCGCTTGCAAAACAGGCGGTAATTGTTGGTGATAAGGTGGTGTTGCATACGGATGCTTCACGAACCTCACCTGAAGTCATTGATGCTCCGCCTGGTTCATTGGCTGAGGTTCTCTATGAATCCGGTGGCTGGGCCTATGTCGGTTTCGCAAGTAAGACCCGTGGTTGGGTGCCTATAGAGCATGTGAAAAAAATTATTCCTGTCTCGAAGCCAGAGCCGCCTAAAGTTTTGAAATCCACTGCAGATGGCAGTAGCGCCTGAATTATATTGATGATCCAAGAAATTGCATGGCTTGCCCGTAGAGATGGCAGTGTGGTGGTCGGATATGGGCCGTTTCGTAAAGTTGAGGCTCCTCCGGAATCCGGTGTGGCATTTTATAAACGTAGCTTTTGTGAAATGGACGAACTGCCATGGCATATTCCACAGCGTGTTGAAAAAGTCAGTTTGTCACAATTTCAGGAAATGTTTGCCAATGGTTCATCATCTCTAGAGATCGATTGGGAGACTCCAGATGCTATGCCGTTTTCTTTGGTTTTCCAGGAGATCATGAGTTGCATCAGTCAGGGACTGATTGAAAAAACCGTGCCTGTCGTCACAGAGCGAGGAAGGGTGAGGGGGAGTGAGTCGCCGACCGCAAGCATCATCGCCGCGATCTCTGCACAGCGTGCGCCCCTACAAACTTATGGTTGGGTAAATGGGGACTCGGGTTTTGCAGGAGCAACGCCGGAACTGCTGCTTTCCATGCGCGGTTTGCATTTGGAGACGATGGCACTTGCAGGGACTGCGAGGCAAGATGATGAGGCTGTGTTTAGTGTCGATGAAAAAGAAATCCGCGAGCATGAATACGTGGCTCAAACTTTGGTTGCTAAGTTGCTTGATCTTGGGCAGCTCCGGCGAAAGGACCGTGAGG
>JANOKJ010000024.1:0-5950 GCA_031419275.1 Akkermansiaceae bacterium | reverse complement strand
GGAATGAGGAAGAATAGGATGTTTCATTCGAGAATCGAATACGTTTCGCTTCGCGCGGCGCCCTCGGCGATGGCGCCCTACCTAATATTCTCAATCCAACGTCGCATGCGCTCGGCGGGGGAATTTCCTTGTGTGGCAATGCCGAGACGTCCGTTGAAGGTGACGCAGCCTGCACCGAGCCGTTGTCCAGTGACGATGGGCGGGCAGAAGATCCAACCATCTGAATCGCTTATTTTTTCATTGAAATTCCAAACACCGAGGTTGGAAAACGAGCCGATATTGCCAGCTGGCTTCGATCGGTCTTTGGTTAAGAAATTCACTTTGGCTTGATGGCTGAGAATGCCGCCGATCGTAAGGAGTAGAAAATTAGCGCGATGCTCGCCTCGTTTCAAACGTAGGTGGATTTGGTGTTGGATGCTTTGGGGTGTGTCGGTTGCCGCGATATTTATTTCCACGCAACTGACGTGGTTCTGGGTGTCATCGGCGTAGCGGATGTCGCTGCGAAGATTCACCGGAACGACCCACGTGATTTTTTTCTCAGGGCTGCGGATCTCGGCGCGAATTGCTTGATCGAGACAATGCAGCAGTTGGCTGTTTACGGTGACGTTTTGGCTGCGGCAATTTTTGAGGATAGATTGGGTCTCGTCTTTCGTGAAAAGATGCCAGGCGATTTTTTCAGCAGTGTTTTTATCAGTTGGAGATGCAGGTAGCCAATCGCTGCGCATAGCCAAGTCAACGTTATCGCGGTTACGCAGAAGATTCCATAGAGGAAGAAAAATGCCACGACAGGGATGTAGGGATTCGGGGAGTTTAGGGATTGCCTTGCCTTGTTCGCGCAGCAGGCGTGCGAAGCCGCCGATTCCGTCACATTCGCAGTGTGAGATATTAAACCATTGCACCTCTCCATTGGTTATTCGTCCGTAGCGAATTCCCATGAGATCGCCAATGGCCTCCGATGCGCGGAACCATGCTTCTGAGGCGGTAAGTGTGGATGGTTGGGACAAGTTTAGTGGCTGATAGATTTTTAGTTTCGGTCGACTCGGCCCCGACATATCGGGGTGTACGAGTCGACCTTACCTTTTAAAATTACTTTTTAAAAACCAAGAAATGTTGCCAAGGGAGGTCGGGTTTGTTTTCGACGAAGGTGAAGCCGAGTGCTTCAAATTCTTTGGTGGCTTGGGCGGCGGACATTTTGTGGAGTCGTTTGATGGGGACTCGGGTGTCTTCGGCGCGGAATTCGAGGAGGTAGATTTTTCCGCCTGGTTTGAGGGCGGTGTAGATGGATTGGAGCATTTCAGCGGGGTGGGAGAATTCGTGATAGGCATCGACGAAGAGGACGGCGTCGATGGAATTTTCGGGGAGCTGGATGGAGTCGATGGCACCGAGGTGGGGTTCGACGTTGGTGATCATGCGGGCTTCGGATTCCTTTTTGAGATAATCGAGCATTTCTTGTTGGATATCGACGGCGATGACTTTGCCTTTGGGGATGAGTGGAGCGATTCGGAAGCTGTAGTATCCAGAGCCTGCTCCGATATCGGCGATAATCGCATCGGGAGCGAGATCGAGGAGGGAGATGGCTTTGGATGGGCCTTCTTCTATTTCGCGGTCGGTTCGTTCGAGCCAGCTGATTCCCGGATGTCCCATGACTTGGGATATTTCTCGGCCCATGAAGATTTTACCGATTCCGTCGGGTGAAGCTGGGGCGGTGGTGTAGGGGGGGGCGGATTCCGGCTGAAGGCTGGTTGGAGGCTGACTTTGCTCGGTCTGCGGATTTTTTGGGTTATTTGAGAGGACTTTTGCGGTCTTGTTGCGGACGATCATCAAGGGGATGAGGAGAATTGTGAGGAGGATAAGGGGGATTAGGATGAGGTAGCGGGATTTCATGAGATTTGAATGGATAATTTTTAAGCAGTCTTAAGTAACGGAATAGTTTGACCGTTTGGAAAGGCGTCATTAGATTTTCGCCAATGGCCGTTGAACATCGGCACTGAGTTTGTGTCTAAAGATTCATCAATAAAAGTCGGAAAATTTGAGGGATTCAGCTGGATACGCTGTGAGGGCAAGGGTTCCTTTCTGAACAGTTTGGCTGTGAAAGAATTTGGCGACGCGAGGATTCGGGCTGAAGTGGCGCGGTTGGTGATTGATTTGGAGGAGTGCACGGGGATGGACTCGACCTTCATGGGAACTTTGGCGGGGATGGCTGCGAGGATTACAGAATACGGTGGAAAGCTGCAAGTGACAGCAGCAAGTGAGAAGAGTTGCAATTCGTTGGAGGATTTGGGATTGGATTTTTTAATGGAGATCAATCCGCAAGATGCGGAGTGGAATGGCTTAGAAAGCAAAGTGCGAGATTTGCTGAAGCTGAAAGTGGCGGGAACGAAGGCTGGCACGGTGATGCATACCAAGCATGTGTTGGAGGCACACGAGATTTTATCACGGGCGAACGCGAGTAATGAGAAGAAATTTTCCGGGGTGGTGAAGTTGTTAGGGGAGGAGTTGACGGAGAAAACCGGGCAATCTAGCTGATGGATATTATCCACTATTTGTGTCTGGCATTGGTGGGTGTTTCTTCTTTGCTGGCGGTTGCGTTGGTGTTGGCTTTGATTAACCAACGCAGTCGTGCGAAACGTCTCAAACAAGTTTTAAAAGCACTCTCAGGTGAGGAGGAACGGATGTTTCATTTCCTGCATGATTTAGGAATTTCGATAGGAAAGGAACCGACCGATGGAGCGTTGTCGCGGACCATTGTGGAAGGCATAGTGGATGTGGTCGGTGCGACGGGTGGGGCAATTTATTATCCCACAGGCGATGGAAATTTTTTGGTTCCAGCTTATGTTTCAGAAGAATGTCCGCCGTTGATTCGTTTATCAGAAAAGATTTTGGCCGATGCCAAAGAGGATGGGCGGGTGGTGGCGAGTCATTTGAATTTGGATAGAATTAAAATGGGGGATGGTCTGCTAGGTCGGGCGTTTGGAGCAGCTGAAGCGACGCATATCGAGGATTTGAGTGCACATGGGGTATTGGGGATGTATGTGCGGCAAGAGGTGCCGAATGTAGCGGTGATGATTTCACCGTTGCGCTACGCGGGGCAGGAGATTGGGGTGCTGGCGGTTGCGAAGTTGATAAGCGAAGGGGAATTTACGGTGAATGATTTTGCGGTGTTCCGCTCGATTTCTGAGCAATCGGCCTTTGCGATTGGGAATGCGCGGATTCATCGGGATGCGAATGCGAAGAAGGCGATCGAAGGCGAGTTGCACAATGCGCGTGAAGTGCAGCGGGTTTTATTGCCGCAGGATGATCCGAAGGTGAAAGGGTTTCGGATTCACGGGGTGAATGTGGCAGCGCGGATTATCAGTGGAGACTACTACGATTACATTGAACTGATTGATGGGAAACTCGGTGTGGTGGTGGCGGATGTTTCGGGTAAAGGCGTGGCGGCAGGTTTGTTGATGGCGATGTGCCGGAGTTTGTTGCGAGCGGTGGCATTGAGTCATGAATCGCCAAGTAAAGTGCTGGCTACGGTGAACCGATATCTGTTTCCCGATATCCGTGAGGACATGTTTATCAGTATGAACTACGGAGTGTTAGATCCGGAAACGGGTCGCATGGTTTTTGCAAGAGCGGGACATGATCCGGCCTTGGTTTTCCGTAAAGCGACGGGAACGGTAGAGGTGCTTCGCCCACGAGGCTTGGCACTTGGGATCGATCAAGGAGAAGTTTTTGAACGTGTGACCGAGGACTGCGTAGTGGAAATGGAATCTGGCGATTGCGTATTATTTTTTACCGATGGTGTGAAGGAGGCAATGAATGCGGACGAAGAAGAATTTGGCATGGAACGCTTGGCAGATGCATTCAGTGCATCGGCAATACTCGGTGCTGAGGTGGTGGTGAAACGCGTGCAGGAAGCGGTTGAAAAATTTACAGGCGAGGGTGCACAGATGGATGATGTGACGATCGTGGCGATTGAGAAGCGGTGAGGTCGAAATTGTTAGAAAACAATAGATCAGCCGTCATCGCCGATGGTCTCTGTTGGGCAGCGAACCATTGCTTCTTGAACTAGCGCTATCTCTTCTTCGCTGATGGGTTGCCTGAGCGTGTAGGTGTATCCTTCCTCGTCATCCCTCACGAAAATCTGGGGTGCAATTTCGCGGCACATATCGCAGTCGATGCAGCTTAGATCGTTGTAGTATTTTCCTGAAGGATTGAGTGGATTTCTATGAGTTCTGTCTGCCATGAGTAAACCGTGCCTGAAGAATTAAATTGCGTTAAATTCATTTTATTTAATGATTAATGCAAATTACGCATGAATGAGCTTTCGGAAATTAATCTTTATAAACTAGGCTTATTGAGACTGGTGGCTGATCTGCGGAGCTTTACGGCAGCAGCGGAAAAGGCCGGTATTTCCCAGAGTGCGATCACTCGGCAGATCCAGTCGATGGAATATCAACTTGGAGTGAAGCTGCTGGAAAGGACCACGAGGAGCGTCACGCTGACTGAGCCGGGAGCAATTCTTTTAAGAGAAACGGAAGCGGTACCGAATTTGCTCTCTGGCGCGATACGTAGGATACGCGAAGAATATTTGGATATCAGGAAAGAAATCCGGGTCGGAATTTCAACCGAGCTAACGCTTACCCACATTCCGGGGATTTTCCATGGGCAAGAGAGATCACATCCGGATGTTAGGATCTTAGTTTCGCAGGAAAGCGATAGTAGCTTGTTCGATAAGGTGCGGACGAACGGGCTCGATCTAGCGATTATCTGTGGGGCTGGAAAATCGCTCGATCAAGTGGAGGTCATTCATACGATTGACGATCAATTCTGGCTGGTTGCTCCCGAGGGATCGGTGATTCCAGAGGAAGGTGGATCGAGTGCGAATTGGAGAAAGTGGGCGTCTGCTCAAAGGTGGTTATTTCCCTCGGAGATGTCCGCGACGCGAGGTTTGATCGATGGGTGGGTCGCTACGCTGGGTTTGAAACCCAAACCTTGGATGGAAATGGAAAATCATGATCTTATGGTGCAATTCGTAGCTCTCGGTATGGGAGTGGCGTTTGTTCCGAGAAGGGCGCTGAGTGGATTTTCACGAAGACACAAAGTTGTCAGAGTTCCTGTTCCAATCGAACTGTGCAGAAAACTCGTTGCCGTTGTGCCGAGGTTTACATCCGTGCCTGAACATGTTCGTAATTTTGTCTCGGGTATTTTGTTTTCCTGATGCTCCAAGCGGGTATTTTGCAGATTGTCAGGTGTGATGTAGTGAGGTAGAGTGAAGTATGGATAAAGAGATAAAAGTGGATAAGAAATTCGCGAATGATCCTTTGTTTCAGGAGGTCATGAAAGAGGCTCTGGAGATTCAAGATCGGTTTGCTGCTGAACCTATCTATTCCAAGACTGGAAAAGGTTTTTTGAAAAGCGTTGGGGTTGAGGAGTTAATAAAGCTCAAGAGTGATGCCAAAAAGCGAGTAGAAGCCGATTCGCGATGACCTACAGGGATAAATGGCTAGAACCGAATGGCACGTGATTAAGCATTCTTTCTGTATCGGTCACGATGAGGAATTTCTTTAAATTGGTCGCGTGGTTTTGATAGAAGCTGGTAGCTTTTTGGTCTTCGTTTTTTTGCCCTGGGTTCCTGCCTGAAGGGGCGAGTATCGATGAGTTTCGTTGAGCAAATATCGATGAATTGAGCCATTGCGATAGCTTTTTTGCGGGGCATTCCTGCACAGCATCGGATACTTTCATTGCTGGCACAGACGAGATCTAGCACCCCCTTGAAGCTGATATGCCACACTGGCTTTCCTGTATTTCCTGCCGCTTTTTGCATCAGAGAGCGCATCAAATTGAAAGCGATCACACTCATCCACAGGGTTTTATGTGCCATCTCAGGACTTTTAACTTCAAAGCATTCCATCCCAAGTGTGGTTTTTAAATCGCGCAGTTTGAGTTCAATATCCCAGCG
>JANOKJ010000023.1:0-3850 GCA_031419275.1 Akkermansiaceae bacterium | reverse complement strand
CGCGTAGTGCGGCCTGGCGATTTGCCAATTCCGTCGCAAACTTAGTGGAATCCGTCTCATCTTTGCAGGCGGCCATAATAGCCTCCTGCTCGGAGATCATAGAACTGAGCTTATCGCGCAGACCGCGGATCGCGGCATACTCGGAACCGGGGCGCATCGTGAACTCGGCCTCAATGAAAGGGCGAATCAGTGGGTATTGGATTTTGGCAGCTTCTTGACTCTTACCTTCCCGCGTGAGTGCAGCAACTTGACGAATAGCCTTTGAAATTTCAGCGGAACGCTGATCGTGGATGCGGCGCATGAGGCCGAGCACGGCAAGGGGTTTTTGGTCGTAGCGCATGCTCCGGTTCAAATTGTCGAGGAGTTCATCGGCCCATCCTGCAACTTCTTCGTGATCTTTCGCCAATGCCTCCGCTTGATCAGGAGTGGCGGTAAGGAGTTGGAGTCGGAAAAGGGTGAGTTCACCGGCAATCATATGACTCTCGCGGGCGTAGACCTCGCGGGCCGGATCAATTCCTCGCTGTAGCACGAGATTACCGAGCTCGCGGGCGGCTTGGTTGACCGCTGCAATGGCGAGTTGTGGATCGCGGGTCTTGGATCCGACTTGTGCGCGGAACAACTCGGCGGCACGGGCGACAGAGCCAGCGGCGATCGTTGTGAGGTTGTCGCGCAGGTTCGTAAGCAATTCGCTTTCCACAGCATCTTTGATATTGTTGGCGGAGAGATCCTCTAAGAGGAGTCGCAGATCAGCGGACGTCGTGTTGATTTGTTCGCGAATCATTTCCTGCCGAATGGTTTCTAACTGGCAGGTTGGCAGGTAACTTTCGGCAGCCGGAATGAGGCCGAGGACAAACTCGTGAGCAACACGTTCCTGCCGGTATAGAGCACGAACACGGACCAGGAGGGTATCCATCTGCTTAATGATCGCAGCAAGGTATTCTTCACGAGAAAGGAAAGTGATTCGGCGCGAATCCGTGCGTACTTTGTGGGCACCACCCTCGCCTGGATATTTATCAGTTATTTCCACAAAAAAGGAAACCGAGTCACCAATTTGCAGGTCGGGTAATTCTTTACGATAATCCCAATCGATCACTTGAGCTCCCTCTCCACTGGGCACAGGGGTAGGAAGTGTAATGGTTTTTTCAGGACGGCGGTTCACGCGATAAGTAATCGCAGTCGTGCCAATCCCATGATCATCTTGCGCTCTGACCACGAGCTCGAGCGAACGACCTAGCATCGCATTGATGTTAGATTCAGGTGAAGTCAACTCAACACGCGGCGCCTGATCGGAGGCCACCTGAAGGAAATAACGAGGACTAGTGAATTCGAAACCATGGCTATCTTCGATCCATGAGAAACTGTATCCACTGGAAGCCGTAGCTACTTCTGATAAGGTAAGAGTGCGACCATCGGCACCAACTTTAAGCGGCTTATCTTCGGCACCGTCGTGATGAAGCGTAGCCTCACGAATCGAAGTATCGAGCGTAAGCTGCCAAGTCACCTTAGTCTCTTCAGGAACGGTTAGAGTAAGTGCTTCAACCTCTTCATTCGGACGATCAATATACTCAGGAAAATCAAGTTCGAGCTTAACTTTAGCGAGGCGAGGAGCTGGAATAACTTTCACCTTACGCCATTCGCTACGCGCATCCCCTGCTTTGACACGATAGGTAAAATCGCGTGATGCTGAAGCGAGTTCATAGGTGCAGATACCTTGCTTCACTTTAACGTTATCAACCTTCTTTACTTCAAGCTCGAGTTCGCGAGGACTGCCTTTTCCGGTCTGCAAATCGAGCTCGGCAGTTTTTGGAATCACACCAGAAAAATGAATCTCAATCTTCGTAGGGGCGCCCGCTTTGACCACCATTTCACCTGGACCTAAATCAATCTTAGTTTTGGTTGGATAAACAATCGTCAACCAAGGTGTGAACAGCCGTCCCAGACCTGCTGTAACGAAAGAGCCTTGAAGGATGGCTAGAACAAGCATAACGGCAGCTATACCAAGAACGATTCGTAGTGGTTTTTGAAGATCATCTAGTTTTACAACCTTCTGTGGTTCAATCGTCTTGGCGACTGATTGAGCATTGCGTTGTGTCAGCTCCCACATCGATGCAGAGGTTCCAGGACTCGCTCCACTTTGTTGGAAATGCACCGCAGTCACTAAAAGACTGTCCATCCCACCAAGCGAGCGCTCGATTTGCTGTGCCGTGCGCATCGCATCAAATCCCTGCAATTGAGCCCAGCCGTTTCGCCATCCTTGACGGAAAGCAACAACGAGAAGCGTGATTGCGGCAAGCCCCCGAACGGATCCAGGAAGATAGGCAAAGCGATCGATGATAATCGTTACCACAAAAAGAGGAACGAACCAGCGTGCAAATGCTAACAAGCCACCAACCAAATGCTTCCGCTGTGCACGCTGCCAAACAGCGTGCAAACATTGATTCATTTCCATGTTATTATTGTCACTCATTAGGTCAAATCGTGTCTTCTACGTAAAATCCATTCCATCCCAAGTAAGCCGATCAAAATAGCGGCAACTAGGCCAGTATCCCAAAGTGGACGCTCTGATCGCACCGTCGTGGTAAGTGGTTCAGTATTTAGTAGGGTTTTCAGCTTCGTTAAATCGTTCACCGTCAAGCAGGCACCACCAGTGAGCTGAGCCATGCGTTTAAGGCCTTCCAAGCGCATATTTGTGTCGGTTAGTTCTTGGTTTACTACCACGACTTGAAACTCAGTAGTGCTGGATACTTCCTGATCGTTTTCGTTCGCTTCAAGACGATAACGACCCGAAACTGGAGCTGTGAAGTAACCTTCATACAAACCCGGGGATGTGCGATCTGGCTGAAGACTCACACGTTGCTTGAGAGTATTGCCGTCTACACCATTCACCGTGACCTCGAACGAAGGTTGAACCACGGGTTCAAATTCCTCATTAAGAACGTGAGCATAGAGGCGCGTTTGTTCGCCGTCACTATATACCGAACGATCAGTCTCGAGGCGGATACGTTTATGCTCACCCATGAGGCGAGAGAGCGTGAGGAACTGGATGGACTGAGACCAAACACGCCAGTGATACTTATCACCCGTTTTGAAACGCAGGCGCCACAAACGATCCGTGGCCATGGATAAACATTTCCCAGTTCCGTAGCGCTGCCATGCAACCAATGGGTAGCGCTGTGTTCCATTGCTAGAATCTGAAAGCGAAGCCAGCACCGTGGCGCCAGGTTTAGCACTCGTAAGCGGCGGCAAGTGATCAAGTGGAGCTACACGACTCCAAATACGATCGTTTTCCTCGGGATTATTTTCCAGCAGCATCACCATACTGCTGTGACCTTCAGGCGTCAGCACTGGATAAACCGATTCAGATGTTAGATCCCAATCAGCATCTGGATCAAATCGCACAGGCAACATGGTTTCAACCGGCGTACCAGTATATGAGGTAGGTGTGCTCGTGGGTCCACAGAGAACCAACAATGAACCCCCACGATCACGAACCAACTCTTCAAGCAGACCTAACTCCTCAGGAGTAAAGAATTTGGAATCAACGTCGCCGAGAATCACCAAGTCATATTTAAAGACATCCTCACGCTTGGACGGGAAACGTTCAATATACTCGGGCGAGTTACGCGCAAACTCAGGACCAGCAGTAGAAGAGATAAAGGTGGTTTTAAGACGTGGATCGCGTTTTAGGATCGCACTAAGATATCGAAACTCCCAACGGTTATTACCCTCAATGTAGAGCACATTTACCTTTTCATTAACCACTTGAATACTGCGCTCAACGCGGTTGTTCGCCACCGAGACTTCGTCTTCAAACGATTCAATCTCGACCACGACTTTAGCCGCGCCTTTT
>JANOKJ010000022.1:0-32955 GCA_031419275.1 Akkermansiaceae bacterium | reverse complement strand
CAGTTGGCTTCTGATAGTAGTTTCTTCATTTTCATGTTTGGTATTTCTACAAGGGACTTGAACCCCATTTACAACGTGCCCATGCTGGGCACACACAAGGCACCGCACCGAATCCCTGTCCGCTCCGTGTTTCGCCATTATGATAGTTACAACCTTAACCCCAAGTCGTAGCCTCGCCCTCAGTCAGGGATCCGGTGGGCTTTGACGTTGAAATATGAAGATACCGCAGCTTTACACATTTGCCGCTATTCTAGCGATGGTCGGCTGCGACAATCCGGTAACGGTCAAGCCAAGCTCAGCAGAGATTGTCGGCACGTGGAGCTGCTCCGAGCTTCCCTCCTCTTTTGTGGCAGAGATTGTGCATGCTCCGTCAAGTTATAGTCCTTGCATAGAGATAAGGGCGGATGGAACTTTCACGACCCGCGATTTCCCATTGAGAGATCCAGCACGCTTGTGGACGGCTAACGGCACATGGGAACTTACCGATTATCCTACGCCATCCCCCAAAGGTAATTGGATGCTCAACATCGGGGGCGAATGGATAAGCATACGAAGCAATGGATCTGACACTTACTTGCGATATTGGATTGATCCCGTAGCCAATTGGAAAGCAGAATTCACCAAATAGCCGAACAAGAGGCGTGCGTGGCATCCGACGATAACGTCCCTAGTTGAATCGGAGCTTGATCCGCCGGTGCCACCACTCATCGTCTCAAAAATCAAAACCATGACTACCAGCTTCAAAACACCACGTAGCCCGTATGATAAAATCGGAGGATTCGTTTTTCTTGGGCGCACGATCGACAAGATTAGACTAAAGGCTACGAACGAATTACGACATGATTTTTACGAATTAATGGGTGGCGGTTTTGACGCCCGGATCATGGGTTATCTGGAATTGGATTACACGAAGTTTGCCGAGTTCGTTCTAACAGGAGCATCAGATGCTGAGTGTTGGGATTACTGTATCAAAAATGGGCGTGAGCCAAATGACCTGACCACCTTAGTTTGGAATGATTTTGCCTGTAAGCGCGGCTGGTCAGATGCAGGTTCTGAAACCCTCAAAAAATACAAGGACGAGAGTGGTTTTGCTGATCGGGATGATATCCAGACCTTTTTTGAGTATATGGAGGTTGATGAGGGACGGAAGCCGTGAGCTTGAAGATCAAAATTGACGGATAATTTTAACCACCCACATGGACGAAGAACACTCCATATTTGTCATCGGAAAGCAGTTAAGCGAGCTTCGGAATTCCGGAGAAGATCTATCGGAAGAGCTTATCAAAGTTGGGGATTCTTGGGTGAGTCCGACGGAACTGGCTGACGAGTATGACAAACATTTTCCACCTGGCCCACGGAAACATAAACAGGTTACAGATCGTATCTTCGAATATAAGAAAATACCATGGCATGACTGCCGAGGTGAGATTATTGGCCTTTGTATCAAATACCAAGATAGGTCATTTGATGTTCTTGAGAAAGCCCAGGTATTTCCGTGCAATTCTTGTTACGATATAGAGACGAAAATTTGGACATCGAGATGCAATCGTTACGATGTGATTGAAGGAAGACTATATACGTTCGTGATCGACAAGCTGGAGGAAAAGATCTCGGTGGCTAAAGCAAAGTTTCGGGTCGATGACATGACCTTCTGCGAAGAAGCGCCAATTGCCGGTAATGAGCGATTGTCTATCAGCGATGAAAAATCGGATCAATCATGCTGCATCTATTTTCCGTTTTTTGCTTTTGATCAATTTTGGTCCGCATGGAACGGCTACGTGGAACTTCGGAGGCAACAGATCGCTGAGATGCGGGAAGAGGATTAAATGGAGTCGTGATTTCCAATCGCGACTGCAATCGGCTGCGTTGGCTTTAGATATCTCGCTCACGAGGTCGCGATTAGAAACCGCGGTTCCTTTCTTTTTTACTCCGCTTTAGCCGGCTTTTTCTCTGCAATCTTCGCTAGCATTCTGGAAAAACACTCCAATCTATGTTTTTCCGACACGTTCATGAGGTGGCTGGTCAGTCTCGGAAACACATTAACTGTTTCGCCTGCGGCCAATGTGCTTGCTACGTGCTTTGGATCAAACTCCGGCCCTCGACTATCCAGAATCCACTGAAACCCGGGTCGAAGCGTTGGATCTTGAAATGCGAACTCGATAAATGCCTCATCACCTGCATCCGAACCGAAGAACATTGCCAGCAGCTTAAGTTGCGAATGCATGAGTTGCCAGTCGTTGTGTCGCGTCCACCATTTCGATTGCATCTCGTCATCCATGCGATCCAACTCAACGCCGAGTTCTTCGAGGAGCGCCAACTTCTCAGTCTCAGGAACTTTTTCCCAAAGCCCATACTCAAACCCCACCCATCCTAGGCTGGAAGGTATCTTTTTGCGGAATGTTTCACATGAGTCAGGATGCCAGTAGAGCGTAAAATAAAACTCATCACCCTGAGCTTTAAAAGCATCCATGAGCTGCTCCTTTTGAGGGCGCGCTTCAACAATGCCGAAAACGCCAAAGAGGATGATGATGATAGGGAGGAATTTTTTCATGCTTTGCAGAGTATTACAGATCCGGAGCAGTGGGAGAAAGCTCGAAAATTTATGAATTCAGTAATTTTCACAAAATCCAAATATCGCGATTGGAACCCGCGGTTCCTTTCTTTTTTGCGTCTTGCGGATCGCTCAATTCTGGTATATACAAATCTTATGGCTGCTACGTACAACATGAAAGAGGCTCAAGCGAGCCTGACGAAACTCTGCCGCTCGGGAGAACGTTTTGTCATCGCGAACCGCAACGAGCCAGTCGTTGTCGCTTTGCCGGTCGAGGATTTCGAAGCCTTGATGGAAACTTTGGATGTTCTCGGTAATCCCGCAGCGATGGAGGCCATTCACGCAGCAAAACTAGGCAAGGCTACATACCGCCCACTTGATCTCGACGATGAAAATTTCGGCCTCTGAGCAAGTTGCTGCGTGGTTGGTCGCGCTACCTCCCCACACCAAGCGTCGTGTTCGATCGGCGCTGCGTTCCTTGACGAAAGGGAAAGGCGACATCAAGGGACTTCAAGGTCCGCTTGAAGGATTTAATCGCCTACGCATCGGTGGGTTACGTGTGATTTACCGCCAAATATCCGGTAGTGAAATTCTTCTGGAATTCGCATGCACCCGTGATGCGGTGTATGAGCTCTACGAACAGATTCTGAAAAATCGGAAAGGTCAGTCGTAAAAGAGCGAGTCTGGAGACTCGCGGTCCCAGTTGCGAAATGGAATGGTAGGGTCGCTTCGATGAAGCGACCGTCGTGCCAACGGGTAGCTGAGACTCATCCAGGGCGAATCATTTTCATCTCATTTCATGCGGCGGCTTGCGTCGAAGCCGCCCTACCTTAAACGAAGCGAGTTAAAAACTCGCGATCCCAGGATCAAATCACCCCGTTCGCGCAATTTGTCTCGCCTTGTCCGGAGAGTGCGTTAATCAGGTTTGTTAGAGATTTCATCGCCTGGCGTGGCACCGATTCGAACGTCCTTGAACCGATGTGCGGGGTGACGATGACTTTCGGGTGGTGCAGCAGCGGGTGGTCCGCTGCGGGTGGTTCTTCGTCTAACACATCCGTGGCGTAACCAGCGAGTTTTCCGGAATCGAGCGCGGCGATGACATCGGCTTGATGGATCAACTCGCCGCGACCCGTGTTCACCAACCATGAGTTATCCGGCATCAGGCTGAGGCGGGCGGTATTAACGCAATGATGGGAATCCGGGGTGAGCTTGGTGTGGGGCGAAATGATGTCAGATGACGCGAACAGGCTATCGAGATCATGGTGGCGGGTGATGTGGTATTGCTCGGCGATATCTTCCGGCCAGAAGTTGCCGAAACCATGGACTTCCATTCCGAAGGCATGAGCGCGCTTTGCCACTTCCTGTCCGATCCGACCTAGACCGATCAGGCCGATGCGTTTGCCAAGCAATTCGTATCCAGTCAAACGGGTCCATTTCCCCTCGCGGGTAGCTTGGATGGAGGGGTAGAGATTTTTGGTCATGGCCAAAATTAGAGCAATCGTATGCTCAGCGACCGTGTCGTGGTTCACTCCGGGGGTGAAAAGCACGGGGATTTTCATTTCCTTGGTGGCTGGGAGATCGATTTTATCGAGCCCGATTCCGTATTTGGAAATGACTTTGAGCTTGGGCGCACACTTCACCAAAACCGCACGGGTGATGGCATCGTCGCCGCAGAGAAACGCGTCAAACCCTTGTTCTGCAAGCTCCAGCATGCGTGTTTCGGAGAGCGGACCCCGCTCGCGGACGACCTCCCAACCTTGGGCTGCCATGAGTTCGTGGTGCGGGCCTGGGGTGTCTTGATAACTGCAAGTGGTGAGAAGAATTTTCATGTGCGGAAATTCAAGATAGCCGCTGGGCAGTTGTCGATTGAAGAAGTCGATCCATGGTAATTCGCCTTAAATAATGAGATTTGAGGTCAAATAGAGGCGTGACATCCCCGTTTCGTGAGTACAATCTTTAACACATCTTAACCTTCTTTCATTTAATAATTATATGGAAACACCTACCAGCCAACATTTTTCATCTCATTTGAATCCGTTAGGACACCTTTCACGTCGTGGGTTCATCTCAGCCACTGCAGCTGTTAGCGCAGCGACTTTAGCAAGCTGTAAGGCTGTCCCAGGAATTGGTGAACTTTCCAATAACCCAGGAAATTTAGTCCCGAGAAATCCTGCAAATAACTATCCTTACAATTATACTCCTAACTCCGGAGTCACTTTCTCCCGAGTAATGGTTTCTGGAAACTATATAGCCATCACTTACGACGATGGTCCGCATCCTGTTAACACCCCTCGCCTGCTAGACATGCTGGCCGCGAGAAACATCAAGGCCACGTTCTATGTGATCGGCAACAGCGTGAACCAAAACCCTGGTGTGCTGCGACGCACAGTGGCCGAGGGGCACGAAATCGGCAACCACACCCAGACTCACCCTCTGCTTTCCAAACTAAGCGATTCGCAACTCCACCAAGAACTGCAGCGCTGCCAAGAATCCATCGGTCGCGCTGCTGGCATCCGCCCTCGCACGATGCGTCCTCCCTATGGCGGACTTCTTCAACGTCAACGCGAACTCGTCCTCAAAGAATTTGGCTATCCCACCATTATGTGGTCGGTTGATCCTCTGGATTGGAAACGCCCCGGTGCATCGGTGATTGCGAGTCGCATCGTTTCTGGAACCACAGCCGGCGGAATTGTCCTAGCACATGATCTTCATTCTCAAACCATTGATGCTATGCCACAAACTCTCGATGGACTTTTGAGACGTGGTTTTAAATTTGTAACGGTATCGCAACTCATCTCGATGCAAACTGCTCCCCCAACCGCTCCTCCTACTGGTCAAATCGCTTCAACCACTTCCTATTGAGTCCTGAAACTTCTTCCCTAACCAAGTGTGAGCCATCTCAAATCCGGAGAGCGCTATTTTACGAACCGTGATCATCTCTCACAGGTTTGGCTTGGAATACGGGAACTTAGCAAAATCACTGATTCAGATATCAGTGAAACTTGCGACACTGTCGCCATCGAAAAAGAGCTATACTCGCCTTTTTCTTGCTTGGTATGCGGCGAGGTGAACTCGGGGAAATCATCCCTCATCAACAGCCTCTTCGATCACGATCTCTGCCGCGTAAACACACTTCCAGAAACTCAGCAGATCATCCGTTATCGCCACGCCGATGCTGAACGTAATTCAATCTCCTCACGCTATCAGGAAGTCTATCTCCCCGCGCCTATTCTGCGTAATTTCAATCCCATCGACACACCGGGAACAAATTCTCTCAATGCAGATCAAAAACAGTACATCGAACGCTTATTTCCCTCTTCCGAACTCATCCTGTTTGTCTTTCCTGCTTCAAATCCATGGAGCGCATCGACTTGGAACCTAATTGGGGATTTACCTGCAGACTGCCACGCGCGCATGGCTTTTGTAATCCAACAATGCGACTCGTTAGAACCTGCGGATATCGCTGTTATCCTGGAACACATGGCCGATCTCTCGATGAAACGCATCGGCATCGTCGCTCCGATTTTTCCAGTTTCCGCGAAGCTCGCCTTCGAAGCAAAGAGCAACGAAGCACTGAATCGTAGCCTATATCAGGAAAGTGGCTTTCATTCATTGGAGCATTTCATTTCCGAGCGCATCTGCTATTCCGAAAAACGAAAATCCACGCTAAAAGCATGGCACGACCAAGCAGCTAACGCGTTGTATTTGATCGATAATCAGATCGATCATAATACCCGCCTCCAAAGAAACCATCACCAGTTTTTGAGATCGCTGGAGGACGAAATTGATGCGATGAGAGAAAGCTTGGTTTCAAGACTTCCAAAGCATCTAACCGAAGTTGCGGAAATTTTCCAAACCGAGGCAATTTTAGTGACACTGAAACTTAAAAGTTGGCTTGGTATTGTGCGTTCGTTTTTCAAAGTCTTCACTGGAGACAGCACGGGGATACGCACTGAGAGTTTACTTACCGAACGGCTTCGCTCAGCAGTCGAATCCGTAGCGGAAAACGACGGCAAAGACATCGTCACCGCTTGTCTCGAACATTGGCAGGACCTCGGCACCCGGATCAACGAATCGATCGGCTTGCCCATTGAGCAATCTTTACCCATCGATGAAGCATTGGAAAAAGCGCGCAAACATTTTGTCGAACGCATTGGTAGCGCTGCTCACCAAGCCATTGAAAATCTTCACGTCCGAAAAGACCTAGAACGGGAATTACGTTATCGCAACCGCGCCATAAAATCCTTCACAGCATCTGCCCTGTTCTTCCTCAGCCTTGGTGCCATCAGCGGCATCATGAACGCTCATTTACTGCCATGGATATTATGTGGCGTTGCACTGTTGTTTTTACTTGGCGGATCAATCATCGCCTTCATCACGAAGTCACGTATCACACATGATTTCCGTGTCACCCTGCTAGATACCTGCGGAGCGTTTGCCGATGCGCTACGCTCTGATTACGAAGATGCGCTCCGATCATTTTTCCAAGAATACACCTCTTGCCTTGGCTCAATTAAAAAACACCTCGCCCATGAAGAACTCAGCAACGAGCCGAAACAGAATCACTGGAAAAACCTTTTCCTAACGCTCAAATCCATCGAGCAAGATCTATAAGCAATCCCCGTTAGACTGCTTCCTCTCGATTGCGACGATGAACCCAAACGCTCTGAACCAGTCCGAGCAGGAACATACAAATCACCACAAAGGTTCCTGAATAACTCACTAGCGGCAGTGGAATACCGGTAATAGGCATCAGTAGGACGCACATTCCGATGTTTTCAAAAATGTGTGCGAAAAATAGCGCTACGACCATGCAGACAATGAGTCTCCCTGAAATATCCCTGCTATAAAAAGCGATGAATAAGCCCTGAATCAATAGTAAGGCAAAAGCCAAGACCAGCAATAGCGCCCCCCGGAAGCCTAATTCCTCTGCGATCACTGCAAAGATGAAGTCGTTGTGTGCGGTTAAATGAGGAATGAACCGTTTATCGTGAAGAGAACCCTGCTCAGAAGTTGCCATCCAGCCAAGACCCTTCCAACCCGCCTTCCCAACCGCCATCGAAACGTTATGAGGAGCGTATCCATCGTCTTTAATATTCACTTCCTGGCCTTGCTTCATGCGCAACCAAAGATCAATCCGCTCAGGTCCACGCTCGGAAACCAATGGTAAGACCACAAAATACATAATCGGCAAAATTCCAGCAGAGACCAGGCCGATAAATGTCAGTATCCGAAATGGAATACCTGAAACTAACAGCGAGACGATGACCACGGGAATCCAAACAAGCGCAGATCCCATGTCGCCCATTTTCATGACCATAAGAAACGGGATAGCAGAAACGACTCCTATCACCCCAATCCTGATCAAGGGATTTCCAAGATGACGGTGAAGCATCGGAAGATCCTGCATTAACCAAGCAATCATTATGATGCCTGATGTCACACCTAGCTGGGCTGGCTGGAAACTCAACCCCGCAATCGTCAGGCGGTGCACATTATCGTCCGCTTGCATCGCCATCAACATCAACCCTAAACTAACAAGGTATACTGGAACTCCTAACCAGCGAATCCATTTGTAATCGATAAATGCCGCTGCAAAATAGGCCAAACTACCGAACAGAATCCAATTCTTCTGCATATTCGCATAATACCCGCCCGCAGAGCCAAATTCCTTTAGCTTTTCCGGGCTGACTGGCAAATGCCTTGCCGAACTTTCAATCATAAATACCCCGAAGATGAGTAGTGCATACATCACTAGCACCATCACCCAATTCATCCCGAGTATTTTTCTTAAAAATGGTGTCATCAGCCTCGCGATGGATCGTTATCGCACATCGACATCTTAGCAAGCCGACAACGATTCTGAATCATATTTCCCTTGGATTACCGGATGAATATTGATCAGCTATTCGGATTCCATACGTGTATCTCTGGTAAGCAGTTCGCTCATCGCCGCAGCAACCGGCTTACCTTCATACAAAATCGAGTAAACCGCATCAATGATGGGCGTGCGGACATTGGCTTTGCGTGCGGCTTCGTAAATCGAAAACGTGTTCGGCACCCCTTCCGCGACCATACCGAGCACCTGGGTTGCTTCTTCAAGAGTCTTTCCCTGGCCTAGCGCAAGGCCAACCCGATGATTCCGTGAATGCTCAGAAAAGCAGGTCACAATGAGATCCCCCACACCTGAGAGACCAGCGAATGTTTCTGGCTGCCCGCCAAGTGCGGTACCGAGTCGGGTCATTTCAGCGAGCGCACGCGTCACCAAAGCAGCGACCGCGTTATCGCCTAAACCCAAGCCATGCGACATTCCGGCTGCGATGGCGTAAACGTTTTTGATCGCGCCACCTAACTCGATCCCAGCAAGATCGTTACTGGTGTAGGGACGGAAATAGGATTTCGTGAACAACTTTTGTAACTCGGCAGCAACTTCCTGATTTTCCGATCCAATGACCGCGCAGGTTGCCTGACCTAATGCAATTTCCTCCGCATGATTCGGGCCGGATAGAACAGCGATAGGATTTTCAGGAAAAACACCGCGTAAAATTTCGCTCATGCGATCGCCAGTGGTTTTTTCGATTCCCTTCGCACAAGAAAGCAGCACCGTAGTTTTCGGCAGACCACATTTAGCTAGATCCTCAGCGCACTGCCGTGTGGCACTCGTTGGAACCGCAAAAATAACCAAGGGATAATTCGCAACGTCAGCTATCTCGCTGGTCGCCCGAATTTGTTCGGGCAATGAGATGCCTTTCAAATACCGTGAATTCCTGTGATCGTTATTGATCGAAGCGATGCTTTCCACATCACGTCCGTAGATGAGCAAAGATTCCAAATCTTTCGCCAACAGCTTAGCGATAGCCGTCCCGAATGAACCTGAACCTAAAATAGCTGCGGAGTTGATCGAGTTATTAGACATTGGAGGATTTCGGCTTACGGGTAAAACGATGTTCGGTGCCGTTACGCAGGCGCACGATGTTGCTGCGATGTTTCCAAATAGCCAGCACGGCGAGGATCACGGTAAAAACGAAGAGTGGTTTATTCCACGTGCCATTCTGAATTTTACCATGGAACCATGAGCCCCAAAGCGTAACCAACGGCAAGGCTGCAGCTGCGATGATACTGGCCAGTGAAACATAGCGACTGATAAGAAATACAAGCACCCAGATAACGATCAAAATGGGGATGGCTGCGGGCATCAGCGCAACGAACACTCCGGCCGAGGTAGCGATACCCTTACCTCCCTTAAAGCCAGCCCAAGGTGTGTAATTATGACCAAGCACCGCACATAAGCCGGTGAGCACTTGGAAAATCTGTGCCGTCGGCATACTGAAATCATGTGCATACGCTGCCAGCGCATTCATGCTCATTGGATTTTTCATTCCTTCGAATTGGATCACGGAGATCGCAATGACCACAGGAACAAATCCTTTCAAAGCATCTAACAACAAACAACTAATCCCATATTTCTTTCCGACGATGCGGAACACATTGGTCGCACCAATATTTCCCGAACCATGTAGACGTATGTCGATCCCCTTCGCCTTTGCGATAAGCAAACCGAACGGAATGGAGCCGAGCAAAAAAGCCAGGACGGGGCATAACCAAAGTTGCATAGCTAATAAAGTAAGGCCTTACTCAAGAGTGGCTGTCTCAATGATGATGGGTTCCAAAGGTACATCATCTGAGGGCGAAGGTATCAACTCACCCGTCTTAGGATGCATGTTCACCAAAGTTTGCGTGCTGGTTTTCACTGCTTTGATCTGGGTCACCACATCCATGCCTTCGATCACTTTTCCGAAAACCGCATATCCACCATTTTTTGGGAAATCGAGGTTTTTGTTATTTGCCACGTTGATGAAAAACTGCGCGGTCGCGCTGTTCGGATCTGGCAGTCTCGCCATGGCGATGGTTCCCACCTCGTTTTTCAACCCATTCTGCCCCTCGTTCACAATCTCCTCACGGGTTTTCTTCTCAACCAACTTATCCCCTTGTTTCGCAAATCCCCCGCCTTGAATCATGAAATCAGCAATCACCCGGTGAAATACAGTCCCGTTATAATGGCCGGCTCCCACGTATTTTTTGAAGTTCTCAACAGTGACCGGGGCTTTCTCGGCATCAAGTTGAATGACAATATCTCCTTTATTGGTCTTAAAACGAACTTTGGAGAGTTCTGCTGGCTTTTCCGCCTGACAGACAGATACAACAGAAAGCAAAACAATTACGAGAGTGCAGAAAAAGGGTCGATTCATGGGCTTTGTTTTAATCCTTACCCGCAAACTTAGCAAGCGACAGGAAGCGAATTTATCGCATCAGTAAACAGGAGCTCCGTATTCTTCCTCCGAACCGCTGCCTGAGTTCTGAATCTTTGCTTTGGACCAGTGGTAACCTGCTTTGGTGTCGCGCCAGACACCAATCATGGTGTTACACGAATTTAATGAAACCACGGTGGCGATAAGTAAGAACCATCTCATTTTAAGATATTATATGAAAATTAGTTGAAGGTGAAAAATTACCAAGATTTGACCAAATGCTTGCGCTTTGCATCGTTCGGTTCATCTGTACCAAGACAATAAACTGCAACTCGCTTGTTGTTCAACTTCGCATTGTAGGTGTATGCGCTACTAGGCACGAAATCCAATCGACCATCATAATCGTAATCGAGAACCATGAAGAAAGGCTGCCCCCAAGAATCATATATTGCTGTCACTTTAGTGCCTGTAGAATTATATACAATCCCACCTTTCTTAGGATTTTCAGCTTCTTTCACTGACAAGAATTTTACTTTGCGATCATTCTGCATGTCATCCGTATCTTCTTCAAAACCTGCTAAAATATCCAATAGATCGGTCCCATTTGAATCACCGACTGTTTCGTAAGGTGAACTGCTGTTATCCGCAGAGGCGTCAGCTGGGTCGGGCAATAGATGATATTCCGAGTAAAATGCCTCAACCGCACCGGCGATATTGGTTGCTGAAGATTGCGCAGTGACCATACGTGCTTTTTGTAAAGCTCCTAATCCAACATTAAAACCTAGCGCGGCTAGTATGGCGATAATCGCAACGACGACGAGTAATTCCACGAGTGTGAAGCCTCGATGGGTGGATTGTTTGATATGGATTTTCATATTGTGGGTTTTTTTGGGTCAGGAACTAAATTAGATGACAATATAAATACATTAACTAAAAGAATTTTGATGGCAACCCTATTTACGAGCATGCCATGAACTGCCTGGGCTATTTAGATTGCTCCAACATCCTGAGCAGAGGGGTTTCAGCACGACGACGGATTTCCTCATCCATTTCCACTCTTGGCGACAAATCGCGCAGACAATTCCGGAGTTTCTCCATGGTGTTCATTTTCATGTAACGACAATCCGCGCAGGCACAACGATCCGTCGGCCCCGGAATCAGGTTTTTATCCGGACATTCACGTTTCAACCGATGGAGCATTCCACTCTCGGTAACCACAATGATGTTCTTCACCTCAGTCTTTTTACAAAAATCGACCATCCGCTCAGTCGAGCAAACTTCATCCGCCAACAACCTCACCGCTTGGGTGCATTCTGGGTGCGCAACAACCAAGGCATCCGGATACTCGGCTTTGATCCGATTGATGGAATCCCGTGTGAACTCGACATGGACATAACAAGAACCCTGCCAGAGATCCATTTTTCGGCCGGTTTGCTCCATGACCCACGAACCGAGATTTGCATCCGGCACAAAAAGGATAGGCCTGTCTTTTGGTGCTAGGTTGACGATCTTCACCGCGTTACCCGAGGTACAAATCACATCGCAAAGAGCTTTCACGCCTGCAGAGCAATTGATGTAAGCGATCACATAATAATTCTTATCTGCGTGTTGCAGTAAATATGCCTCAAGTTGATCTGCTGGACACGCTTGCTCGAGAGAACAGCCTGCATCTTTATCTGGCAGAACCACAATTTTCTTCGGGTTCACAATTTTTGCAGTTTCGGCCATGAAATGGACTCCACAAAAAACAATGACTTCGGCATCGGTCGTCTTCGCATGATAAGCCAGACCTAATGAATCTCCGACGTAATCGGCAACATCTTGAATATCACCTGTCTGATAATTATGCGCCAAAATCACCGCTTTACGCTCACGTTTCAGCTCCAGAATCTCGTCCTTTAAATCAAGCGCAACTGCCATGCCGCAATCTTTCTGGCAGAACAAAAAGATGCAAGAGCCAATCTATTGGGATTGTTCTTCGACTTCCGCGATTTCGTCCTCACTGGATGATTGGACAACTTCCATAAGCCCAGAATGTTTCGCGCCTTCTCTCACCACCAGACCACTGGCCCGCGCGAGCCCTTGCAATCGAGCTTTTCTCTCCAAAATGATCTTTTCCTTGCAGGTGATATTACCTTTCACCTCACCATCGATGTATGCGGTGCGTGCTTTAACTTCTCCTTGAAATTCAACTTTCGCTCCTCGCTCAACATATAATTCATCGCAGTGCACATTTCCCACAATCTTGCCGTGACTTCGAATCGTCAGTTTTCCTGAACATTCAACGGAAGCCGATAGTTCTCCTAGCACCAATAAATCATGACATTGCACGTTCACCCCGGTGATTGCAGCGCCTTTGAGCACGACCACGTTGCCACGAGTTTGAATGCGCCGATGCCATGCTTGGTCAATCGTGTAATCCCGTAAACTAATGTAACTCCCGCACTTTGCGCACTGGGTAGATTGCGCATCGGAGACCACATCAAAAATGTGACTGCAATGATAACAATTCAATTTGCGCCTCACCGGCTCCTTATCAATATACCGTTTGAAAATCTTATTGAAAAGGCTTGGCTTGATCTCTGCCTTTGGAACTTCAGCCGCCAAGGGAGGATGCTGAACTGGTGGGCTATCTAGTGTCGCTAGGCGAGTGTTGTATTTCGGACGAACGACTGCTTTAGCATCGTCAATACGTATATATTGACCGCAACTCCGACACATGGTCGAAACCACCATCGACGGTTCGTTTTGACTGTGCTCACAATGCGGGCAAGTCACTTGGATGTGGCTGCGACTGATTGGTGTGTCATCCGCCATACTCTTGGTTATCCTCCCTGAGTTTGGATGAAAAAAACGATGATTTAAAAATCACTTCTCGGCCAGCAATGGCTGGGTTTCTACGGCTACTGCTTGAGTAGAAGCTGACTGATTTACAACAGCCTTCAACTCAGGTTGTGATGGCGATACTTGGGTTGGAGTTCCAACCGTTGATTTACCCACAAAAATAGCACCCGCTTCAATCATCAACGTTTTCGCTTTGATATCACCTACTACTTCCGCACTCGATTTAAGCTCGACGCGATCCACTGCGGTGAGATTGCCGTGAACTTTACCGTAAACGATAACAGTACCCGTTTTTACCTCTGCCTTGATTCTGGCGTTTTCGCCAATGGTAAGATTACCCGTAGATTGGATATCGCCTTCAATTTTACCATCCACAATCAGATCATGCTGAAACTTGACGGTTCCCTTGATTTCGACATCAGAGGAAAGAACGTTGCGGGTGCTGGCTGCTGGTTTTGGTGCTGATGCGACAGAACGGTCGGCACCAAAATTGACAGATTCCATAGATGAACGCGGCTCACTTGCAGGCTGCAATGATTTTTGCGGTTCGTTTGCTTCTTGGCCTATGACTTTTTTAAACACGCGCGAAGGTATTCTTCTGTAGCTAGAGGTGTCAACCCGTTTCCCCTGCTAAATCTTATTTATCAGCAGCATTTCCCTCGGAAAGCGGAGCTATTGGGACCGGCGGGACTTCTTGACCGGCTGCTTTCAGCGCATCGAGCATATTCTTCATATCGACCTTACCCTCTGAATTATTTCCATTGGCATCGATGATTTTTGTGTCCAGCGGCACAACGGGCGCAGCAATTTCCACCGGATTAGCGGCTTTCGCCAATAAGCGACGACTTATCGCAGCCTGCGCCTGGGTGCTTTCCGCGAAATCCTTTTCAACGGTCGTGTAAGCTTTTTCTGCGGCGACGAGATCTCCTTTTCCGACGGCGATATCACCTAAAGCAATCCATGCATACGCGGCCAGATGGCTCGCAGATTCATCTTCAGTAAGTTCAGTGAAAAGCTGCTCTGCATCGACTATTTTACCTTGTTTGAGTAACTTAGTAGCAAGACTCGCTACCGCAGTGGCACGAGCAGGATGTGGCTCCTTATCCTTAGCATCGGCAATTCCACGCAAAGTAGCAATCGCATCGTCCTGTTTCCCTTCATCCCACTGCTTTTCAGCAAGCAAAATACTAGAACTCCCAGCCGCAGCCGTGTCCCCGAAATTTTTGATAATACCTTCAAGATCCGCCGTCTCGTTTTTACTCACCAACAACGCGCCTGCTGTCTCTTCTTTGCTCTGTTTGATTTCACGCTGAACCACGTAAACCACTGCTGCGGCAATCAATAGAAGCAAGATAGCGACGAGCTTCATTTGATGTTTATCAAGAAATTGATCAACTGCTGGCTGAGCTTTTTCGATATCAGCAAGTGAAGTTCCAGAAATAGGGGTGGAGGTGGTAATTTCAGACATAAGATCGTTTCGCCAACTGGCGGGCACCCATGCAAACCCTCACAGCCGGTAAAATCAACAGCTTTATTTTTCCAACCCCACCAAAAGATGTGAAAATTGAGGATTTTCCCAAATCAGCTTCCCTCTCCCAAGCATCCCGCTAAACTCCCCACGCGCATGTCTGACTCTTTCGTCCATCTTCATCTTCACACCGCCTACTCACTTCTCGATGGCATGATCCGCACCAAGGAACTCGCCGCCCGCGCCTCCGAACTAGGCATGCCCGCCGTCGCCATGACCGATCATGGCAACCTCTACGGCACCATCGATTTCTATCAGGCCTGCAAAAAAGCCGGCATCAAACCTATTCTAGGTTGCGAAATCTATCTCGCTCCAGGCAGTGCGGAAGACAAAAAGAAAATCCTCAATCGCAAAAGCGCCACCCATCTAACACTTCTAGCAGAAACGAACGAGGGTTGGGAAAATTTATCCAAGCTCATTTCCATCGGCCACCTCGACGGAATGTATAATGGAAAACCACGCGTGGATCGTGACCTGTTACGTGCTCACTCCAAAGGTATCATCTGTCTGTCGGGTTGCATTTCAGGCCCCGTCAACGAATGGCTGCTGAAAGGCGAACCCGACAAAGCCCTCGAAACTCTCACCGAACTCCGTGATATCTTTGGCCAAGACAACACCTTCGTCGAACTTCACAATCACGGCCTCGAAGCCCAGCTCAAGCTGATTCCCCAACTCGTCGATCTCGCTAAAAAACTCTCCCTCCCCGTCGTCGCCGCCAACGATGTTCATTTCCTCCACCGCGAGGATCACGAGGCCCACGATGTGATGATCTGCATCGGCACTGGCTCGATGGTGATCGATGAAAACCGCATGCGTTACACCCCAGAAGTTTATTTCAAAACCGCCGAGGAAATGCGCCAAATTTTCAAAGACATCCCCGATGCCTGCGACAACACCCTCCGCATCGCCGAGCGCTGCAACGTCACGATCAAGCTAGACTCAACTTCCTCAGAGAAATACCCACAATTCCCCACTCCAGACGGATCACCCCGCGAGGAATACATGATGAAACTCTGCCAAGAGGGACTTCTGAAACGCTATGGCGCAGAAAAGGCCAACTCACCCGAAGTCGCGGAGCGCTTGAAATACGAGGTCGATACCATCAACTCTCTCGGCTTCGCCTCCTACTTCTTGATCACCGCGGACTTCATCCAATGGGCTCGCGACAACGACATCCCCGTCGGCCCTGGCCGTGGTTCCGCCGCCGGCTCCCTCGCCTCCTATGCGATGGGCATCACCAACATTTGCCCACTCCAGTTCGGACTCCTGTTCGAACGTTTCCTTAATCCAGAACGCGTTTCACCTCCCGACGTCGACATCGACTTCTGCCAATCGCGTCGTGCCGAAGTCATCGATTATGTTAGAAAAAAATATGGCGAGAAATCCGTTTCTCACATCATCACCTATGGCACCATGGGAGCGAAATCCGTGCTCCGCGATGTCGCTCGCGTCATGGGTATTTCGTATGGCGAAGCCGATCGCATCGCAAAAATAATCGAGCCAAAACCCGGCACAACTTTACAATCCGAATGGGACGCGAAAGAGGAACTCCGCACTCTAATTGAATCCTCGTCCACCTACAAAGAACTCTGGACATACGCCATTCGCCTTGAAGGCATCAACCTCAGCGTAGGCATCCACGCCGCCGGCGTCGTCATCGGCGATCGCCCACTCGACGAACACGTCCCCCTCACCCGCGGCAATGAAGGCGAGGTCGTCACCCAATACGACATGGGCGCCATCACTGAAGTCGGTCTACTGAAAATGGATTTCCTCGGATTGAAAAACCTTACCGTCATCCACGACGCCGTAGGCCACATCCGCAAACACACTCCAGACTTCGATATCGAAAAAGTTCCTCTCACCGATCAACCCACCTTCGATATGCTCAACCGTGGCGAAACCATGGGCGTGTTCCAGTTGGAGTCCGGCGGCATGGTCGAAACCTGCAAGAAATACGAGATCCGAAGCATCGATGACATCATCGACTTGATCGCCGTCTACCGTCCCGGTGCGATGCAATTCATCGATCAGATGCTCGATGTAAAAAAAGGTAAAAAAGCCAACTACGAGCACCCGTTGTTAGAACAAGTTTGTGGCAACACCTACGGCGTCATGATCTACCAAGAGCAGGTTCAAAACGCCGCCAAACTTCTCGCCGGATACACCCTCGGTGGCGCCGACCTTCTCCGCCGCGCGATGGGTAAGAAAGACGTCGAGAAAATGAACAAAGAACGCGCCAAATTCATCGATGGAGCAAAAATTCACAACAACATCGGCGAAAAACTCGCCAATACGATCTTCGATAAAATCAACGCCTTCGCGGGTTACGGATTCAACAAATCCCACTCCGCTTGCTACGGCCACATCTCTTACTGGACCGCCTACATGAAGGCGAACTACCCCGTCGAGTTCATGGCAGCGCTCCTTTCCAACGAGGTCAACAACACCGATAAAATCACCGTTTTTGTCGCAGAATGCCATCGCATGAGCATCGAGATCCTACCGCCTAACCTCAACAAATCCCACCTCCGCTTTGTTCCGGAAATTATCGAATCAGGTAAAATGGCTATCCGTTACGGCCTCGCCGCTATCAAAAACGTTGGCGAAGCAGCGATGAAAACTGCGATCTACGAACGCCTCGCTAACGGCGATTACAAATCACTCGAGGATTTCTCCTCACGCTTGGATTCCAAAGTCATCAACAAACGCATTTTGGAAAACCTCGTCAAGGCCGGCGCGCTCGATTGGACGGGAGAAAACCGTGCAACCATGTTTTCACGCCTCGAACAAGTCGTCGCCTCCGCCTCCGCAACCCAACGCGACAAAGCCTCCGGGCAATCATCATTGTTCGACTCCATCGATTTCACTCCACCACCCGCCAGCAAGGATTCACCCATCGTCAACGCCGTCGAAGAATGGTCCAAAGACGACCGCCTCGCTCACGAGAAAGAACTGTTAGGCTTCTACGTCACCGGCCACCCTTTGGATAAATATCGCGGCATTCTCGATTCCGATAAATTCAACCGCATCGGCTTGATTGATGAAATTGATATAGAAAACCCACGCGAACGCTACCCTATCGCAGGGATGATCCGCACGGTTGAATCGCGCATGACCAAAGCTGGAAAACCGTTCGGCATCCTCACCGTCGAGGACTTCACAGGTTCCTGCGAAGTCATGCTCTGGTCCGAATCCTTCGTCCCCGCACGCGATGCCGGAATCCTCCAACCCGGCAGCATGATCAAACTCAAAATCGGCATCCAGGTCGATGACCGCACCGGTGGCCGCCGCCTCACTGGAGCAAGCATCAGCGAACTCAAATCCAAAAAAGCCAACAATCTCAACGGACCGCTCGAACTCATTCTCTGGACGAATCGACACACCACCAAAGACCTTGAGGAAATTCACTACCACCTTACGGGTCACCCCGGTTCAACTCCTGTCGTCATGCATTTCCAAAACTCCGCAGGAAAACGCCTGTCGATCCAACCTTCGGAAATCTACCACATCAAGCGCTCCGACGAACTGGCCCGCGCCCTAGATCGCTTCATCGAAGAATAAACCCTGCTAATCCCTCATCCGCTTCCTCAATTCCTCATCCGGCAACTCACAAACTCCACCTAACTGATAACGATTCTTCGCCACCAGATCATAAAGCCAGTTTCTAAATCCCTGAGGAAAAAGGGAAAACCCGAAAGCAACCACACGAAACACTCCTCCCAACGCTTTACCCAATTCCATAAGCGCATCGCCTTTCGTGAAAACCTCCCCATCTTCCTCTCGCAAAATCACCATCGATCCACCGCCTTTTTCAGAATATCCTTTTAACCCAAACTTTCCCGCAAGCTCTCCCTGCAACGGCGCAAATTCAATCAACCCTCTCTCATCAAATTCATAGACTGATCGCACCGATCTCGTACAAAATCCGCACTCACCATCGAAAAATAACACCAAGCTCACGGCCAAAAAATACTCTCTTTCATCGATTATCCTATTGAAAAACTGACAAACTTTTTCATTCACTGATCTCCCAAACCCACATGTCCGCCATCACTTTCAAATCCCTCTACATCCATCGCATTTGGGGCGGAAGGAAACTTGAAACGTTCTACCATCGAGAACTACCCGATCCAACCACAGCTTACGGAGAAGCATGGGAAATCGTCGATCGTGAGAATGCGCAATCCATCGTAAACGAAGGAATATACGCCGGAAAATCACTTCACGACCTTTGGTCCCATCACCGTAGCGAAATTTTCGGTGAGCATCTTCCCGAAAGCGAACGTTTTCCTATCCTGATCAAGATCCTCGATTGCTCTTCAACGCTATCCATCCAAGTACATCCGCCCGAAAACATCGCCAAACAACTCGGCGGCGAGCCGAAAACGGAAATGTGGTTCATCGCCAATGCTCAACCCGGAGCCAAACTCCACGTCGGCCTGAAACGAGGAGTGACCCGCGAAAGCTTCGAACAAGCCATCACCGATGGCACAGTCGCGGAGCTCGTTCATTCAATCACCCCGAAAGAAGGTGACTCTCTTTTCATCGAATCCGGGCGACTCCATGCCATCGGCGGAGGATTCCTCATTCATGAAATTCAGCAAAACTCAGATGACACTTATCGAGTGTTCGATTGGAACCGCGTCGATACAAACGGCAAAGCCCGAGACCTACACGTCGAGCAATCTCTGGCTTGTATCGATTTTAACGATATCGAACCGCAACTTGAAACACCCGAAGGAAACACCCTAGTTTCTTGCCCCTATTTCATAACCACTCTCCATCACCTGAAGGAAGGTGAATCCATCGCGAATCCACAAGCCGATCGCTTCTCCATGATCACTATAATTTCAGGATCACTTAATCAAATTCACATCAAGGGCCAGACCATCCTATTACCAAAATCTGCCTCGCCGCTCATTGCCACTGAAGCTACTTCCATACTCCAAATCACTATTCCGTCTTAATTCACAATTTCGGCGCGGCGAATGCTTCACAAAACTTATACATCACTAAGGGCACTTTTTTACTTTCTTTTCAACGATTACTGAAATCCTCTTCCCCTCCTCTCAAGTTTCACTCACACTCACCATCCCATGGCAAAACCAGCACTCGGCAAAGGACTCGGCGCCCTTATCAAAAAAAATCAATCTCTCCCCGGACAAGATCCTTCCGGCAGCACAGATGAATCACCACGCGTTCGCGAGATCGCCATCGACAACGTCGTCCCTTCACCTCTGCAACCGCGTAATCAATTCATTGAGGCTCCGTTAGATGATCTCATGGATTCGATCCGCCAACACGGAATCATTCAGCCCCTTATCTGCCGCCTCGTTGATGGAAAATACGAACTCATCGCCGGTGAGCGCCGTTGGAGAGCCTCCAAAAAACTCGGACGCACCCACGTTCCTGTTATCGAGCGCACCGCATCCGATCGCGATGTGTTAGAAATGGCTCTGATCGAAAACCTTCAGCGTGAAGATCTCAACCCCATCGAAGAAGCAGCAGGCTACGTCCGCCTCGCGAAAGAGTTCACGATGAAACAGGATGAGATCGCCACCCGCGTCGGTAAATCCCGCGCCTCCGTAGCCAACGCCATGCGCTTGCTTGATCTGCATTCCGATATTCAAATTCATCTCGCCCAAGGCCAGATCACCGTTGGCCACGCCAAAGCCATTCTTGCTTTAAAAGACGCTGAAACCCAGAAACTCGCCGCTGATCAGATCATCCGCCGCAAACTCACCGTCCGCGCCGCCGAGAAACTCACCCAATCCCTGCTTATCAACCCATCTGCTGAGTCCGACCCTAAAAAGGCCGCCCCAAAAGAGATCGATATTCACATCCGCGCCCTCACCAAGCGCCTCCAGGAGCACCTCGCCACCCACGTCTCGATCAATCATTCCGCCAAAAAAGGAAAAATCGAAATCGAATACTACGGCAACGACGACCTAGATCGCATCCTAGAACTCCTCAAACTTCCGAGCACCAGCTTGTAGGGGCGGCGATAAAATGAAACGCCTCCCCGAAAGGCGGGATATTGCGAAATCGGGAGCATTCACTGCAACTTATCAAACGCCGCGAGCAAAGCTTTCTATGACGTTTTGCCAAAATTTCTTTTGGTCGCGGTTTTGCGCGAGAGAGAGTTTCCTATCGTTGAGATTTATTCGAGAACTAGTAGGATATTTTATCCGTGCTCTTCTGATTTAGAGTCTGAGAGACTGCATTGACATAGTGCCATCTCATTGAACAGGCTCTAGTATGTCAGATGAAAAACAGGTGGATACAGAAGAGTTTTTGGAGAAAGCCGAGAATGAGCCTTCCCAAATCTCGAAAACCAATCGCAGCGGCAATATGGCCAATCCCATCGTGCTTATTGTCTTCATGATTTTTGTAATGGTTCTTATCATCACAGTATTAAACCTGAAAAACAAAGCACCTTCGTCTAATATAAAAAATCCACAAGACGATCCCTCGCTGAGCGACCTCAAAGCTGATCTCGAAACCGGCCGCATGGAGCTCAATCGCCAAAGAATGGCGATGAATCTCCCACCACTTGAAGGCGCGGAATCCGCAGACGAAATCGCAACACGCCTCAAACGCGATGCCGAAACTCTCGCCGCCCTTGCAAAAAGCTTCCACAAGATAATCGCTGATAAAAACACCCAGCTCTCTGAACGAAATAGCGAGATACTCCGCCTCGAAAAACTCCGCCAGGACTTTTCAATGGATAACTCCCGCCTCCAATTGGAACTCAGCCGAGCCCTCTCTGGCGGCCCCGAAATGGATCGACTCAAACTACTCCTTGTCGATACGAAAAAACAACTCGCCATCACAGAACAACAGCTTGCCGCCTCACAACAGCAGCTTGCCGCCGCACAACAGCAGCTTGCGGCCACAAAATCATCCTTCAGCGATCGAGAATTTAACGACTTGAAACGCCTGCTAGAAAAAACATTAAGCGAACGCGACTTCTACCAAGCACAACTCAATGAACTCCAATCGAATGTCGAAAAAGCTAAACTCTTCGCCTCATCCGAAACCGAACTACTCCCCACCGCGGTCGAGCTTTTCCGCCGTCTTCGCAAACTCGAAGGCATGAAAGACTCCGATCTCACCACCGAATACAGCAAACTCGGTGTCGAACTCGGCGCTAACGTTCTTCTCACACTCAACTATGCCACCGGATCCAGCGAACTGAAGGCTGAGGACATAGCACAATTGGAAAACATCGTCGCGAATGAAGCCCCAGATGGCGACCTCATCCTAATCATCGGCTACGCATCAAAAACAGGGGACTCCGTCGCCAACCAACGACTCTCCTCAGATCGTGCTACAAAAGCAGCAGAATATTATTCTGGGCGCAAACGCCCAGGCCAAATCGTTCAAGCCGTCTATCTCGGCCAAACCGACAGATTCAGCACCCGCATCCCTGAACGCAACCAAATCTGCGAAGTCTGGATCGTCCGTAAGAAACAATAGCCTAAATGCTAGGAATTTGCTTTTTCACCTAGCGCGGAGATTAAACTCAAGGGCCCGTCTGGAAGAAAAAAAGGGGGGTGGCGCGCGGTTATACCACTGGGAAAAGCGTTGCAGCATCCCCTTTAGAACTCCCCCAAATCCTGCATACGTTAGGTAAGGCACTTGTGGATCGCCTCCACCGCATTAGCCATCCCGCGTTCATATAAACCGCCGTAATGGAATCAGCCAAATCCAGTGAATTTGACTTACTTTCTTGTAGAATGAACATCCAAGTTTTTGATAATGCAGAATACAAATACCGATTAGGAGACTTGGTGTTGTTTGCGAAATTGACATTCAAAAAAAGTCATAATCCGGGACTGCGACAACTGAAGCCCCACCAGGCATTTGTAATCATTTTTCCAACTCGGTATATTAACCATCATCTTTAACCGGATGATACAGCCTCGAATCATTTTGCATCTCGTCCAAACTGATTTTAGGTCTATATCGAAAGGCGGAGCCAATGAGTTTCGTGCATTTAAGATCAAAAGTCGACGCAGCCAGGCTGGGAAAGAGCAATTCGTGGAAAACAAATCCTTCATTTTGGTCTCGGAATTCAAGGACTTTTCGAACCAATGATTCACGCAATCGACAAACAGGGTTGAAGCTTTTTGTAGGCTTTTGAAAATAGTGGGCGAAATCTTTCCACCAATACCAATTAGGTTGTTCTTCTTGGGAATCACAATAACACGTGATCAATTCTTCATCCCTTGATGACAAGCTGAACAACTCAGCTAAAGCCGAAGTCCCCCAGCGCACATCATTTTCAAGAAACCATGAGTCGCGAACATCGTCCGCAAGCCTGGAAAAAGCCGTATCCCAGGAAGTGATCTCCGGAAAATACATGACGCCGCACATGTTCTTGAATCCGTTTTTGATCTCGTCTTTGTCAGAGCACAATATGACGTCTCCAAATTGACTCAGTTCCGCAATTCGTTTTTTACAAACTTCCTCATCACTTCTGTGTAAAATAAAAATATTCATGGGAAATGAATGGCCGTGATGGATTTGTCCGTTAGCTAGATCGAATGACTGGAATCGAGATCAATTAAAATTCTATACTCGTGCGCGTCAAGATTTGTGATTTTGGCATAGGATTGGTGGTACGCAGAATTACTAAAAATGCTAGGAATTTGCATTTTCACTCAGGGATGAGAATACACTGGAGGGCCGGTCTGAGAAGGGGAAAAGGGGAGTTGGGCAATATCGACGCGTAGGGATACACCCCATGGCAGAGGAGCCACCGCCACCGCACACTCCGGCGCCCATATGAGTCAGGTCGTCCCCCTAAATTCAGATTGTCCAATTCAGATTGTCTGTCCCTTAGAACGATTCACCCGAACCTATCACTCAGAACCAAAACCATGATCAGTTCTGCAGATATCTTCAACGCCAAGATCCTTATCGTAGACGATCAGGAGGCGAACGTCGCCCTCCTGGAGCTGATGTTGGTCGGGGCCGGCTATGAGTCGGTGACCTCCACGCGTAATCCGCGCGCGGTCTGCGAACTCCACCGCCAGCACAGCTACGATCTCATCCTGCTCGATCTGCAGATGCCCAGCATGGACGGATTCGAGGTGATGGAAGGCCTGAAGAAAATCGAGACCAGCGGCTATCTGCCCGTGCTCGTGCTGACGGCCGAACCCGACCACAAGCTGCGCGCGCTGCGGGCCGGCGCGAAGGATTTTGTCAGCAAGCCCTTCGTCCTCGCCGAGATTCTGCTCCGGGTGCACAACATGCTCGAAGTCCGATTGCTGCACCGGGAGACGAAGCGCCTCTACGAGTGCGTCATGGCGGAACAGAAGGTGTCGGAAAGGCTGCTATTGAACGTGCTGCCACAAACCATCGCGAAGCGCCTGAAACGGCGCTCCGAAATTGCGGACGGCGATTTCTCCGAGCGCATCGTTGACAGCTTTCCGGAGGTGACCGTTTTGTTCGCCGACATCGTGGAGTTCACCAAGTTCTCCGCTAACCTGAGCCCCGAAGCGCTCGTGGATGTGCTCAACGACATCTTCACCCGCTTCGACCGCATCGCCGACGCCCGCGGTCTCGAGAAGATCAAGACGATCGGCGACGCTTACATGGCGGCCGCGGGCCTGCCCGTGCCGGTGGCCGATCACACCGAGCGGGCGGCCCTCATGGCGCTAGACATGATGGAGGTCATGGACCGCTTCAATGCAGAAGGCCCCTACCAGCTGCGGGTACGCATCGGCAACAGCACCGGGGCCGCGGTCGCCGGTGTGATCGGCAAGAACAAATTTCTCTACGACCTGTGGGGCGACGTGGTGAATACCGCCAGCCGGATGGAATCCCACGGCGTATCGGGGCGAATTCAGGTGACGGACTTGACGCGGCAGCGATTGGGCGAATCGTTTACTTTCGAGGAACGCGGCACCATCGAGATCAAGGGCAAGAGTGCGATGCGCACCTGGTTCCTCGACAGCAGAAATGAGCAAACTGGTTCGGTGCAGCCGTTCGCAAAACTTCAGCTCGCTTCGGTCTAGCCGCCCACCGCGGCCGTCAAATTCCATTACTACTACGAGACGCTGGGGTTGATAGATGGATGACACAAAGCTATTGAGTGATGGATCGGTTTTGTAGAAGATAAATCCGAATTTCCCAATGTCCGACAAACGTTCAGCCACATCCCTCGCTTCCAAGCTCGCCGAAGCAGGCTATACCGCCTATTTCGCGGGTGGTTGCGTGCGTGATAAACTGTTGGGGGTGGAGCCTAAAGATTTCGATATCGCAACCTCCGCCACGCCGCATGAGGTCCTAGCTTTGTTTCCGGGTTCAAACGAGGTTGGTGCGCACTTCGGGGTGGTGATTGTGAAACACGAAGGACATCATGTGGAGATCGCTACCTTCCGCACGGATGGTTCTTATGGCGATGGTCGGCGTCCAGACTCCGTGACCTTTTCCACTCCCGATGAAGACGCGCATCGGCGAGATTTCACGATCAATGGATTATTTGAAAATCCGTTCACAGGAGAAGTGATAGATCACGTTGGCGGCCTTCCGGATCTCACCGCCCGCGTCATCCGCGCGATTGGCACACCCACACATCGCTTTCAAGAAGACGCCCTGCGCCTGCTGCGCGCGGTACGATTTTCCACCACTCTCGGGTTTCCTATCGAGCCCGTCACTCTCGCCGCCATCAAAGAAAATGCTTATCTGTTAGATAAAATTTCTCCAGAAAGGATTAGGGATGAGTTTTCGAAAATCATCATTTCACCCAACCGCCGCAAGGGCTTGGAGTTACTAGTAGAAACCGGTTTAATCTCACATTTCATCCCTGAAGTCATGCCGCTCATCGGCTGCGAGCAACCGCCGCAATGGCATCCGGAAGGCGATGTCTATGTCCACACCTGCATCATGTTGGAGATGCTAGAGACAGATGCCCCACTCACCCTCAGCCTCGCCACACTGTTTCACGACATCGCCAAGCCTCCCACCCAAACCACCGATCCCGATGGACGCATCCGCTTCAACGGACACGACGCTTTAGGCGCGGAAATGGCCGAGGCAATTTTAACGCGTTTGAGATATCCGAACGCGGTCATCCGTGATGTCGTGCACATGGTCTCGCGCCACATGCAGTTCATGAACGTCAAACAAATGCGCAAAGCAAAGCTGAAGCGTTTCATGTCAGAGCCAACTTTTCCCCAAGAAATGGAGCTGCATCGTGTCGATTGCGCGTCATCAAACGGCTTCACCGACAACTACGAATTCCTCAACGAGAAATCCGAAGAATTTGCCAGCGAACCGCTCATCCCTCCCCCGCTGGTCTCTGGCAAAGATCTCATCGAAAGAGGCCTGCGACCCAGCCCACGTTTCAAAGAAATCCTAGAGGAAATCCAAACCGAACAACTGGAAAATCGGCTGACCACACGGGATGAGGCATTGGCTTTCCTAGAAACGATTTTGGAATAGTTTTTTCAACGCAAAGCAGGATGAGTGGTAACGAATCTTTACTAAGTGGCGAAGCCGTAACCGCTTGGACGGAGCGAAGCGGAGTCAAAGCCGCAAAGAACGCAGAGGTAACGCAAAGGAAGAACTAAAAAATACTTGAAATGACTACTTAGAATTGGCTTTGCGAACCTTAGCGTTCTTAGCGGCTTTGCGTTGAAATTCTTGGATTTCCCCACTGATCACTACTCACTCGGCACTTTTCATCATTTTCTCCGCAAAAATCAATCTGGCTTGGACGTTCATAAAAACTCCGCCTAGTATCCCGCCAATGACTTCCGAAATTCCTACTGCCGTCTCTGATCCGATCAACGCAAAAATCCTCGCCGTTTCCGAAGACCTCATTTCCGGTTTCCAGCGCCACCCCTTCCAAATGATCGCTGAGAAATCGGGCGTGCCGCTCGATACCGTCATCGAGCGCATCCGGGCGATGCTTGAGGCAGGCATCATCCGCCGTGTCCGCCAGACCATGCTCGCTACGAAACTCGCGCACGGCGCACTCGTCGCATGGAAAGTGCCGGAAGAAAAACTCAACGCAGCCTTCGATTTCATGGCGAAGGAAGATCCGTTCTCCGGCCACGTCGTGATCCGCTCCACCGACACCGAAGTCTCTGGTTCCGGCTACCGCCTCTGGACTACGTTGAAAGTCCCTGTCGGCGAGTCACTCGATTTCCACGCCACCAAACTTCTCAAACTCACCGGCGCGACCGAATATTTACTGATGCCAGCGAATGGAGTGTTTGCCCTCGGAGTCGGCCACGTCCGCCGTAAAACCATGGAACCTGGTGAAAAATCCGACGAGCCTGCCGTAATGATGACAACTGTTCCAGCAGATCTAACAGAGCAAGAATGGGATATCCTGCTCATCCTGAAAGAAGAGCTTACACTCGAAGAGATCAACGATAACCCATGGGAAAAGCGTGCGGAGCAAGCCGGCGTCTCTCTCGACCGCTTCTGCGAAATCGCAGAGACTCTGAATCAGAAAAAAGTCATCGGTCGCTTCTCCACTTTCCTCGAACACGTGAAACCATCCGCAGAAACTGGCGAGCGCGTAACCCGTTTCAACGGTTTGTTCCATTGGGCTGTGCCAAAAGGTCGTGAGATCGAAGGCGGCAGCGAGGTAGGCCGCCACTTCTGCATGACTCATTGCTACTGGCGCGAAGGCGGTTCGCAATTTGGCGATGTCAACATCATGGGCGTCGTTCACGGCACCGAAAAAGATCGTGTGCTCGCACACAAAGCTGCCATCGACAAACACCTCGAATCCATCGGTATTCCCGTCAGCTACACCAACGTATTTTGGGGCGGCCGCTCGGAGATCAAACCTTCGGAAATCTCACCGAAAGTTTACAAAGAGTTTCACGCGAAATACGCGTGAATTTCCTTACTTAATCTCTAACGGAGGAATGCCCAACTGCTCGGGCAGTGCGATGCGTGGACGATCTGTTAGGATTTCCGGATCGCCGTGGGTGATAAGCACGGTGTGTTCGAAATGTGCGGAGGGCTTGCGGTCTGCAGTGATGACTGTCCAACCGTCATCGAGAATTCGCACTTCAGGAACACCGGCGTTGATCATGGGCTCGATGGCCAAAGTCATGCCGGGCATCAAGGTTGGCGATTTACCACGCGGACGAAAATTTGGAACTTGCGGTTCTTCGTGGAGTTTACGTCCCACGCCATGGCCGACAAATTCCCGCACGATGGTGAAGCCGAATGGCTCAGCGTATTCGGCAACGGCACCGCAGAGATCCGCCAGTTTCCGACCCGCGCGCGCATGCGAGATTGCCTCGTAAAGGGATTGTTCGGTAACAGCTAGAAGCCGTTTGGTCTCGATAGGAATTTCCCCACAAGCCACCGTAGTCGCATTATCTCCGATGAATCCGCTTTTGATGATTCCGACGTCGATTTTTACAATATCACCCGGTTGGATGCGGCGCGGTCCGCCGATTCCGTGAACGACTTCTTCATTTACCGAAATACAAATCTGTCCGACGAAGCCACGATAGCCAAGAAACGCACTGCGGCAGTCGTTTTGCGCCATGAGATCGGCAGCAAGTTGATCGATCTCCTTGGTTGTGACACCTGGTTTCACGGCAGTAACCAATTGTTGTAAAATCTGGGATGCGATTTTTCCCGATTCGCGCATGCGATCGATTTCTTTAGGTGATTTAATGGGAATACGAACGCGTAACATAGGTGATTTTAGCTTTGCAGCTGATTGGATGTTGATTCGATATATGAGAGAATCGCCGTCGAAATTGACTCACGACTGTCAGTGGCCGAAACCGAATATAAATTACCAGCTTTGCGGTAATAGTCGATAGCCGGAACTGTGTAAGCTATATATTCCGAATGACGATTTTTGAAATTATCTACGTCATCATCCTGTCGAGCAGTGGCTATTCCACCACAAACAGGGCAAAATGAGGCATCGCGGAGTTCATCGGTTTTTCCAGACCAACGGCAATTCGGGCACTCCACACGACTGCTGATGCGTGAAACCAAATCTTCATAAGGCGCAGTCAAAGCAACCGCTAGATCGAGTTTCTTACCCCGCGCACTCAACCAATCATCTAAATACTGAGCCTGTCCGAGACTACGCGGGTATCCATCTAACACCCAACCGTTCTTGTTATCATGCCTATCTAACCACTCGCCAAGGATGGGTTCCATCAACGCATCAGGCAGATAGCCGCCACGTGCAAGAATAGGCTCTGCCGCTAGACCGAGATCACAGCGATTTTCAATTGCCTCACGTAGCAAGGCGCCAGTGCTCAGATAATTGAGTCCTAGCCGCGAAGCAATTACCCGGCCTTGGGTACCTTTTCCTGAAGCGGGCGGACCTAGAAGAACGATTCTCATTGGTTCAAAAACTCAGGAAGAGGCAAGTGAAATGGAATCCGCCTGAACGGTGATCGCCAGATCAAATGTGGGTGGAATTGTAAATATACGCAGTCACAGCTATCACGATGATGATAGAGACAACGATGCAGAGATAGACAATCGTGTTGCGTGATGCTGCGTTACCCGTATTTCCAAGACGATCATAACGACCTTTGAGTTTACCTTTTCTCAGGAAACCATCGTAATGCTTCTGGATGAGTTGGGTTTCTACCTGACGCATAACGTCAAGCACCACACCCACCATGATAAGTAGTGAAGTCCCACCGAAGAAAGTGAGGATTAACGAGCCATTTTGAAGTCCGACTACTTTACCTGTGATAGCCGGAAGGAAAAATAGACCTGCCAGGAAAATAGCACCTGCAAATGTCAGGCGAGTCATGGTGAAATCGAGGAATTCCGCGGTGGGTTTCCCTGGGCGAACTCCGGGAATGTAACCACCATTGCGTTTCAAGTCCTCGGAAATCTGGGACGGTTGGAACATCATCGCGACCCAGAAATAGGAGAACAAAAAGATACCGACACCACCGAGAATGTAATGCAACATTCCGCCGTTGGATAACTGATTGAAAAGTCTCGCTGTCCATTGTTCTTCTGGGAAAAACCACTGAAGCATCATCGGAGGAAGAGAGAGCACCGCTGTCGCGAAGATAACGGGCATCACACCAGCGTAGTTGACTTTGAGAGGAAGGTATTGGGTCTGCCCACCAAACTGCTTACGTCCAACCACACGCTTGGCGTATTGGACCGCAATACGGCGTTGAGCTTGAGTGATGGCGATGGTTGCAGCGATCACGAACAACAAGAGAGCGATCATTAAAACCATCAGAATTGCAGACCAAGGACCTTTATCGGTAAAGAACGTCCATGCTTGCATCAATGCACCGGGCAATCCCGAAATGATGTTAACCGTGATGATGATAGAAACACCGTTGCCAATACCTTTATCCGTGATCTGGTCGCCTAACCACATTAGCAATACTGTGCCGGCAACAAGTGTCAACATGGTGAGCGCGATCCAATATGGAGAAGGATCGAGCACGAGATCACCAAATTTCTCAACCCCCTGCATGTAAGGAATATTCTGAGGATTGATCAGAGACTGTGCGACGAAATAAGACTGCACGATCGCTATCCCGATTGTGATATAACGAGTGTATTGGGTGATTTTTTGACGACCACCGTCTTCACGGGCGAGTTTTGAAAATTTAGGAACAATGGCCGTCATTAACTGCACCATGATGGATGCAGAGATGTATGGCATGATGCCGAGAGCGAAAATTCCAGCTTGGGTTAGACCGCCACCAGAGAAAACTTGTAGGATTGCAGTAACGCCACCTGCTTGGTCTGGGCTCTTCTTGGAGAGCGAATCGAGCCAGGCTTTGATCACTGAACCATCGACACCCGGGAGTGTGATGTGCACACCGAGACGAACGATGACGATGACGCAAAGGGTGAAAATAATTCTATCCCGCAGTTCGGGGACATTCCAAGTGTTCTTGAAGGCAGAGATCATGATATTTGAAAAACTTCAGAGTATAAATTTTGAATCTATTCTAGCTAGGGGGTTACTTTGAAAAACTCATTGCAACTTTGTGGGACGATACTTGCTTTTGATAACACGGAGAGGAAGCACTTGGCTTCCTCTCCTAAATCAGTGTTGCTGACGACTGAAACCGTCAGGCTTTGAGCTTACGATTTTGGAGTAGGATCAACAATGCTACCACCGGCTTTTTCGATTTTAGCCTTCGCTGTTGCGCTGACTTTATCGAACGTAACGGTGAAAGATTTCTCTACTTCGCCATCACCGAGAAGTTTGATCTTGTCGCAAGGACCATTGACCAAACCGACCTCGCGGAGGGATTTTTCGTCGATGATTGCACCGGCATCGAAGCGATCGTCGAGATCGCCCACGTTGACGACGATGAACTTGTCGCGGAAATCGTAGTTGTTGAAGCCGCGCTTCGGAAGACGACGGTGAAGAGGCATCTGACCACCTTCGAAACCAACACGAGTGCCGGATCCGGAGCGAGCCTTTTGACCTTTATTGCCTTTACCGGCGGTTTTACCCTGTCCGGAGCTTTCACCGGCACCGAGACGTTTGACACGGTGTTTAGCGCCTGGATTTGGCTTGAGATTATGAAGTTCCATTTTTTTAATTTGGTTAGATCCGTCGAGTCCGACAGATCAGTTAGATTAGATCGCTTTTTCCTTTTTCTGTTTACCGCGGGAGCCGAGAATTTGGTCACGGGTGCGGACGGATGAGAGGGCTTTGAGTGTCGCTTTCACGACGTTAGCGTGGTTGGAAGAACCCATCGATTTCGCGAGGACATCGCGGATACCAACGGCTTCGCAAACGGCACGAACACCACCACCAGCGATGATTCCCGTTCCGGGAGATGCTGGCTTGAGGAGAACTTTACCACCACCGAACTCGGCGTAGATTTCGTGAGGAATGGTTCCGTCAACGATGCTCATCGGCTTGAGGACCTTACGAGCAGCTTCGCTGGCTTTTTTGATCGCATCTGCGACTTCGTTAGCTTTGCCGAAACCAAGACCGACTTTGCCGAGCTTGTTTCCACAAACCACGAGAGCGGAGAAAGAGAAACGACGTCCACCTTTTACGACCTTGGCGCAACGGTTGATGAAGACCACTTTTTCGGAGAGTTCGTTACCTTCGCCATCGGTGATTGCTTGACGCTCTTCACGACGTGGGCCGCCGCTGCGACCGCCACGACCTTGACCGCCACCTTGACCACCATTGCCGCCGCCGAAACCACCGCGACCTTGGCCGCCTTGGTATCCGCCACGTTGTGGTGAGCTGGAGTCTGGATTGGAAGAAGTGACTTCTGCAGCTGCAGGTGTCGGGACCGCCTCAGCGGATTCGTTTTCAGGAGTATTAGCCATGTGATAGGTAAAATTAGAATTTAAGACCGGCTTCGCGGGCTGCGTCGGCAAGGGCTTTGACCTTACCATGATAGAGGTGACCGCCGCGGTCGAAAACCACGTCAGAGATTTTGATGGATTTGGCGCGCTCGGCAATCAACTGACCGACCTTCTGGGCGGTAGCGATGTTGGAGGCGTTGCCTTCGAAGCTTTTGTCCATCGTCGAAGCGGAAGCGATCGTGCGACCTGCTGTATCGTCGATCAACTGCGCGTAAACGTGTTGGTTCGAGAAATACACAGCGAGACGAGGGCGCTCGGTGGTGCCGACCACTTTGCGGCGGATACGGCTGTGAATCCGCTGGCGGATAGTTTTGCGTTGAATAGTGCTCATTAAACAGAAATGGTTTATGGTTATTTGCCGACGCTTTTACCTTCCTTACGGCGGACTTTTTCATCGGAGTAGCGAACGCCTTTGCCTTTGTATGGTTCTGGCGGGTAGAAGC